>NZ_DATDGQ010000340.1:0-10234 GCF_036522015.1 Binatus sp. (SeqCode)
AGCCGCCAGCAGCGCAGACTAACGGGACCGCGTCGCCATCACCACAACCGCACGCCAATTCTCAAACGGCGAAGTCGGCGAGTGCGGATGCGTCGGGGGAGGGCGTACAATCTGCCGTCGAAGCGGAAGCAAGTCCAACCGCCGAAGCTCTGGCGGAGGCCGCGGAGACTGCATCTCCAGATGAAGAGAGCGAAGCGGCTGAAGCGGCGGTAGTTGCCGAAACTCAGGAAGATTCCGCGGGCGAAGACGGCGCGCATGAAGATGGATCGCCGGCGTTCGGCGACGATCTCGGCGAGGTCTTTGGGCGCGTGCTCGCGCTGTCGCAGATTATGAGTCATCCCGCGTTTCAGCGGGCGACGGAGGGATTCGCGGAGAACGGCCGCGTGTACCTGGTGTATGCCGACGAGGAACTTAAGCCGCTGCGCCGCGGTTCACAGAAGATGAGCGAGCCGGAAGCGATCGCGGCTGCGGTGCAGATCTGCCAGGCGATTTCGTTCGTGCATCGCAAGGCGCTGCGCCTGAACGACATCTGCCCCGAGTCGCTTTCGCTTTCGAAAGACGGGCGAATCAAGCTCACGGGGCTGGACTACGTGAGCAACGACAACGAGCTTCAAGGCGAGCCGATTTTCAACGACGGCTATACCGCGCCCGAGATTTATCGCGGCAAGCGGGTGGACAAGCGCGCGGATATTTTTTCCGCCGGCGCGATTCTCTACACATGGCTGACCGGCGCGAGGATTCCGAGCGAGAGCTGGCGCGAAGAGGCAGGTCCGGTGCAATTCTATCCGCCGCACGTCGTTACGCCGCGGCTGGAGAATGCGATTCGCCGCGCGATCGCTTTCAATCCCAAGGATCGCTGGCCGACCATCGACGAGTTCAAGGCCGAGCTGATTGCGCTCGGCAGCACGATTCGGCTGCGCACCGCGGCGATGACTGACGTTGGCCGCGTGCGCGAGCATAACGAGGACTCGGTGCTGGCGGTCGAGTATACGCGCGAGTCGATGGTTGAGCCGGCGCAGTGTTATTTGTACGTCGTGGCCGACGGGATGGGCGGCGCGGAGGCCGGCGAAGTCGCTTCTGCAATTGCCGTCCAGACAATCCGGAGTTACATTGAAGCCCGGCTCGATACCGCACCTGGAGAAGTTAAAAACGGAGCGGAGTTGCTGACGGGCGCTCTCGAAGAAGCGAATTCTAAAATTATCGAATATGTGGCGAGCCATCCGGAGTCGCGCGGAATGGGTTCGACTGGCGTCTGCGCACTGGTTACTGCCGCCGACGCCGCCGTGGCGTGGGTCGGAGACAGCCGCGGGTATCTGATGGAAGGCACGACGCTTCGGCAGATCACGAAGGATCATTCTCTGGTGCAGCGGCTGGTCGAAATCGGTCAGATAACCGCAGAGGAAGCGCATACGCACGAGCACAAAAACGTGATCACGCGCTCGCTCGGCGCGCGGCAGAGCGGACCGCCGGGCGCCGAGGCGCTCGCGCTAAAGCTGAAACGAGGGGACAAGATGGTGCTCTGCAGCGACGGGCTGACGGCGCACGTCATGGACCCGCAGCTCCGCGACATCCTGACCCGCAACCCGGATCCGTTCGACGCGGCGCGCGAATTAATCGTCGCGGCCAACGCCGGCGGCGGTACCGACAACATTTCAGTGATCGTAGTGTATGCAAGCTAGGCGCGGCCGCCGCGCCGGCGCTTAACCGATGGCAACCTCGCCCAAAGACACGCCGCAGCAAACTGGACCGCTCGCGCCCGGCACCATCCTGCAGGGCCGCTACGCGATCGACCGGCTGCTCGGCGGCGGCGGGATGGGCATGGTTTATCTCGCGCGCGATCAGCGCCTGGCCAATCGTCCGTGCGCGATCAAAGAGATGGTCGATCACTTTATCGATCAGGCGCAGCGGATCGAGGCCAACGAATATTTCGCGCGCGAGGCCGACACGCTCGCGCAACTGAAGCATCAGGCGATTCCCGCGATCACCGACCGCTTCGAGCTCGCCAATCGACACTACCTGGTGATGGAGTATGTCGAGGGACGCAACCTCGAAGAGGAACTAGCGGTGCGCGGCGAGCCGCTCCCCGAGGGGCTGGTGATCGATATCGCGCGCCAGTTGTGCGACGTGCTCGGGTACCTGCACGGGCTGGTGCCGCCCATAATCTACCGCGACATGAAGCCGTCCAACGTGATGCTCAATTCGAACGGACGGGTGGTGCTGGTGGACTTCGGAATCGCGCGGCTGTTCAAGGCGGCGCGCAAGGGCACGATGATCGGCACGCTCGGATTCGCGCCGCCGGAGCAGTACCAGGGCCTGGTCGATCCGCGCAGCGACATTTATTCACTGGGCGCGACGTTGCATTACGTGCTGACCGGCCGCGATCCGGAAAAGTTCCCGCCGTTCAGCTTTCCACCGGTGCGCGATCTTCGCCCTGCCGTGTCGAGCAACCTTGCGGGTGCTATCGATGCGGCGCTCGCGTACGAGATGGACGGGCGGCCGGGGCGCATCCAGGAATTCCGCGACATGATGCTCTACGGACGCGGCCTCGACAGCGCGCGCGTGAACTCGACCAGCGGAACCGGCGGCCTGTCGCAGTACCGGGAACAACTCGAGTTCGAAGACGAGCCGTTCACTCATCGCGAGCCTCGCAGCGGGCTGCGCCGCTCGATTGGCCTGGTAATTTTTCTGATCGTGCTGGCCGGAGCCGCATTCGGCGGGACCTACCTTTATTCAAATCCGGAACTCCAAATGCGGTTCGGACTCAAGCCGCTGTTCGACGGGCTGCCGTGGAAGCATGAGGAGTTGCTGGCCAAGGCGCGCGAGAATCCGCTCGAATTTTCGACCATGACGCTGGCGCTCTCGACGCGGGAGGGCAACGCGCTCGCGCCGCCGCAAGCCAGGTTCAACGACACCGATCTCACCAACGCGCGCTACCTGAAATGGACGGCGACCTTCAAGAATCTGCTCGCGGGGCTGGAAGGGCGCGACGAGAAAGTCGAGGCGCGCTTTTACGATCCCAACGGACTTCAGATCGCCTCGAGCGACACCAATATTTTTGTCGGACCCGCGCAGCAAACCGCCGACTTCAGCGGCGTCGCGCTGATGCCGACCATGACCGCCAAGCCCCCCGGCACCTACAAGGTCGCGCTTTACTCGGACGACAAGATGCTCACGCAGGAAACCTTTGTCGTCAATCAGGACGTGAGCGCGAAGAACGCGGCCGCGGCTAGCGAGGCGGCGGCCGCGGCGGCGGCGAAAGCGGAGGAGCGCAAGCGCGATGAAGAAGCGCGCAAGCTCGCGATGATCGACGAGCGTCGCGCCAAGCCGCTGCAGCTTCGCGCCATCAGCTTTCTCAACACCACCAAGACGGGTACCGCGCTGTCGGGCACGACTGATTCTTTCAGCGTGTCGAAGGTGCTGTTCATTGGGTGGCAGGTCAGCTTCGAGAACCGGCTCTACAAGCTGGAGCCCGGCCAATACCGCGTCGATGCGGCGTATATCGGGCCGGATGGGCGCACGCTCGGCAGCGTCAACGACTTTCAGCCGGTCTCGCCGAGCATGAAGACGGTGACCTTCAGCGGACGGGTCGGCAACTCGCGCGGCGGCGCGTTTCTGCCCGGGACCTACACGGTCAACTTTTATTTGAACGGCCAATACTTCGACGCGAAGAAATTCGAAGTTGTCGCCGACGCCAACCCGAGTCCCTACGCGTCTTACCCGGGCACCGGCGGCGCGATCGGCGGCACGATGGGCGGATCGAGGTCTTCAGGCAACCTTCTCGGGCCGACGATCGCCACCGGCACTATCAGCGGTCTCCGCAGCGGCGGTAATCCCGAGATGGATTTGCGGCTACGTCCGCAGCCCAACGGCTTCCTGCTCGGCGAGCTGGTGATTCATCAGTCAGGCTTCGGCATGACGGCGATCGACGGATACGTGCGCGGCGACCATCTGCAGTTCCAGGTCCCGTACGGCACCGAGACTTATTACTTCGAAGGCGCCCGCAACAACGATCAGATCAGCGGCACTTTCGAATCGACACCGTCGGGAGAGCGCGGCACCTGGGTCACCCGGACCAACTAAAAGAGCTAATTTAATTTGAAACCCACGGTGGGTTTCGAACTTCCTTCGGCAGGGGTGACCCCTGCACACAGTATCTATTACAAAAACGAAGATGCGGGACTTAGTCCCTGTTAGAAGAGAGGAGATTTCTTTCCGCGATTGTTCCCCTTCCCTCGAGGGAAGGGGGTTAGGGGTTAGGTTATCCCGCATCGACCTGCACCCATGCATCGTCACCACACAATTGAGATTTGCGCTTGTACCTGACCCAAGCACGCGCAATGCTGAGGACTACAGATGGCGAGTAACGTCTCCCGCGAAAAACTTCTCTTCTACGCCGCCGCCGGCGCGCTTGGCGGCTTCGCGGCATGGGGGCTCTCGGAGCCAATCCTCGGTATCCGCTGGGTTTACGGCCGCGACATTTTATTCGGCGCACTGATCGGCGCGCTGATCAGCGCGTTTCTCGCTTCGATCGAAACGCTCAGCGTCGGCCAGGTGCGCCAGGCAGCGCGACGATTCGTGCTCGGCGGCGCTATCGGCGCGGTCGGCGGAGCGCTGGGGTTGCTGACCGGCGAATTTGCATTCGACGTACTGGGCGGGCTCAACGGGCGAATCCTCGGATGGGGCGTACTCGGAATCGCGGTCGGACTCGGCGTTGGCTCGGCGTCGGGATCGGCGGCGCGGCGGCGCAATGGCGCTATCGGCGGCGTGCTCGGCGGCGCGGTCGGTGGATTTTTCTACCAGAGCCTGACGACCACCTTTCCGCAGGCGTTCGGACGCGCGATTGCGATCATTATTCTTGGCGCGCTGATCGGATTTTTCATCGGTCTGGTCGGCGAGTTGCTCAAGCGCGGCTGGCTGATGGTCGTGCGGAGCCAAAGCCGCAACGCGCGCGAGGGGCGCGAATATCCGCTGCTCAAAGGCGTGACGATTATCGGCCGTGCCGAGGAAAGCGACATCGGATTGTTCGGCGATCAGAGCGTGCTCGGCAGTCATGCGATCATCCGGCGCGAGGGCAAAAATTTTGTCATCAGTCCGACCGGCGGCCAGATATTCATTAATCGACAGCCGGTGGCGGGCCGCTACGCGCTCAAGAGCGGCGATCGGCTCGAGGTTGGCGGCACGCTGTTTCTCTTCCGAGAGCGGTCCCAGGCGGCGAATCGATAAGGGGCTGGGCGGTCGTGGGGAGCCAGCCGACGTTCAGAACCCGAATCGCGCTCCTCATCACGACCGTTTCGATTCTAACTTCGATGTTTGCGGGATGTTCGACCGTCAACCAGGGAGGCGGCACGCCCGCGGCGCCCACGACCTCGGTCCAGACCCTCGAGTACTACCCGTACCAGGTCAAGGGATACCAAAACAGTTACCCCAAAAAGACCATCCAGATCCTGATACCCGCCGACGCACGCGATGCGACCGCCAACGGTGCGCCGCTGAACGGCAATCCCGCAATCGGCGTGGTTGACGATCAATCGGGGGCCGTAACCGAACGATTGTACAGCTCGGCGCTCGGCCCGATAATCCAGCAAGCGATCGGGCGCTCGGCGGATGAGGCAGGCCTGAGCGCGTCGTCGTCCAGCGACGTCACCTACAAACCAGGAGTTAAGAACACCGCCGAATACGTGCTCGAAAGCAAGATTCGGCGATGCTGGGTGAAGAAGGCCCGCAACGCAAATGGCCAGTATGGTCCCGTCTGGCGCACGGTCGCCGACGTTGCGCTCGACGTCTCGATTTATAAGCCGCCCTTCAGCGTCCCGTTCTGGACCGGAAGCACCACCGACACCTACTATGACCCGCCGGTCGGCTCATTCGGTCTCGGCTCCGAGGACGAAGCCGGCATCTACGACGAGCCGGGCCAGGTGCTGTCGGTCGCGCTGACGCGCTCGGTCGCGGCGATCTTTCAGCGCCAGGACTTGCGCAACCTGATGCTCGAAGACGACATAAAATCCCATTAGCCGTGCGGTTCCAGCGCGGTCTTTGAACAACCGGTTTGTTGGAATAGCTTAGATCGAGCGCCGGATAGTGAATTACCGGGGCGTGCGCGGGTAATGCTTCACAGTCCTCGCCGCGCGGCCCAAATCCGGATCGTATCGTCGTCCGTCAAGAGGGAACACGCTGGATGGAAATCGGATTCGTTGGTCTGGGCAAAATGGGGATGAACATGGTCGAGCGGCTGCGGCGCGACAACCATCAGATTGTCGCGTTCGACCTCGACGATGCAAAACGCAAGGAAGTCTCAACCTTCGGCGCCGACGGTGTCAATTCGCTGAAGGACCTCGTCACCCGGCTCAAGCCGCCGCGCGGCGTGTGGGTGATGGTCCCGGCGGGCGATCCGACCGAGAGCACCATCAACCAACTCGCGGAACTGCTCGAGCCCGGCGACGCGATCATCGACGGCGGCAACACCAACTTTCACGACGACGTCCGTCGCGCCGCATTGCTCGCCGCAAAAAAACTGCATCTGGTCGATGCCGGCACCAGCGGCGGCATCTGGGGTCTCAAGCTCGGCTACTGCCTGATGATCGGCGGCGAGCCGGAAATTTTCCGGCGCTATGAGCCGATTTTCAAAACTCTCGCGCCCTCCGCCAACGGCTACGATCACGTCGGCGGCCACGGCGCGGGTCATTACGTGAAGATGGTCCACAACGGAATCGAGTACGGACTGATGCAGGCGTACGCCGAGGGCTTCGAGGCGATGCACAAGTCGGACTACAAGCTCGACTTGACGAAAATCGCGAACCTGTGGCGCCAGGGCAGCGTCGTGCGCTCATGGCTGCTGGAGCTGACGGCCAACGCGCTCGAGAAAGATCCGGGCCTCAAGCAAATCCGCGGCTACGTCGAGGATTCGGGCGAGGGCCGCTGGGCCGTGCAGGACGCAATCGACAAAAACATCTCGATGCCGGTGATCACGATGGCGCTGTTCACGCGCTTTCGCTCGCGCGCCGGCAAAGGCCAGGGAACCTTCGGCGAGAAACTGCTCGCCGCCCTTCGCGATGAGTTCGGCGGCCACGGCGTCGTCAAGGAATAAGCGCGGGAGCTAGAGGGTTAGTCATTTATGGCTGTGGCTGCAAATAGAAGCGTCGACCTCAATCACCTGCATCCGATCAAGGAGCGCAACCACTACGATCCATGCATCGTGGTGATTTTCGGCGGCGCCGGCGACCTGAGTCATCGCAAGCTGATTCCCGCACTGTACAATCTGTCGCTCGACGGTGAATTGCCCGACAAGTTCGCGATCCTCGGATTCTCGATGGAGGATCTTGACGACGAAAAGTATCGCGCGTTCGCGCTCAGCGGCATCGAGCAGTTCTCGCGTCGCAAGGTCGAGCAGGAACACTGGGCGAAGTTCGCCCCGATGCTGTATTTCAATCGCGGCTCGTTTACCGAAGCCGCCGACTATCAGAATCTGCGCCGCCGATGCGAGGCGATTGACCAGGAGCGCGGCACCGAAGGCAATCGCGCTTTCTACTTCGCGATACCGCCGGCGTTCATTGACACCTGCTCGGAAGGGTTGACGGCGGCCGGCCTGATTCATCCGCATGAGAAGGGGCATCCGTTCACGAGGGTCGTGGTCGAGAAGCCGATCGGCTCCGACCTCGCGAGCGCGTCGGAAATCAACGCCGAGCTCGCGCGCCATTTCGACGAAGGCCAGATTTTCAGAATCGATCACTATCTCGGCAAGGAAACTGTCGAGAACCTGATGGTGTTGCGATTCGCCAACGCGATCTTCGAGCCGATCTGGACGGCGCGCTTCGTCGATCATGTGCAAATCACTGTCGCCGAGGCCGAGGGCGTCGGCACGCGCGCGTCGTACTACGATCACGCCGGCGCGTTGCGCGACATGGTACAGAGCCATCTGCTGCAAACGCTCTGCATGATCGCGACTGAGCCGCCTAATACCACTGGCGCCGAGTCGATGCGCGATGCGAAGCTCGACGTGCTGCGCGCGCTGCGTCCGCTCGGTGACGAGGATATCGAGAAGCGCGTCGTGCGCGGACAGTACGGCGAAGGTCTCATCGGCGGCGTGCCGGTCAAAGCATACCGCGACGAGGAGCACATCGCGCCGGACTCGCAAGTCGAAACTTTTGTCGCACTGCGATGCTGGATCGACAACTGGCGATGGGCCGGCGTGCCGTTCTACCTGCGCACCGGCAAGCGCCTGCCCAAGCGCTCGAGCGAGATCGCGATCTACTTCAACAACGTGCCCCGAATCCTGTATAACGCGAATCCACGCGCGCCGCTGGCGCCCAATATGCTGACCATCAGGATTCAACCCGACGAGGGTCTCGCGCTGCATATCATGTCGAAGGTGCCGGGCTCGCAGACCAAGCTGCAACAGGTCAAAGTCGATTTTCACTACGTGACTTCGACGCCCGAGGCGTACGAGACGCTGCTCAACGACGTCATCGTCGGCGACCAGACGCTCTTCATGCGGCGCGACACGGTCGAAGAAGCGTGGAAATTTGTGCAACCGATCCTCGACGCATGGGATCAGTCGCCGATGGATCCACCAATCTACGCGGCCGGCTCTTGGGGACCGCTCGAAGCGGCGTTGATGATCGCGGCGGACGGCCGCACCTGGCGCACGCTATAGAAAGGAATGCAGATGAGCGGCGGCATCACACTCACGCGTCACCTCATGACCAAAAGCGCGACTGCGATTCCGGTCGCAGACCTCGCGCTCATCATGGAACGCATCGAGCTGATCGCCAAGCGCATCGCGCGCGAGCTCGCCGCCGCCGGTCTCAGCGACGAGCTCGGCTACACCGGCGAGACCAACGTGCAGGGCGAAAAGGTCAAGAAGCTCGACCAATGGGGCAACCAGGTTTTCCTGGACGCATTCGAGCACGGCTACCCGGTATGCAGTCTCATTTCCGAGGAAATGGACGAGCCGCACCATTACTCAGTCAACTGCCGCGACAATAGCTACTGCATACTCTACGACCCGATCGACGGATCATCGAACACCGACGTAAACGGTTCGCTCGGCACTATCTTCGCGGTCAAGAAACGCGCGCCCGTCCACCAAAAAGGAATTGACGACATCCTCGTCCCGGGGACGCAGCAGCTCATCGCGGGCTATATTCTATATGGGCCTGCTGCACAGTTGGTTTATACCGCGGGCGCCGGAGTTGACGTCTTCACGCTCGACCGCACGCTCGGCGAGTTCATGCTGTGGAAAGAGAATGTGAAGATGCCGGGTCACGGCTCTACCTATGCGGTCAATCAGGCTAACGCGGGCAAGTGGCACGAGGAAGCGCGCAAGTTTCTCGCGCATATTACCAGTCGCAAAGACAAGCGTACCAGCTATTCACTCAGATACTGCGGTGCATTCGCCGCCGACTTCCATCGATGCCTGCTCGAAGGCGGAATCTACATGTATCCCGGCGAGGTTGCCGAGGGCGGCAAGGCTAAAGGCAAGCTGCGGCTGATGTACGAACTCGCGCCGCTCTCGATGCTCGCGGAGCAGGCCGGCGGCCGCGGCTCGACCGGCAAAAGTCGAATCCTCGACATCGCAGCCACCGCGATCCACGAGCGGCATCCGATTTACATCGGCAGTGCGGAGGAAGTCGCGCTCGCCGAATCGTTCAAAGTTGAAGGCTGAAGCGAACCGAGGTTTCTGATGGATGGGCTCATCCTGGCCGGCGATGTCGGCGGAACCAAAACCCATCTCGGGCTCTTTCAGCATTCATCCGGCACCCTCGAACTGGTGCGCGAGCATCGCTACGCGACGGCGCAGTTCGCCAGTCTCGAACAGGTCTGTGCGGATTTCCTCGGCGCAGCCGCGGCGGTGAATGCCGCCTGCATGGGCGTGCCCGGGCCGGTCATCGACGGTGCGGCCCATGCCGCCAACGTCGCGTGGCGACTCTCGAGCGCCTCGCTCTCGCGCGCGCTGAAGGGAGTGCCCGTTCGTTTGATCAACGATCTGACCGCGACGGCGTATGGCATGGTTCATCTGACGCCGGCTGAGTTCACGGTTCTGCATCGCGCAGAGAATCCACCTCAGCACGCCAACATCGCAGTGGTCGCCGCTGGGACCGGGTTGGGCGAAGCGGCGCTGGTCTGGGAGGACAACGAAAACAAATATTATGCGGTCGCGTCCGAGGGCGGCCATAGCGATTTCGGGGCGCGCGGCGAAGAGCAGATCGGGCTGCTGCGTTTCATCGCGGCCGAATTC
>NZ_DATDGQ010000341.1:0-1806 GCF_036522015.1 Binatus sp. (SeqCode)
TCGGATGCGAGCGCTTCTACACCGAGAAAGAATTGCTGCCCGGCAACATCTGCCCGGTGCATAACACTCCCGTCGAGCGCATCAAGGAGGGCAACTACTTCCTCAAGCTCGAGAAGCATCGCGAGGCGATTCGCCGCAACATTGAGAAAAATCCCGACTTCATCCGCCCCGAGCGCTATCGCAATGAGGCGCTGCGGATGCTCGACGATCCGCTCGAGGACCTATGCATCTCGCGTCCCAAGGCGCGCCTCGATTGGGGCATCACGATGCCGTTTGACGACAAGTACGTCACGTACGTCTGGTACGACGCCTTCTGGGCCTACGTGAGTGAACTGCCTGACACCAGCGACGCGGCGCTGAGCGCGATTCTGCCGGTGACTGAACACTTCATCGGCAAGGATATTCTCAAGACGCACGCGACCTACTGGCCCGCGATGCTGTTGTCGGCCGGCTTGCCGCTCTACCGTCACCTCAACGTCCACGGCTTTCTGAATTTGGGCGGCGCGAAGATGTCGAAGAGCTCGGGCACCATCCAGGACCCCGTCGCCTATCAGCAAAGTGTCGGCCCCGACGTCTTGCGCTTCTTCATCCTGCGCGAGTTCACTTACGGCCTCGACGGTGACTTCACCGAACAGCGCGTGATCGATCGCTACAACTCCGACCTGGCCAACGACCTTGGCAACTTGACCAGCCGCGTGCTCTCGATGGCGGCGCGATACTTCGAAGGCGCGATTACCGCCGCGCCGGGTGTCGGCAACGATCCGCTCGACGTGGCGCTGGTCGAGACCTTCACCGCGATTCCGTGGCGCATCGCGCCGCTGGTCGAGGAGCTGTCGTTCAATCGCGCTCTGGAAGTCATCTGGCAAGCACTGGACGCAGCCAACAAATATATCGTCGCGACCGCGCCGTTCACGCTCGCGAAAGACGCCGCCCAGCTGCCGCGCGTCGCGCAGATCCTCGCCAACCTCGTCGAGGGACTGCGCGTCGTCGCCGATTCCCTGGAGCCCTTCATGCCGGTGACGTCCAAAAAGATCATCGCCCTACTAAATGTAGGCGACAAACTCGCGCGTGCGCCGTATGGACAAGGCATCAAGCCGGGCCATCGCGTAAATCCAACGACGCCGCTGTTCCCACGCATTGAAAAGAAAGCCCCTTCCTAATACTCGACGCCTGCTCGGCAGCATCCCCGCTCGATTCAGCTTGACTTGAGCTAGATTTCGCAGCCAAACTGCCCGAATCACAATTGCCGGGCGTTGTCGCGAGTCTGAATGCGGTAAGAGCTGTCTAAGGCGGGGATTCACAATGAAAGTTCCGGATCGATGGTCTCGGAGTCTTTTATGGCTGCTAGTCGTATCATTCGTTTCGATATTCGCCGCGAAACCATCGCTAGCAAACGCGAGCCTCGATCATCCTAAGGAAACTACGCCCGCCACGGTTCGTCTGCCGGGTCACGTGCTGTCAGCAATTGCGAAGGCGAGCGTCGTTCCTTCAAGCGCCAAAACCGAAAGTGGAACTCTCTCGCTCACACTCGTCCTCAAGCGTGACGACCAGTCGGGGTTCGAGCGCTTTCTGCACGACCTCTATGATCCCAAATCGCCGGCCTTTCATCACTTCCTGACTCAGCAACAGATTGCCAATCGCTTCGGTCCGAGCCGAGCCGATTACAACTCCATGCTGCGCTGGATGAGGTCGAAGGGATTCAAACTTGAGCGCGGCTCCAGGAATCGGCTGACGCTCACGATGCGCGGCACTCGAGCGCAGGCAGAGCGCGCGTTCGACGTGCGCATCGCGGACTATCGCATCGGT
>NZ_DATDGQ010000342.1:0-2560 GCF_036522015.1 Binatus sp. (SeqCode)
CGACTTCCTTGCCGATCGCTACCCGTCGCAGCTCTCTGGCGGGCAGCGCCAGCGCGTCGCACTGGCACGCACGCTCGCTGTCGAGCCGAAAGTCCTTTTACTCGACGAGCCGTTCGGCGCACTCGACGCCAAGGTGCGGCAGGAACTTCGCCGATGGCTGCGGCGGCTCCACGACGAAATCAAAATTACCAGCGTCTTCGTCACGCACGATCAGGAAGAGGCGCTCGAGCTCGCCAACCGGATCGTCGTGATGAACCAGGGGCATATCGAGCAGATCGGCACTGCCGAGGAAGTTTATCACCATCCGTCCAACGCGTTCGTGTACAACTTTCTGGGGAACGTGAACCTGTTCCATGGCCGAATTGAAAACGGCCGCGTGTTTCTCGGCGACACTGCGGTGGAGCTCGAAAACACTCACGCGCACGCGCATCCCGACGAGAACGGCAAGGCGGTCCTCTACGTGCGGCCGCATCTGCTGGAAATCGTGATGCGTCCCAACGGCAAGCAGACGTTCCCTGCGACCGTGAAGTCGATCAACCCGGCCGGCCCGCAGGTCAAAGTAGAGCTGGTCGCCGAGTGGGGCGACATGGTGCAGGTGGAGATCAGCCACGAGCGTTACGAGGTGCTGCACCTGGAGACGGGAGCGCACGTGTATCTGAAGCCCAAAGAACAGAAGCTGTTTGTGTATCAGATCTAGCGCTGCGGTCAGGCCCGGTGGGAACCGCGCGGTCCTCGAAGCTGTTTTCTAATATGCAATGATCAACACAACGGAACGGAAGTCGGCGGAAAAGAATAGTAAGTCGAATAGTCAGAACGCGCGCATCATCGGGCGGCGCGCATTTGTTGCCGCGATTGCTGCGATACCTGCGATAATTGCGTTCGGTTACGCTGAGAAGAGCGTCAACGTCAGCGCGGCGGGTGATTCGCCGGATTCGGGTTCGTCGGGTATAGTCAAAGTATCGATCGTAGAGTTCACCGATACCGGCAAGAGAAAGGGACTCGTGATGGTAGATAAAGTTGTCAAGACGGACGAGGAATGGCGCAAGGAGCTGACCCCGGAGCAGTTCGAGGTCGCGCGCAAAAAGGGTACCGAGCGGCCGTTCCAGAACCTATACGCAGAGAATCACGACAAGGGTCTCTATCGATGCATCTGCTGCGGCAACGCGCTGTTCAGCTCCGACACCAAGTTCGAATCGGGGACCGGATGGCCGAGCTTCTATCAGCCGATCGCGCCGGAAAACGTCAAGACGGAAACCGACCGCTCACTTTTCATGAAGCGGACCGAGGTGATGTGCGCGCAATGCGACGCGCATCTCGGCCACGTGTTCGACGACGGTCCGCGGCCGACGGGGTTGCGATATTGCATGAATTCGGCGTCGCTGAAGTTTATCAAGGGTGACGAATCGGAAAAGACCTGACCTCTCCCCTAGCCCCTCTCCCTTCTGGAGAGGGGACGAACTCCGAGCCAAGTTACGCCAGCTTCCACTGAATCAAAGTGAAGCCTTCGGGGTGGTCTTCGAAGACGGCTTCCACCGGGGCGTCGAAGGGGACCTCGCGGGTTGGGTCGCCTAGCAGGTTGCCGACCATTCTTATGTTGGCGGCGTCTGGGAGTTCTACAACTACTACGAGATAGGGGCAGGCGGATTTCAGTGCGGGATGGGCGGGGTGCCAGACGCGCTCCCAGCTATAGACGCGGCCGCGGCCGGATGCGCGATGCCATCCGAGGTCGAGCGCGTGGCATTTGTGGCAGATCCATTCGGGGCCGAATTGGAAGGTGCCGCATGAATTGCATTTCTGGACGACTAGCTCGTGACGCTTGGCCGCGTCCCAGAATTCGCGATCCAATCCGTCGCGGGTCGCTTCCGGCGCCGGCATTCCGGCGGGCAGGTAGGTTTTGGTTTTTTCGTCGTTCGCCATCGCATTCACCGGCGGAGAATCAGGTCGCTCACCGGCGCGACCATCGGGCCCGACACGACCATCGAGATTTCGGCGTCCTTCACCTGGCAGGTTGAAGTGCCGCGCACCTGGCGCGCTGCTTCGATGATCAGCTCGAGTCCGTGCATGTAGCACTCGGCCAGGTTTCCGCCGCTGGTGTTGATCGGCAGCTTGCCGTTGGGCGCGGTCAGATTTTCGAAGGTGCAGAAGTCCATCACTTCGTCGGGATGGCAGAAGCCGTGCTCGACAATACGGGTCATCACGGCGCCGGTGAAATTTTCGTACACCTGGGCGACATCGACGTCCTTGGGCTCGATTCCCGCCATCGCGTATAGGCGCGGCGCGAGGGTCTTGAAGTTGGAGGTCGCGTAGTCTGGGCCGTTCTCTGCCGCCGCGCCTTGACGGAAGTCGGAGCCCTGCGCCGAGGCCATGACGTATGCGGGCTTCTGCTTGAGATCGCGCGCGCGCTCGGCGCTGGTGACGATCACGGCCGCGGCGCCGTCGTTCTCGAGGCAGCAATCGTAAAGATGAAACGGCTCGACGATCCATCGCGACTCGTCGTAGGCCTGGCGCGTCAGCGGGCGGCCGTACATTATCGCGCGCGGATTGGATTGGGCGTGGTGAT
>NZ_DATDGQ010000343.1:0-6065 GCF_036522015.1 Binatus sp. (SeqCode)
ACTGCCACGGCGACCGCGACTGATATCAGCACCGCGACCGCAACTGCCACCATGACACCAACCAGGACTGCGACGCCCACTGCTATGGCGACCGCGACTGATACCAGCGCCGCGACCGCAACTGCCACCATGACACCAACCAGGACTGCGACGCCCACGGCCACGGCGACCGCGAGTGATACCGCAACCGCGACCGCATCGCCGACCCCGACTGCCACCGCGACCCGCACCGCGACTGCGACCCCAACTGCGACCGCCACGGCGACCGTATCGCCAACACGCACCGCGACTGTCACGGTGACCGCGACTGCGACCCCAACTGCGACAGCATCGCCAACACGTACCGCGACCGCCACGCCAACCACCACGGCGACAGTGTCAGCTACGCCGAGCACGGTTCGCACCCCGGTCGCTTCGGCGACGCCCACTGCGACGGCGACCGCAACCGCGACAAATACTGCGACGGCGACATTCACGCCGACGCCGATGCCAACCGTCGCGGCGCCGCTGATTGTCTCGCCGGCTTCCGCAAGCTTCGCCGCGAAGTTGGGCAAGCGGAGCAAGGCGAGGAAGATAACCGCACACAACGGCGGCATGGTCTCGATCTCGATGCTAGGTGCGCGGGTGACGGGCGACTTCGCGCTCTCGAAGAGCTGCGGCTCGACGCTGAAGCCAAAAAAGAATTGTAATTACGCCGTGGTCTTCGCGCCGACTGCGATCGGACCGCGCCCCGGCCTCCTCACGATCAACAACAACAGCTCGAGCGGGCCGCGAACGGTAAACCTCTCAGGCACGGGCCAGTAGGCGCTCTAAGCTGTAGCGCGATATTCGCTCTCGAGAATGCCCATCACGATAGTGTCGTGATACCGCCCGCGGTAGAACCGATCCTCGCGTAGCACGCCCTCGCGCTTGAAGCCGCACTTTTCATACGACGCGATCGCGCGCTGATTGTAGTCGTGAACATGCAGCCACAGCCGATGCAGGTTCATCTTGTCGAACCCAAGACGCATCATTACGCGCATCGCGTCAGTCCCGTAGCCTCGGCCCCAGAATGACTTGTCGCCGATCGTGATACCGAGACCGGCGCTGCGATTTAGCCAGTTGATCGCGTGAAACGCGGTACCGCCGAGATATTTGTGCTCCGCCAGAGTCTCGATCACAAAGCTCTTGTCGGTGTCCGAGGATTTCACGGCCGCCTCGATAAACTTTTCCTCCGCGATCGACGAGACCGGATAGGTCAGCATCCCGCCGGCCAGAAAATCGGTGACTTCCTCGTCGTTGATCCATTTCATTATCGAGTCGAGGTCGGATTTCTCGAACGCTCTCAGCCTGACCAGCTTGCCTTCCATGTCAGCCTCCTTGCCTAGCCAAAAAAAGAAAGGCGACCCGATTCCGGGCCGCCCTTCGTCGATTACTCAGTCTGAAGTATCTAGCCCTTGGGCAATCCGAGCACGCGCTCGCCGATGATATTGTGCTGGATTTCGCTCGTACCGCCCGCGATCGTAAGCGCCCGCGACGCGAGCATCCGGTACGACCACTTGCCCTTGTCCATCGCATGCGGCGCGTGAAATTCCATCTGGCTGTACGGCCCCAGCATCTCCATCGCGAACTTGTTCATGCGCAAATTGAGCTCGCTGGTGCATAGCTTGAGCACCGAGCCCTCGGGTCCCGGCGGCAGACCTTTGAGACGCCGCGTCAGTTGCCGAAAGCCCGTGTAACGGAGCGCGGCCGCCTCGCACGCGAAACCGCCGAGCCGCTGGCGCACGCTGGTGTCTTCCCACGCGGTGTGCCCGTTGCTGCGGACGCTCTTTGCGAGCTCGACCAGCTCCTTGACCTGGCCCATCATGTCGCGGCCGCCGCCGATTCCCGACCGCTCGAACATCAGCGTCGTAATCGCAACCTGCCAGCCCTGGTTCTTCTCGCCGATTAGATTCTTCTTCGGTACTTTAACGTCTTCGAAAAACACTTCGTTGAAATTCGCGTCACCGGTAATTTGCACCAGCGGGCGCACGGTCACGCCAGGGCTGTGCATATCGACCAGGATGTAGCTGATTCCCTTGTGCTTGGGCGCCTCGGGATCGGTGCGCACCAGCAGGATACACATGTCCGCGTGATGTGCGTCCGAGGTCCACACCTTCTGCCCGTTGACGACAAAGTAGTCGCCTTCCTCGACCGCGCGCGTCTGCAAGCTCGCGACATCGGAGCCGGCGCCGGGCTCGGAATATCCCTGGCACCAGAGCTCGTCGGCCGAGAGAATTTTTGGAATATGCTTCTTCTTCTGCTCTTCGGTGCCCCAATGGATGATCGTCGGACCGACCAGCATGATACCCAGTCCGTTGACCAGCATCGGCGTGTTAACTTTCGCAAGCTCCTCGTTGTAGATGATCTGCTGGGTCAGCGTTGCGCCGCGGCCGCCATATTCCTTGGGCCAGCCGATACCGACCCACCCGCCCGAGTGCATCTTCTTGTGCCACTCGACGCGCCGCTTCCAGTCGTCCGCGCTGCTTTCGCGCATGAAGTCGCCGCCATCGTCTTCGCTTTTGCCTGCCTTGGGCAGGTTGGCCTTGAGCCAGCCGCTGAACTCTTTGCGGAACGCCTCGTCTTCGGCGCTGAACTTGAAATCCATCGATGCCTCCGTGTGGAAACCGCCCGACAGGCCCACTCCTGGCCGCGCTCACGAAGAGCGTCAGCCGGCGGCCGCGGTCCCTAACACTTGTTATATAGAACGCGCGCGCAGGTCATTCAAGAACGCGAGTAGATCTCCGGGTCCAAGATTTCCATGACCGTGCGCGAAGGCGTATTAACGACCGGCTCGAAACCGAACTGCGCGTACAGCCCTTGCGCGTCACGCGTGCCGAGACTCCATCGCCGCAATCCCTGCAACTCCGGATGAGCCATGATCGACGCCATCAACTCTTTGCCGAGTCCGCGCTCGCGATACGGCTCCAGGATGAAGACGTCGGCGACATACGCGTACGTCGCGAAGTCGGAAATGACGCGCGCGAAACCAACTTGCTCGGCGCCGTCGTAAACGCCGAAGCACAGCGAGTTTTCGATCGCCCGCACCACCGTCGCGCGCGGGATTCCCGCCGCCCAGTATGCGCGCGTCAGGAACTTGTGGATCACCTCCACGTCGAGCTTCGATCGATCGGTGCTGATCAGAAATCGGCCCATCTCCATCACCACCATCGCCGTCATGTGACTCTTGCTCCTCGGTTCGCGGGCAATCGGTACTCGTTCACATACGCGGGAATTGGAGTCGAGGCCTCGAGCCGCGCATCGGCAACCGGCGTCAGTGTCGTCGTCGCAAAAGGAATCTGTCCCGCCCAAATCGGCAGCGCGTAGTCAGCTTCGTCGTCGAGCGGGTCGCCGCTCCTGAGCTTCGCCGACGCCTCGACGATTGGAATCGACAGCACCGACGTGGCGGCGAGCTCCTTATCACTAGGATGCCGAATATGGTCCCACCGTCCCGGTGCAATATGTTCGACCAGTCCCTTCATCACTGAGAATTTCTCAACCGGGTCGGTGACCATCGTCGCCGCGCCCAGAATGACCACTGATCGGTAGTTGACCGAATGATGGAATGCGGAACGCGCCAGCACCAGGCCATCTATATGCGTCACCGTGACTGCGATCGGCATTCCCTCGGCCGCAGCGCCGAGCATCCGGCTCGCGGCCGAGCCGTGAATGCAGAGACGGTCGCCAATCCGGACGTGAAGCGTGGGAATGACGTAGGGCTGCGCGCCGAGCGCGAAACCAACGTGGCAGACCAAAGCAGTATCGAGGATGGCGTAGATGGCGTCGCGATCGTAAGAGGCGCGCTTGGGCAGGCGCTTGACGCGGGTGCGCGCGGTCGGCGCGATCGCGTGTTTCGGTGAATTCAATTTGTCCGCCTGCACTGACTGGCCCTGTATCTCTTCCATCTGCCTCGCCTTTTCGTTACAGTACGTAACTATGAACGTATCGGTACAATATCAAATACGCGGAGACTCAAGCAACCTGATCGCCGCGAGCATCGAAAATGGAATTCGCAGCGGACGCTTGCGCGCCGGCGAGCGCCTGCCCACCGTGCGCGCGCTGGCCGTCAAGCTGCGCGTCAGTCCGGCCACCGTTGCGGCCGCCTACAGCGCGCTGCGCGTGCGCGGTTTGGTGCACGGCTCGGGGCGGCGCGGGACGGTCGTCAATCGCCGGCCGCCGCTGCTGACCCGCGCGGTCTTCCCGCCACCGGCGCCCGGGCTGCGCAATCTGGCGGACGGCGGTCCCGATCCGGCGCTGCTGCCGCCGCTGAAACCTCATCTCATGCGACTCGACGGAGTGCCAGGCAAGTACGGCGACGCCGAGAATCGCGCGGCGCTGATCAAGCTCGCCGCGCGGCAATTCAAGCGGGACGCAGTTGCCGCCGAATCGATTGCAGTCGTCAGCGGCGCCCTCGACGCCGTCGAACGCGTGCTGCAAGCTCATCTGCGGCCGGGTGACGTCGTCGCAGTCGAAGATCCAAGCTACACCGGCGTGCTGGACCTGGTAGCGGCGCTGGCTCTGGTGGCGGAGCCGGTGGCGATCGATGACTCGGGGCCGCTGGCGGTGGATTTGAAACGCGCCCTCAAGCTTGGCGCGAAGGCGTTCATCGTGACGCCGCGAGCGCAAAATCCCAGCGGCGCCGCGCTCGATCGCAAGCGCGCGGCGGAGTTGCTGCACGTGCTCGCCGCGTTTCCTGACGTCGTGTTGATCGAGGACGACCACGCAGGTCCCGTTTCAGGCGCGCCCGCGATCACCTTGTCGGCAGGCCGTGCGCATTGGGCCACGGTGCGGTCGGTGTCGAAGTCGCTTGGCCCCGATTTGCGGGTGAGCGTGATGGCGGGTGATGCGCTGACGGTTGCGCGCGTTCAGGGGCGGCAGAGTCTCGGCCCGCGATGGGTCAGTCACATTCTGCAGGATCTCGTCGCGATGATGTGGGCAGATACGGACACGCCGGCGATCCTGCAGAAGGCGGCCGACACTTACGCGCATCGGCGGCGCGCACTGATCGAAGCGCTCGCGCAGCACGGAATCGCGGCGCGCGGCCGCTCGGGTCTGAACGTATGGGTGCCGGTGGCCGAAGAAGCGGGCGTCGCGAACGCGATGGCGTCGAAAGGATGGGCAATTCGGGCCGGCGAGTGCTATCGAATCAAAAGCGCCCCCGGAATCCGCGTGACGATATCAACCCTGCCGCCCGAAGACGCGCGCAAATTTGCCGCCGACCTGGCGGAATCGATACGGCCGCGCGAGCATGCGCAGTCTGCATAGGTCACTTGATTTAATGCGGAACCCGCCGTGGGTTCCGCACCTCCTTGGGCAGGGGTGACCCCTGCACCCAGTGAAAAGTACTAATCGCAAAATGGCGAGGACACCATTTTGCTCTCAGGTTCCTTTGGGTTCGGGTCAGGCGGTCAGGCCCTTCCTTGCTTTGATCTCGTCCAGCAGGGCGGTGATTTTTTGATCGCGTTCCAGGGTGTGGAGGCGAAGGTCCAGGTCGTCGCCTAAGAGTTCGCCTTTGGCCATACCAAGGGCATCTTCGCGCGCTACTTTGTGGCGCATTCTCTCGAACGTGCCGTTCTCGGTGCCCGATGCGTGTTGCGCATTTGCGACGCGGTGGGTCGCACGCGAGCGCCTATGCTGCACGATCAGTAAGTCTGCCTTGGCGCGCGCTTCGGATAGTTTAAGTTCGAGTCTCTTCAACGCAGCTTTCATGGACTCGACCTGGATGTGATGATTTTCGATCTGCTCATCGTAGTTCTCGGCTAGCAGCTGAAAACTTACTGCGCGCTCGAGCGCTGCGCGCGCGAGTTGGTCGTCCTTTTTCTCGACGGCTAACTCTGCCTTGCGCATCCATTCGGCGTGCTTGTCGGCGTTCTCGTTTTTTTTCTTTTCGAGCAGGTGCAAGTCGGCCAGCGCAATCGCGACTTGCGTCTTGACTTGCATGAACTGGTTTTCCATGTCGAGAATTACCTGCTTGAGCATCTTCTCGGGATTCTCGGCCTTGTCGAGTAAGTCATTGAGATTGGCTCGCACCAAAGTTGCCACACGAT
>NZ_DATDGQ010000344.1:0-56205 GCF_036522015.1 Binatus sp. (SeqCode)
CTGGCTGAAGGTGCATCGCGAGGAGCCGCCGAAGATCTCGCCGCTGCCGGAGTTCTACCGGCAGACACAGGCGGCGTACAAAGTGCTGGCGTCGGCGGGTGGCGGCTCGATGAAGTCGCTGACCAAGGACGCGCACATCAATCAGCAGGTGCTGATCCTCGCCTTCGGCGATCAATGGCAGTCGCAGGTCGCGTCGTTCGGGCGTGGGTTGAGCGGTAGCAGCGGCTCGGGTTCCGGTCCTTAGATCTTCCCTTCGCAGCGCTAACGATGATCCAGGAACCTAACCCCTAACCCCTTCCCTCGAGGGAAGGTGAACAATCGCGGAGGGGCAGAACAGAATCTTGAAGCGCGCGCGAAAGATGCGCGCTGAATAAGGACCCTCACCTTCGATCCTCTCCCTTTCAGGGAGAGGGGAAGAGCAAATAGATCGCAAGAAAATCGTACCTCCTCCGATCTCAGTTTCAGGAGACGCCAATGCTCGGGGCGAGCCTGGCGCGAAGGAGGATGCGATGATTGCGTTCCTGGTTGTCTGCCTCGCCGTGTCTTGCTCGATACTGGTCGTAGCCTTCTTATGGAACCGGATCCGCGGCGTTCCCATTTCAGCATCGATGCCGCCGGGCTTTCGCAGCGCGGCGCATTTTGCCGGCGGCCCATTTTCGTTTTCGATCGCGATTCATCTCGCGATCATTCTCACGCTCATCATCGCCGTGCATGAGAGCCGCGCGCGCGAGCAGCTAATCCTCATGATTGAACCCGGGTCGCTTCATCCCCTCGAGGCCGTCGAGCCGCTCGAGATTCCCGACGTGCCGATTCCCGAGTTCAACACCAAACAACCGGACGATTTGCCGCCCGTCGTCGACGTCAACAAGGTGCTCGGCGCGAACTCAAGCGAAGTCGGTGCTACGCCCTCGGACACCGGACTCGATATCGGGCGCCAACTCGGCAACTACATGAATCTCCGCCCTGGTTCGGGCGGCGACGGTGGCGGGACGTTTCCGTGGTTCATTACCGAGCTGCGTCACAAAGGTCTCGACGTAGTGCTGGTGATCGACGGCACCAAGTCGATGGACTTCGTGATGGCGGACGTGAAGGCGCGGATGACGCAGCTCGCGGTACGAGTTCGCCAGCTCGTACCGATCGCGCGGGTCGGGGTCGTCGTGTTCGGCGGCAAGGGCGAACCGGTGGACATGCAGCCGTTGACGCTCTCGACTGCGAAGCTGCAGTCGTTTCTCGGATCGATCCAGGCCAAGGGCGGCGGCGAATGGCAGGAGAACACGCTCGGCGCGGTGCAGGCCGCCGTCACCCGGATGGATTGGAAGCCATACGCGCGCAAGGTGATTGTGCTGATCGGCGACTCTCCCCCCGAGCAGGAAGATTTCGCACCGCTGCTCGCGCTCATCCGCGACTTCCGGCGCAACAACGGCACGCTCAGCGCCGTCGATGTCCAGCAAGAGGAGCATGAGCGCTACGAGCGCGAACTCTTCATCAAGGTTCATCGCATCGAGCCGACGCCAAAAGACATCGGGCCGCTTCCGCCGTTCGCCAAGCAGGCTCAGGCCGCGTACAAGGTGCTCGCGGCCACGGGCGGCGGCTCGATCCGCAGTCTGAGTCATGACGCGGACGTCAATCATCAGGTGATGATCCTGGTATTCGGCGACAAGTGGCAGGAACAGGTTGCACGATTTGCGTCGAGGTAGACGACAGCGCATCGCACCAATGCAAAGCGGCAAACAAATGACACGGCGGTGCGATCCTGCCGCCTCGCGAGGTTCAAAGGTCAGAACCTCATCGGCGTTCCTGGTTCATAAGGCATGCGCCTGACCGTCGCAGCAAATTATTGGCGGGGTTCGGTCGCATTCGCAGATCGGTCGGTTATTGCGGGCATGCAACTTGGATCATCACGTGAGCACCGAAGCCGCGAGCGTTCCACCGATCGACATGAGCGCGATCACTCAGCTCGCCGACAACGATGATATGGGCGACCAATTTATCGCCGAAATCATCAAGGTCTTTCTCGCCGACCTGAGCGAACGTGTGAACAAAATCGGATTGCAAATGAGCCAAGATGACCGCGCCGGCGTTGCGGCGACGGCACATGCAATAATGGGCAGCTGCGGTCATTTTGGCGCCGCCAACCTGGTTGAGTTGTCTCGGATCCTCGAAGACCGCGCGAGGCGCGAACCAACTGGCGATCTACAAATTGCGACCGATTCGATGATCGAGGAAACCAAACGTGTCCGAGCGGCGCTGGAAGCTTTTCAGCGCGACAAACTGGCGCCGACCTCATAGACGGGTCGTGGCACTATCATGCAGTCGCGGTTTGAGCGGGAGCGGGGCCGGCGCCACTTCCACTGCTCAACGCAAGCATCACTTCTGTCCATCCGTCGAAAATCATATCGATGCCGATGAACAGTCCGATGACCCACAGTCCGGAAACCGGCCACGAGCTCATGATCGAGAATCCGAGGACCAGCGAGATTGCGCCGTTCAGGATCAGCCATCCGCGATGATGTATTGGAGTCGAAAAGGCTACGAAGATTCTGAAGGTGCCGGCGACGATAAGCAGCATCGCGATCAAGAAGGTGAGCGTCACTGCGGCCACCCCGGGATGCGAAACCATCAGGAGTCCAGTTACCGCGTATAAAAGGCCGCCCATGAGATTGACAAAGAAGCCGCCCCACGCGCGGCGCGCGAATCCGTGAACTACTTCGAACAGCCCGCCCAAGATCAGCAGCCACCCCAGGAACATCACTGAGACCATCGTCATGATTTCGGCGCTACCTATCGCAATGGTGCCAACGATAATGAGCGCCACTCCCATAAACAGAAACCAGCCACGATGCGCCCTTACTTCTTCGATTCCCAACACCGGTACAAGTAAAGCCATCCTGGTCTCTCCTTGACTACCTGGTTTGAGTGAGCAAGTTACACGTCAACTCGCCGGCGGAGGCGCGGGCGATGCGGCGGGAGTCGTTTGAGTGGTGAAGTGGACTGCGGTGCCGGCGCATTCGAAGTACCCGCCTTCGTCATAGGGCTCGTAGGCGCCGTAGTCGTCATCGGCGACGAACCATACGCTGGTATTCACGATCGCATCGACCTGGTCGCCATACTTGCGATACGCGGCGGCTCTGAGTCCGTCGCCGTGGATTACCTGGCCGCCTGTCGAGTTCGGGAGGTTGAAGCAATAACCCTGGGCGCGTCCGAGCGCGGTGTACTGCGGATTGCCCTTGACGTTCGCGCCGTGGACGACCCTAATCTTTTTGTTCGCCGCACTGATGGCATCCTGCTGCTGCTGGAGGTGGGACACATCCTGCTCAACGCCCGTGCATCCTCCAAGCGCGACGATTGCAACTATCAGAAGAGCGAGCCGCATAACGTATCGTCTCCCGCCGATTTGCATACTATAAGCCGCGCGCGCAGCTATCTCTTCTGCCCGCGCGACTAGAGCAGTCGTTATGAACTGTTCTTCCTGCGCTCCGCCCAACGCTTCTTCATCGCAATTGACAGGCGCCTTCTGCCTGCTGGCGTCAGGCCGCCGCGCTTGCGCTTTTTCATCGTGGTTCCCTTGGGCCTGCCGACTCGCTTCTTCTTACCGCCGCCTGACAAAGCCGCGCCAGCCGATCCCAGCAGGGCAGTGATGGCCCGGCCGAGCCTGTCTCGTTCTTTAGCCAAGTCTGCGACTAATTTTTCAAGGTCCAAGGGTTGCTCCTTTGGCGCGCTTGCAGTATGCAGCCCGCGCCTTCTCTAAACGTTCGTTAAGATTCGCGTCCTATAGATAGGTGTGCACGCTTACCCGTGTCAGCGCAATACCTACAATGACTATCAAATCGACTCAGTCGCGCAAAAGTTCGAAGATTTCCAGTTCGCGCCGAACATATATCAACAGTCTGCGATCAAAGCGGTAGCGAACGCCTTCGATAGCGAATAGATTAAACCGTATCCTGTCTGGAAAGCGTATTGAAGGAACCGCACCGCACAAAATTTCTCGTCGAGCTCGTCAAACCCTCGCACTACGACGACGACGGCTACCTGATTCAATGGTGGCGCGGCTTCGTCCCGTCGAGTTCTCTGTCGAACCTCTACGGCCTCGCGCTCGACGCGCAGTCGCGGCACATCCTCGGCGAGAGCGTCGATCTCGATATCGAGGCTCACGACGAGACCAACGCCAAAGTGCCGGTGGGTGATATAGTTCGCAGGTTCAAACGCAATTCGAACCGCGGCGTCGTGCTGCTGGTCGGAGTGCAAACCAACCAGTTCGCACGGGCGGTCGATATCGCTCGCGAGCTGCGCGCCGCCGGGATCCGGGTCGCGATCGGAGGATTCCACGTCAGCGGATGCCTCGCGATGCTGCCCGAGATGCCGCCCGAGATGAAGGACGCGCTCGCGCTCGGAATTACGCTGTTCGCGGGCGAAGCCGAGCATCGGCTTGACGAGTTGCTGCTCGCCGCGTTCGAGAATCGATTGACGCCGGTTTACAACTACATGGCCGATTTGCCGGCGATGGACGGCGAGCCGCTCCCGTTCCTGCCGATGAAATACGTGAAGCGCTACGCCGGCTCGCTCGGCTGCTTCGACGCGGGACGCGGATGCCCGTTCAGTTGCAGCTTTTGCACGATCATAAATGTGCAGGGACGCAAGTCACGTCATCGCAGCGCCGACGACATCGAGCAGTTGATTCGCGCGCACGCGGCGCAGGGGGTGAAGAGCTTCTTCATCACAGACGATAATTTCGCGCGCAACAAGAATTGGGAGCCGATCCTCGACCGCATCATACAACTCAAGCGCCGCGACCGGCTGAAGATAAACATCATCATGCAAGTGGACACCATGTGCCACAAAATTCCGAACTTCGTCGAGAAGTCGGTGCGCGCAGGGTGCAAGAAAGTTTTCATCGGGCTTGAGAACATCAATCCCGACAGTCTTAAGGGCGCGTCCAAGGGTCAGAATCGCATCACCGAGTACCGCAAGATGCTGCAGGCGTGGAAGCGCGCCAAAGTGCTGACCTACGCCGGCTACATCCTGGGCTTCCCGTCCGACACGCCCGCAAGCATCGAGCGCGACATTGCGATCATCCAGCGCGAACTCCCGATCGACATCATGGAGTTCTTCATGCTGACGCCGCTGCCCGGCTCCAAGGATCACCAGGACATGTATCTGCGCGGCGAGCGGATGGAAACGGACACCAACCAGTATGACGCCGAACATGCGACCGCGGATCATCCGCGGATGAGCGCCGCCGAATGGCAGGACATCTACCAGCGTGCGTGGCACCTGTACTATTCGCCGTCGCACATCGAGACGCTGATCAAGCGGGCGGTCGCCAGCGGAATGCGCGCGCGGCGGATGACCTCGATGATTTTCTATTTCTACGGAAGTCATGCTTTCGAGCACGTGCATCCGCTGCAAGGCGGGATCATTCGCCGCAAGCCGCGCACGCAGCGCCGTCCCGGGTACCCGCGCGAAAACGCACTGATGTTCTTCATGCGGCGCGCACGCGAGATGTCGATGACATACTTGCCTGCGCTGTTTTTCTTCTTGCGGCTGGAACGGCTGCGAAAAAGGATCGAGAACGATCCGGCATCGAAGCACTATATGGATGTAGCGCTAAGCCCGGTCGCGGATGACGAGTTCGACGCCGACCTCGAGCTGTACCAAGCGTCGGACTCAGCAGTACGCGCGGCGGACCAGGCCCGCTCGCGCGCCGAAGAGATGCGCAAGGTCGAGATTCGCCGCGCGGCGGCCGCCTGATCTAGTTCGCGGCCTGTTGCGCGGGCTGTTGCTGGTACAGCCCTGGCAAGCTTTTCTGAAACTGCTCCAGCTTCGGCAAGTCGTTGAAGACGATATAAGGCTGATCCGGATGCAGCTCGAGGTAGTTCTGATGGTAGTCTTCCGCCGGATAGAAGCCGGTAAACGGAACCACCTTGGTGACGATTGGCCCTGAGAATGCATGCTTCTGCTCGAGTTGCGCGATGTAGTCATCGGCCATCTTCTTCTGCGCGTCGTTCTCATAAAAGATCGAGGACCGATACTGAGTCCCTGAATCAGGGCCCTGCCGATTCAGCTCAGTCGGATCGTGCGCGACGAAAAAAAACACCTTCAGCAAATCGTCGTACGAGACCTTCGACGGATCGTATGTCACCTGCACTGACTCGGCATGTCCCGTCCTTCCCGTGCTGACGGTTTCGTACTGCGCAGTGTTAGCCGCGCCGCCCGCATACCCCGAAACAACCTTGGTCACGCCCTTCACGTGCTTGAAGACAGCATCGACGCCCCAGAAACATCCGCCCGAAAAAACCGCGGTAGCGCTATCGCCGCCAGGAGATTGGGCCGATACGTCGATCGGATTCAGGCCGAACGACATTCCCAGGGCAAGCAAGATCGCCAGTATCCACTTCGTTCGTAATTCCATGCTCATCATACTAGCAACCCGGAACGCTCTCGTCTGGTTCCCGCAGCAAGTTTGAATTTGACCATCGACACTAAACTCTGAGCAAATTCCAACTATGCGATTCGCGCCGATACTGCTTGCCCTGGTCACGCTCGTCTCGACCGGGTTAGGCGGGACGGCCGCCATCCGCCTGCGCGACCGGCTTCATTTGCTGCTCGGTTTCAGTTCGGGCGCGGTGTTAGCGGTCGCCCTGTTCGACATACTGCCGGAAGTTTTCGCATTCGACCACGGCGCTTCGTATATGCCGATCACCGCGCTGGGGTTCCTGGCGTTCTTCGGCCTCGAACGCTACACCGCGATGCATCGCGCGCGCGAACACACTCACTCGGTGGGGGCGCATGAGCCGGAGCTTGGAGCGATGTCCGCGGCCGGCTTGGCCTTTCACAGTTTTCTGGACGGGGTCGCGATCGGGGTCGGCTTTCAGATGAGCGCGGCGATGGGACTCTTGATTGCGTTCGGTATAATCGCGCACGATTTCAGCGATGGGCTGAACACGGTGACCGTAGTTCTTGCGCATGGAAACTCGCCGCGACGCGCCGTTTTCTGGCTGATAATCGACATGCTCACGCCCGTTCTGGGCGCAGCTTCGACGCTGATGTTCGACTTGAGGGGCGTGCTGCCGTTCCTGCTCGCGTTCTTTGCGGGCTCCTTTCTGTACATCGGCGCCTCGGACCTGCTGCCGGAAGCGCGCGAGCACGACTCACCGCTGGTTGGCATCGCGACCTGCATGGGGATGCTCGCGATCTTTCTGATCACCCGCCTGCTGAACGGGTAGGATTGCAAGCCCGACAGTGGGCTTTAGGCACGATGGCCGAGATTGGCGAAAGACAGGTACATATATATGGTCTGCGGTTATGGAAAAAACCGGAGCGACTGCTCTCTTTCGTTCAACTCGTTGCGTGATGCCGCATCGCGGCTTTACCGAAGATTGATCCCCAAATCATGGCTCATATTTTTGATGACGTTGATGCCTGGGCGATAGCGTCGACGGTCGCACTCGCGATGACCTTGGGCTGGCTCGCGGGGCGTCGGCGAGGGCGCCGCTTACGCGCAGAATTGAACGGTAAGCCTGCTGTATCCAAATTCGATGATGCCAGCCTAGCGCTCCTTGGTTTGCTCCTTGCGTTTACGTTTTCAACCGCGCTTGGCAAGCACGACCAGCGACGCATCATGGTGGTAACCGACAGCAACGCTATAGGTGACTTTTACACTTGCGCCAGTCTCCTGAAGGAACCCGAGCGGAGCAAATTGCGGAGCGTGATCCGCGACTATGCGGCCCTGAGAGTCGATCTCTCCACACGCGCCTACGATGCTCATGCTTTCGAACACGCACTTGGCCAATTTCAACAAATGCACAACCAGATGGTTGAGCTGGTCTCCGCGGCGCTTGCGGATGGCACACCTATCGCGGTCCCGTTGACCAACACTCTCAACGCTGCGACCAGCAGCCATGCCGAACGCCTCGCCGCAATCCGCGATCGGCTGCCGACCACCATCGTGCTGTTGCTCCTCCTATCGGCAGTAATCTCGGCATTGCTGGTTGGCAGAGAACAAGGAGCGGCGGATGAAGCCGATATCGCGGGAACCGTCAGTTTCATCGTACTCATCAGCTTCGCCATATTTGTTACATTGGATCTGAACCAGCCTAACCGGGGCTTTATAGCTGTCGACCAGGAACCGATCCAGCGACTGCTATCAACGATGTCTCAATGAGGCTACGTTCCAGAAGTATTCTGACGGAGTGAGTTGAGGCCGGGAGGTCGTTCAGCCATGCCATCGAAAGATCGCTCGAAGGAACCGCCGGATACCGTCGATCCCTCGCCGACCCCTGCCAAAGGGAAGCGTTCGGACGCCGACTGGCCCCAGCTTCTCGCGCGCTTGGTAGAAGGAATAGTCACAGCCGAGTTGCACGAGTTCGAAGACAACGTGATGGCATTTCTCGACTCCGCCGTCTCGGATGCCTACGCGGCCTTCATCTGGATATGCGCGCGACTGATAGGCGCGGCTCTTCTATTGACGGCGCTGGTCCTGTTCCTGGGGATTTTTCTTCAATGGTGGGCGGCGTTTGGGTTGCTGGGGGTAGTAGTTATCGCGATGGGCGCTCTCGCGAGACTTACGCGTCGTACACGTAAGCTCCGACCACGTCGATAGGATCGATGCGATCGCTAGTGACCCACCAAGCTTTCCACGTGTTCGACATCGAAATTCTGGACGAGGACGTCGTCCCGGAAAATTTCGAGAGCTTGCGCGCCATGTCGCGTCTGATCAAACGCGCGCAAGCGCGGTAACAATCTACGCGAGATCGGCTTTGTGCCGGCTGAGCAGTACCGCCGTGCCCCAACTGAACGCGAGCGCACCAACGATATACACAATGCCGAAAATCATGTCGCCTCGTGAGGCTGGCGGCGGATTGCGCGCCGAGAAAAGCACCAAGTTGATCGTGACGTAGATCGCATATGCGTAGCCGAAGAACATCGCGTAGCGGCGCATCCGCCAAATGCCGGCGGCATAAGCCAGCAGAAAAATTCCCAGGATCGGGCCAAGAATCGCGTTCGGCGTGCCGCTCAGCCGTCTGCCAAAAAAGACCAGGCCCGTGGTCGGACCCTCCAGATGCAACGGCTTCAGAATGTCGGACAACGCCAGAATCGCGAACAGGATCGCCAGAACCGTGAGCGCGAGACCGCGCCTGGAATTTGCCATCGCCAAAGGCCTCAGCGTATCTCTAGTACTCCGAGGCAGTTGGCTTCAATCGTTATTTTTCGGGTTTAACAGGTAATATAATTCGACGACTTCAAGCAGCGGGGAGGCCCACCCATGCCACATTGGTACGAAGACAATTCGCGTTCGATCGGACACACGCCGCTGGTGCGGCTCAACCGCGTCACCGACGGCGCTCCGGCTACAGTTCTCGGCAAGATCGAAGGACGCAGCCCCGCGTATTCCGTCAAGGACCGAATCGGCGCCGCGATGGTCTGGGACGCCGAGAAGCGCGGCCTGCTCGGTCCCGGCAAAGAGCTGGTCGAGCCGACCAGCGGCAACACCGGCATCGCGCTCGCTTTCGTCGCGGCGGCGCGCAAGATTCCGTTGACGCTGACGATGCCGGATACGATGAGCCTCGAGCGCCGCAAGCTGTTGCTGGCCTATGGCGCAAAGCTCGTGTTAACGGAGGGCGCGCGCGGCATGACCGGAGCGATTGCGAAAGCCGAGGAGATCGTGTCGTCGGCGCCCGATCGCTACGTCCTGCTGCAGCAGTTCAGCAATCCCGCCAATCCCGCCATTCACGAAGCGACAACCGGGCCGGAAATCTGGAACGACACCGAAGGGGCGATCGATATTTTCGTGTCGGGCGTCGGCACCGGCGGTACTCTCACGGGCGTTTCGCGCTACATTAAAAAAACCAAGGGCAAAGCGATCGTCACGGTCGCCGTCGAGCCGAGTGCCAGTCCGGTCATCACGCAGCAACGCAGCGGACAGCCGCTCAAGCCGGGAGCGCACAAAATTCAGGGCATCGGCGCAGGGTTCATCCCTGGAAACCTCGACCTCTCGCTCATCGATGTAGTCGAGCAGGTCACTAACGAAGAGGCGATCGAGTACGCGCGTCGGTTGACGCGCGAGGAAGGAATCCTGTCGGGCATTTCGTGTGGAGCCGCCGCGGCGGTCGCCGCGCGCATCGCAAAGCGTCCGGAGAACAAAGGCAAGACCATCGTCGTCGTGCTGCCCGATTCCGGCGAACGATACTTGAGTACCGCGCTGTTCGAAGGCATTGCTTAGACGAGGCGCCTGCTGCGTGAGCGTGAAGCCAGAACAAATTCCTGACGCGGCGCCAACTCTAAACGGTTCGCATTGGGGCGCTTTTGAGCCGGTCGTCGTCGATGGACGCGTGACCGAAGCGCGGCCCTTCGCGAGAGATCCGGTTCCTTCGCCCTTGCTGCAGTCGATTCCCGACGCGTTGCATCATGCCAGCCGCGTCGCGCAGCCCGCAGTGCGCGCAGGCTGGCTCGAGAACGGGCCCGGCGGTGCTCGCGATCGTCGCGGCGCAGATCGTTACGTGCCCGTCAGCTGGGAGCGCGCGCTTGATTTGATCGCCGATGAAATCAAGCGCGTGATTCGCGAGCGTGGCAACCAGGCAATCTACGCCGGCTCTTACGGATGGGGCAGCGCCGGGCGCTTTCATCATGCGCGGACGCAGCTGCAGCGCTTCCTCGGCGGCGTCGGCGGATTCACCGGCGCGCGCGACACCTACAGCAACGCAGCGGGCGCAGTGCTGGTGAAGAACGTGCTCGGCAGCATGCGCGCGATGAACGGTCCCGGCACCAGCTGGAAGAGCATCGCCGATCATGCGGATCTGGTCGTGATGTTCGGTGGAATGCCGACGCGCAACACCCAGGTCACGCCGGGCGGGATGGGCGAGCATACGACGCGCGGCTGGCTCGAGCAGGTCAGGGCCGCAGGCGTCCAGTTCTGCAACATCAGTCCGATGCGCGATGACGCCGCGAGCTTCCTCGACGCCGAGTGGATCGCGCCGCGCCCGCATAGCGATACCGCGCTGATGCTCGCGCTGGCGCATACGCTGATTGTCGAAGGGCTGCACGACGCCGACTTCCTCGCGCGCTACTGCGCCGGATTCAATCGCTTCCGCGACTATCTGCTTGGTGCCGAAGACGGCGTCGCGAAGTCTGCCGGCTGGGCGGCGGGTTTGACTGAAATATCTGCCGACAGGATTCGCGAACTGGCGCGCAAGATGGCCGCGTCGCGAACTTTTATCAACGTCAACTGGTCTTTGCAGCGCGGCGATCATGGCGAGCAGCCGATATGGGCGGCGATCGCGCTCGCCGCGGTGCTCGGCCAGGTCGGTCTGCCGGGAGGAGGTTTCGGCTTCGGCTACGGCAGCATGGAGGGTCTCGCGAGCCTGCTGCCGGACATGCCGATCCCGACTCTGCCGCTCGGCCACAATCCGATTCGCAGCTTCATCCCGGTGGCGAGGATCGCCGACCTTCTTCTCAACCCGCAACAGCCGTTCCAGTACAACGGGCAAGACCTCGTCTATCCCGACATCGAGCTCGTGTATTGGTGCGGCGGCAACCCGTTTCACCATCATCAGGATCTCAACCGCCTGATTCGCGCGTGGCGACGGCCTGCGACGATCGTCGTGCACGATCCGTGGTGGACCGCGACTGCGCGTCATGCCGACATAGTGCTGCCGACGACCACGACGCTCGAGCGCGACGATATCGGCGCGAGCGCACGCGATCGTTTCATCATCGCGATGAAGCAGGCAGTCGCGCCGGTCGGCGAAGCGCGCGACGACTTTGCTATCTTCGGCGATCTCGCGGACCGCTTCGGCACTCGCGAGTCGTTCGCAGAAGGCCGCACTACTATTCAATGGCTGCGGCATATCTACGAGGCTGCGCGCGAACGCGCGAATCGCCACGTGGCGGAGTGGCCTGCCTTCGACGAGTTCTGGAAGCGCGGCTACCTCGAAATTCCCGAAGCGCCGACGGCGCACGTGATCTTCGAAGAGTTCAGGATGGATCCCGACAGCAATCCACTGCCGACTCCGTCGGGACGAATCGAAATCTTTTCGGAGAAGATCGCGAGCTATAACTATGCGGACTGTCCCGGACATCCCTCCTGGCTCGAGCCCGCGGAATGGCTGGGCAGCGCTGCCGCGCGTGAATACCCGCTGCATCTCCTGACCACGCAGCCGAGCACTCGTTTGCACGGCCAGATGGACATGGGGCGCGTCAGCCAGCAGAGTAAAGTCGCGGGGCGCGAACCGATCCGAATGAACCGCGGTGATGCGGGCGCGCGGGGAATTCGCGACGGCGATGTCGTCCGTGTTTTCAATCAGCGCGGCGCGATACTGGCCGGCGCGATGCTGACCGATGACATTCGCCCCGGCGTGATTCAAATCTCAACCGGCGCGTGGTACGACCCGCTCGAACCGGGCGTGATTGGCAGTCTCGACAAGCACGGCAACCCCAACGTGCTGACGCTCGACAAGGGAACGTCGCGCCTGGCGCAAGGCCCGAGCGCGCAGACCACGCTTGTCCAGGTCGAGAAATACGCTGGCGAGCCACCGCCCATCAGCGCCTTCAAACCGCCGCTCGCCTGATCTCCGCGGTCGGTACGGGCCGGCGCAATCGGTCTCAAAATTAACCCGTGCGAATTTTCCTTCCATTTTAGCAACACCATACCCTGTATGGTGTCAGCGATCTGAGTGATTTACATCCTTACTCTGCTGGACATTCACGACAGAACAGGTTATTACTATACACCCTAGGGTATATTTTCAGTATTTTCCTGGTTTGCAGAGGTGCTTGAGATATGGGGCATACCATTAAAGAGAAGACCAAGCTGCTGAACCGAGTGCGGCGGGTTCTCGGGCAGGTGGAAGCACTCGAGCGCGCGGTCGAGGAGGAAAAGGGCTGCACCGAAGTCCTTCACCTCGTCGTCACGGCGCGCGGTGCAATGAACAGCCTCATGGCGGAGATCATCGAGGATCACATCCGCATGCACGTTGTTGATCCGGATCACGAACGCGGCTCGCGGGCCAGGGGCGCGGAAGAGTTGATCGAGATCGTTCAGGCATACCTGAAGTAGAAGGGAGTCGGTTCAATGGAGCGCGAGCACGACCAAATCTTAAGCCCGGTCGAGGCGATGCGGATCATTTTCGTGGCACTTGCCGCGGCCGCCGTCTGGTTCCACCTGTGGGAACCAATTTCGGGTATCAGTGTGATCGGAGCGATCGGCGTGCTGGTGGGCGGTTGGCCGATCTTCAAGGAAGCGGCAGAGAACGCAGCGGCGCGACGGATGACCATGGAGTTGTCCATGAGCATCGCGATCATCGCGGCAGCTTGTATCTCGCAATACTCCACTGCGCTCATCATCGTGTTGTTCGTGCTGGTGGCCGAAGTGCTGGAGGGCATGACTGTTTCACGCGGCCGGCGGGCAATCCGCGACTTGATGGGTTTCCTTCCTCATTTGGTCACGATCCGCGACGCCAGCGGCATCCGCGAGGCTTCGACCGACGAGCTGCGAGTTGGCGATTCCGTGCTGGTCAACCCCGGCGGTTTGTTGCCGATCGACGGCGTGGTGGTCAGCGGCCACTCATTTGTCGATCAGGCGCGGATTACGGGCGAATCGATGCCGGTCGAGAAGCTGCCCGGATCGGTTGTGTACGCGGGAACAATCAATCAATCGGGGGCGCTCGAGATTCGGGTCGAACGGATCGGGCGCGACACCAGCTACGGCAGGATCATCGAGGCTGTAGAGCACGCCGAGCGTTCGCGCGCACCGGTGCAGCAGTTGGCGGATCGACTGGCCGGGTACCTGGTCTATTTTGCACTCGCGGCCGCGGCAATCACGTTCATCATCACGCGCGACGCGCGCTCAACGATTTCAGTAGTGATTGTTGCGGGCGCTTGCGGCATTGCCGCCGGCACGCCGCTGGCAATCCTGGGCGGCATCGGTCGTTCGGCGCGGCTTGGCGCGATCATCAAAGGCGGGCTTTACCTGGAGACTTTGGGAAAGGTGAATACTGTCGTGCTCGACAAGACCGGCACACTCACCTTTGGGCGGACCGAAGTGCAGACCATCGTTCCGGCGTATGGTGTGTCGGAAATCGAGGTGCTGGAAGCGGCGGCGTCGGCAGAAATGCGATCCGAGCATCCGCTGGGCAGAGCGATCCGCGAGGTTGCATCGGCGACGAACCTTTCCGTTCGCGAGCCCGAGCGTTTTGACTATATGCCCGGCCGCGGCATCACGGCGGTGGTTGACGGAGTAACGATCCTGGTAGGCAATCGGCGGCTCTTGACCGATCAGGCAATAGAAGTGCCGAGTGATTTCGCCAGCGGCGCCGATCCCTCTTCGGAAGTTCTCGTAGCGCGCAACGGACAACTGCTGGGAGCGATCCTAATTGCCGACGTCGTGCGGCCGGAGGCGAGGCGAGCTATCGAGGCACTCAAGGGCATGGGCATCCGCAGTGTGCTGTTGACCGGAGATACCGAGGCGGTGGCCCTGAAGGTTGCGCACGCGCTCGGAATCAACGAGGTCCAGGCTGAGTTGCTGCCCGAGATGAAACTCGCGCAGATCAAGAGCCTCGTGGCGGGCGGTCGCATCGTGGCGATGGTGGGCGACGGCATCAACGACGCTCCCGCGCTGGCCGAAGCGAACGTTGGCGTTGCGATGGGATCAGGCACGGACGTCGCGCGAGAGAGCGCAGACGTCGTGCTGCTCGGCAACGATTTGCTGAAGTTTACCGAGACGCTGGCGATTGCGCGGTGGACGCGCCGGATCATCTGGTGGAATTTCGCCGGCACGATCGGAGTCGATATGGTCGGCATGGCGCTGGCGTCCATCGGCCTGCTGAGTCCTCCACTTGCCGCGTTCATTCACGTGACTTCCGAGTTGGTCTTTATCCTCAATTCGGCGCGCCTGCTGCCGCGATCGGATCGGAGCAGCAATCAGCCCTCGATGAACGTTGAGCCGCAACCGAGCGCTCTAGCGAAGGCCGCGTGACGGATCGATCGCGTAATCCGGAGTTCAGCCATGGTACATGAACACAAAAAATTCGATCTCGAACTTTCCGATCTGCGAACGAAGCTCGGTCAAATGGGAGAGCTGGTCGTCGCGCAGATCGAGGGAGTTCTCGCCTGCCTGAGCGAGCACGACGTTCGCGCCACCCGGATGATTATCGAGCAGGACAGCAACGTGAATCGAATGGACATCGATCTCGAAGAGATCTGTCTGCAGTTCCTGGCGCTGCATCAGCCGGTGGCCGGAGACCTGCGGCTGATAACTGCGACGATGAAGATTACGACCGAGCTGGAGCGAATCGGAGACCGAGTGGTCAACATCTGTGAGGCGGTTCACGATCGCGACGCGCGCGAGCCGGTAATCTCGCATGCTGAAGTCTCGCAAATGGGAACGCTCGCGCTCGCGATGGTCCGCGACAGCTTGATGGCCTTTGCTCGAGGGGACGGTTCGCTCGCGCGCCGAGTGTTTGAGAAGGACAAGGAGTTTGATGCGCTCTACGGCGAGGCGTTTGCGAAGCTCACCGCCGCGCTGGCAAAGGATCCCGAGCGAGTGGCGCACGACGTCAGGCTGGCGTTCCTGTCGAGGGACCTGAATGAAATTTCCGAACACGCAACCAATATCGCCGAAGTCGTGATGTTCATGATCGACGGCAAGGAGATCACTCACATGGACATGCACGAGCGGCGAGCAGCGCGGTAAGGATGGTGAATCGCTTGATTTAATGCGGAACCCGCCATGGGTTCCGCACCTCCTTGGGCAGGGGTGACCCCTGCACCCAGTACTAATCGCAAAATGGCGAGGACGCCATTTTGCTCTCAGGTTCTTTTTGGGAGGTTTTCGCGAATCAGTTTGCAGTCGCGTCCTTGTACTTGGGCGACGATGCCTTCATGAAGCGCAGCAGCATTCTCATCTCGGCGACGCGCTTACCGTCGGCTTCGTTCAGTGCGGTCTCGAACCACATGTACTCGGTCTTGGGACTCTGGCCGAGGGCGACGATGCTCCCGCTAACGCGATACGGATGTTCGACCATCACGGGTCCGTTGATATTGCGCAATTCGATCGCGCCGAACAATCCGACTGCCCGCCCGAGCTTGCTGCGCAGCGTCGCGATCGATTGCGAATAGAGTAGCTGGACCATCGTGGCTGGAGTCGCGATCGAAGCGCCCCACGGCGAAGGCTTCGTGTACCATTCCAGCGGTTCGGTGATGACCTTCATTCGATCGGCCATCGCACCTTTCGACAGAAACGCATCGCATTCTTCGAACTGGTCGCCGACCTTGAGCCCGCCGAGAATTCGCAAGTCGCCGGGGTCGAAGCGATCGAGCGGACGGCGGAGCAACGCGGTTGGTTCCTCGGGACTTCCGATCGACGCGGTGCCTTCGGCCACGCGCATGCCGTCGTCGCGCTCGATCCAGATATCGACCTGCGCGTCAGTAGCGCCGGCGGGCGGCTCTTTGGCGAACGCGCGCACCGCTTCACGGTCGGTAGTCGCGTTGAGGAAGTACATCGAGATCGTTCCGCGCTCGAACCATCGCTGGCCGAACGCTTTCAAGAGGATTGGCGGGAACAGTTCGAGGTGAATCGAGCCGGCGACGGTGCCGCCGCGAAACCCGAGCTTGGTGGCGGTCGCGTCATCATGGATGCTGCCGGCGACTTTGCTGGCGTTGTTGACGGAGCGCCGCAGCGGGCCGGCGAACACATGATCGCGCAATTCGATTTCCGAATTCATAAGAGAGTCCTCGGACCGGATTCAAGCACGGTGTCACGGTGTTCGGCAAACTTCGCGACCGGGAAACCTTTGCGTAACTCGGCGGACAGAATCAGAGCGGAAGCAGAATCTTGAATCGCGCGCGAAAAGAGCGCGCTGTAATCGGACCCTCACCTTCATCCTCGCCCTAACAGGGCGAGGAGACAGAAAGGACGTTTCCCGATCCGTTCGGGCGGGTGCTAATTTCGACGCGTGGCAACTTCTTCAGCGAGCGAGGCGATGCGGTGGACAAACAATCTGCTTGCTTCGCTTGGACGCGCGGCCAATTCACATGAACACGCGCTGAAAATTACAGGAAGCGATCCCGTAATCGCCACCCGATTTCGCGCGGGCGAGGCTGCCGCCGCCGTGCTGGCAGCGAATGCAACTGCGGCCGCAGACCTGTGGTGCGCGCGCGGCGGCCGTCCGCAGCGGATCGAGGTGGAGGTGCGCGCCGCAGCAGCGTCGCTCGTATCGTTCGCATACCTGAGATATCAAGGGGCTTCGTTGGATCGGCGCGGGCAGGCTACGACTGCGCTGTACCGGGCGCGCGACGGACGATGGATTCATCTGCACGGCGGATTTAGTTCGCGCGAAGGCACCCTCGCGCTTTTGAACTGCGACGACAACGCGGGCGCGATCGCGAATGCCGTCGCGGCGTGGGACGCGCAAGCACTTGAAGATGCGCTCGCGGCGCGCGGCGTGTGCGGTGCGAAACTTCGCAGCGCCGACGAATGGCGGGTTCATCCGCAGGGGATCGCGCTCGCGCGAGTTCCGGTGGTTGAGATACTTCGCCTCGGCGACGCAGACCGCGAGCCGATTCCCGGACCGCGCGCCGATGAGCGCGATGCTCGGCCGCTTTCAGGCGTGCGAGTACTCGATCTCACGCGGGTGCTCGCGGGACCGACCTGCGCGCGAACTTTGGCCGAGCATGGCGCTGAAGTGCTGCACGTGCGAAGTCCCAAACTGCCGTCGATCGAGCCTTTTGTCATCGACACCAATCCGGGCAAGCGTTCCTGCTTCCTCGACCTCGATCGCAAGGAGGACGCGAGGCAATTGCGCGCACTGGTGCGCGAGGCGCACGTGTTCTCGCAAGGATACCGGCCCGGTGCTCTCGCGCGGCGCGGTTTCGCTCCGGAGGAATTGGCGCAGACGCGGCCGGGCATCATCGTCGTGTCGATAGACTGCTACGGACATGAAGGTCCTTTTGCGGAACGACCCGGGTGGGAACAACTCGCGCAAACTGTTACCGGCATGGCGCTCGAGCATGCCGGCGATGAGCATCCCGCGCTGGTGCCTGCCGCGATCAACGACTACACGACCGGCTATCTCGGCGCGCTCGGCGTGATGCGTGCGCTCGCGCGCCGCACAACCGAGGGCGGCAGTTGGCACGTTCGCGTATCGCTCGCGCGAACAGCGATGTGGATCATGTCGTTGCCGCGCACGGCGCCGGACGCGAAGCCCGGTGGATTTGACGCCGCGTCAATCGCTCCATGGATCATCGAGATGGATACCGCGTGGGGACCGCTCTCGCGCCTCGGGCCAATCGCCCGCATGTCGGAATCGCCGCTGCGATGGGATCTGCCGCCCGCGCCGCTCGGCAGCGATCCCGCGGCGTGGAGCTAGGGTCGCGACTCCTCGCGCCGAGTCGTTAAAAGGAGCCTCTGCCATCTGAGTCGAGCCGATCTCAATCTGGCGATTGAAGCTAGCGGACAGCGATCAAGCCGGGCGGGCTCCGGACGCTTTCCGCGCGCCAGTAACGATAGCGACACCGCGCCGCGGAGCGTTCCGGTTTCATCGGGAGAACGAAACACCGGCTGTGGTTCGCGAAGCGCCGCGAGGGCGGCCACGAACGCGTCGTTGGATGCGAGGCGACCCTCGAGGATGATATCGCCGCGTGCCTCGAGCATCGTCAGGCAATAGTCCGTCATCAGTGCACAATACATCGCCGCGAGGGTCGCTCGATTGCGTGGTGCGTCGGGAGCGTCGCCGACGATGCGACCAACTTGCGCGCGAAACGGCCCACCCTGATCCGCAAACGAAGGAATCGCCAATGCGTCTGATGCGAGAATGGTTTCCAGGTCACTGACTGACGGTTGCATCACGCCCGCGTCGTCACCGCAAATCGCGGCGTACTCGCGCCCGCCCATGAAACGCGCGGTAGGGACAGGACTGCCGAACGCATCGACATTCGCGAGCATGTCCAGTTCCTCGCGCAGAATCTCAAGCGGACTGCCGTGCGCCATCATTACGATCCAGGTGCCAGTGGAAACCACGCAGAAAGGATCGTCACGAGTCGCGCGATGGGCAAGATACGACGCGTTGCTATCATGGATTCCAGCAAGGACTTTGCACTCATTGGAAAGACCAGTGCGCTCGGCGACCTCCGGCAAGGGAGCACCGAGCGGAGTCCATGCGCTGACACGACGGCCAAATCGCGAGTCCCACCCCATCGTCTTCGCGAACGACGAGAAGTCACCGCGTTGCGGTTCCCAAAGATCGGTGTGGCAACCTAACGAGGTTGGCTCCCACGCGCGGACACCACACATGCGCGCGGCCCAGTATTGCGGATACGGAGTAATTGTCGCGCGGCTGAATTCCCGCAGAAATTGCTGCTGCTGCCAGAATAGCTGCCGACCAAGATTCAGACCCGCCGGAAGTTTTGGCGATGCGGTGCGCGCAAAGTCGCGGGCGATCGCATCGTAGTCGGAATCGACGCCGTTCACTCCGCGAAATTCGTAGTCCATGATCGGCAGCGCCAATCCATCGTCGTCGGCCAGCGCCGCGCACGCACCGTGAGTGACGGGCACGATTGAATGAACGTCGAAGTCACGCGCGAGCGTCGCCAGTCCGCCGATCAGCCATTCATACAACTCGTCCGCGTCGAAGTGCGGATATGGCGGCGAACTATCGACGCGGTTCTGACGTTCGAGGGTAGTCATCGCGACGCCGGCATCGTTGACCACCGACAGCCGCACGTTGCTTTTGCCGACGTCGAAGACGGCGACGGCTGCGGGGCGCGACGTATCCACCTGAGCACCTCTACTCAATCGGCCGGCTTCGCTCAATTGAATTACCGCGCCGTCGTGTTACGATCCCGGCGTGATAAGCGATCGATGGAACGACGCCGCGGCAAAGGCGCTGTCAGAGCCTGCACTGCTTTTGTACCGCTCCCATTTGTTGGGCGCCGATCTTGGGGTGACCAACTTCGGCGGCGGCAACACTTCGGCAAAAATCGCGGACGTCGATCCGCTGAACGGCGCGCGCGTTACGATTTTGTGGGTGAAAGGATCCGGCGACGATTTGGGCTCGATGGATTTGTCCGGCTTCGCGAAATTATATCAAGACAAAATCGTCGCGCTGGAGAGCCGCTTCCGCGGACGCGAACACGAAGATGAACTAGTCCCCTACTTTGACTATTGCGCGTTCGCCGGCAGCGCGCGGTCCGCCAGCGTTGACACTCCCCTGCACGCATTCCTGCCGTTCGCGCACGTCGACCACGTCCATCCCGACTCCGTCATCGCAATTGCGGCTGCACGCCGCAGCGGAGCTCTTACGCGCGACGCATTCGGCGGCGACCTCGGATGGCTGCCGTGGCAACGACCGGGCTTCGACCTTGGCTTGCGATTGCGCGACGCGGTGCGGGCGAGTCCGAAAATTCGGGGCGTCGTGCTTGCGGGCCACGGGCTCATCACGTGGGGCGATACTTCGAAGGCCTGCTATCAGAACACGATCGCTACGATTCGCCGCGCTGAGGCGTGGTTGTCCGAGCGCATCGGAACGACGCCGGCGTTTGGCGGCGAGCGCGGCGCGGCGCGGCCCGCGGAGAATCGGAGCGCCATCGCTTCACAATTGATGCCCGCTTTGCGCGGTCGTCTATCGGTCGCGCAACGCAAGGTCGGTCACTTTGCCGACAACCCGCAGGTGCTCGAATTCGTTGCCAGCCAGCGGTTTGAAGAGCTGGCCAATCTCGGTACATCATGTCCCGATCATTTTCTCCGCACCAAGATTCGACCGCTCGTGCTGCCTGCCGATCCGGCCGTCGCAAAAGCGACCGCTGCCGAAACGATCGCTCGCTACCGAAGCGATTACCAGGCCTACTACGAACGATGCCGCAGACCCGACTCACCACCGATGCGCGACGCGAACCCGGTCGTGATCCTGATGCCCTCGGTCGGGATGTTCACGTTCGCAAAGGATAAGGCTACGGCACGAATCGCGAGTGAGTTCTACTGCAACGCGATCGGCGTCATGCGCGGCGCCTCCGAGGTCGATGAGTATCTCGGCCTGCCCGAGCAGGAGGCATTCGACATTGAGTATTGGGCGCTCGAGGAAGCCAAGCTGCGGCGACAACCTGCGCCGAAACCGCTCGCAGGACGCGTTGCGATCGTAACCGGCGGCGCAGGCGGAATTGGCGGCGCGATCGCACAGCGACTGTTGGCCGACGACGCATGCGTCGTCCTGTTGGACAATGATGAAGCCGCGCTGGAGCGAGCCGGCGCCGATTTTGCGCTGAAGTTCGGCAACGATCGGACGCGAATCACCCGATGCGACGTTACCGACGAAGCCAGCGTAGCGCGGGCGTTTGCGTTCGCGGCGCAGGAATACGGCGGCGTGGACGTCGTGGTATCGAACGCGGGAATCGCGTCGGCGGCGCCGTTCGATCAAACCACGCTCGAAACGTGGCGCCGCAATATGGACGTGCTCGGGACCGGCTACTTCCTGATCGGACGCGAGGCAGCGCGGGTGATGAAAGCGCAGGGCATCGGCGGATCGATCGTGTTTGTCGCGAGCAAGAATGGACTGGTAGCATCGGCGGGCGCTGCCGCATACAGCACCGCCAAGGCGGCTGAGCTTCACCTGGCGCGATGCATGGCGCTCGAGCTGGCTCCCGACGGAATTCGGGTGAACGCCGTAAATCCTGACGCCGTGCTGCAAGGCTCGCGCATATGGTCGAGCAGTTGGCGGGCAGAACGCGCGCGCGCATATGAAATCGATCCGTCTGAACTGGAGAAATTTTATCGGGAGCGGAGCCTGCTGAAACAAAACGTCACGCCCGAGGACGTCGCCGAAGCCGTGCATTTTTTTGCGTCCGATCGATCGGCGAAGTCCACCGGCAACATTCTCAACGTCGACGCCGGCAACGCCGCAGCATTCACGCGGTGAGTTCTCGCGAGGTTTCTATGACGCCACGCATGCCAATCGAACCCGAGCTGATCGCAAAACACAACGCGCGCCTCGAGCAGGATCTCGCAGCCGACTACGAACACCTTGGCGCCGTGCTGGCGCGGCGCGGAGTTGACCTCGAAGCGATCACTGCGCGCATCCAGCGATTCGCGGTGGCGATTCCGAGCTGGGGCGTCGGATCGGGCGGCACGCGGTTCGCCCGCTTTCCAGTGGCCGGCGAGCCGCGCAACGTCTTCGAGAAGCTTGAAGACTGCGCGGTGATCCAGCAGCTCGGACGGGCGACGCCGACGGTGTCGCCGCATTTCCCGTGGGATCGCGTCGACGATTTTCGCGAGCTGCGCGAGTTTGCGCGCTCCTATGGAATCGTTTTCGACGCCGTCAATTCAAATACTTTCGAAGACCTGCCCGGCCGGCTCTCTTACAAGTTCGGCAGCCTGACGCACAGCGACAAGGCGGTGCGCGAGCAGGCGATCGCGCACAATCTCGAGTGCATCGAGATCGGCCAGCAGCTCGGCTCGCGGGCGCTCACTGTATGGATCGGCGACGGCTCGAATTTTCCCGGGCAGCTCAACATGACGAAAGCCCTGGAGCGGTACCTGGAGAGCATGCGCGTGATCGTTGCGGCGATACCCGACGGATGGCGCGCGTTCATCGAGCACAAGCTGTACGAGCCGGCGCTGTACTCGACAGTGATCGCGGATTGGGGGACGAGTTTCATTTGCGCGACGCAACTCGGCCCGAACGTCCAGTGCCTCGTCGATTTGGGGCATCATGCGCCGACGACGAATATCGAGCAGATCGTTTCGCGCCTGATTCAGTTTCAGCGCCTGGGCGGCTTCCATTTTAACGATTCCAAGTATGGTGACGACGATCTGGACACCGGTTCGATCAACCCGTTCCAGATTTTTCTGGTTTTCAACGAGCTGGTGGACGCCGAGTTGCGCGGCGCGCCCGGCTTTGCGCCTGCATACATGCTCGACCAGAGTCACAACGTGACCGACCCGGTAGAGAGTCTGCTCGAAAGCGCGGTCGCGCTGCAGCGCGCGTATGCGCAGGCACTGCTGGTCGATCGCGACGCGTTGAATTCGGCACAGGAGTCGAACGACGCGCTGATGGCGAATCGGACGCTGCAAAGCGCGGTGCGGATGGACGTCGAGTCGGCAATCAAAATGGCGCGCAAACGAAACGGCGGCGCAATCGATCCGGTCGCGGTCTTCAGAGACAGCCGTTACCGACAGTGTAAAGCGTCGGCCCGTCCGCAGGATCTGACGGGCAAATCGGGAATCGTGTAGTTGCCCCGTATCACTGGCGCCAACGTTTTTGTTGCGCGTCGCGAATCAGCGCGTACACCGATTTGACTTGCTCGACCATATCGAAACTGGGCGTGGCAAAGCCCATCCCCGGCCACCCCGTTCCGGCAAAATGCTGGTATGGATTCTGCGGGCCAAACGTAATCGTTCCTCTGCCGCCCGAGCGCTCGGTCATCGAGATGTCGCTCATCGTGCGCAAATCCAGGCTCTTCACCTTGCGAGGACTGAGAGCGGCCACCAGAGCCGTCACCAGCGCGACGTCCGGCGCGGGCTGCGGGTCGACTAGCCCGGTCACAATGATCACTCTGTGATCGGTCACACCGTAACAAGTGTGATCGCGCTGGATTGCTTCGACGATGAAGCGTCCAAACATCATGTAGAGACCGATCAGCGCGAAAGGAATTGCAAAGAGGAGGCCGACAAACCCGGGGCCGCCTCCGCCGTCGCGTACGTGAAAGAGAACGCTGACCGCAAAGAAGATCGCGAAGCCGCCCCACATGAGGCTGAACGGGATCATGAAGATGTCGGGGCCGCGGAACACGATGCCCTTGCGCGGTTGTCCCGACCAGAGCAGCGACTCGCCGGCGTCCAGCTGTTGCGCGATCACGTGGCTCGCATCGAGCATGATGTTTCTTACGAGACGAGAGCAGGCCCACGCGCCAGCCGGCGGCTGGTCTTTGCATCGCGATAGATCAGCGGATCGTCGGAACCTAAATCCTCGCGCATCGACTCGACGATCGCGTGATGCGGTGAGAGGCGGCAGATCGGATCGGCTTCGGCGGCGTTTCCGGCCAGCATGAAAGCCTGGCATCGGCATCCTCCGAAATCGATTTCCTTTCTCGCGCAACTGCGGCACGGTTCTATCATCCAGCCGTCGCCGCGAAACGCGTTCATCGCGGGCGAGTCGCGCCAGATTTCTCCGAGCGCGCCGTCGCGCACGGAATCGAAGTGCAGGCCCGGGATCACCGACGCAGCGTGGCACGGCATCACCTGGCCGGTCGGATTGATGCACATATAGCTGCGGCCCCATCCGCCCATGCAGGGCTTGGGCTCGCCCGAGAGATAGTCGTTCTGCACGAATGCGATTTCGAGCGTGCCGCGATACTTCGCGATCGCCTCAAGCGCGATTTGCTCGGCCCGATCGTACTGCGCGCGCGTCGGCATCAACGCCCGCCCATTTTCAGCCGCCCACGCATAGAACTGGGTGTTCGCCAGCTCGAGGCGATCCGCTCCGAGCTCGAGCGCGAGCGCGATCAGCTCGGGGATCTCGCCAATATTCAGCCGATGGATGACGACGTTGAGGGTGAGCGGAAAGCCAATTTCGCGGATGAGAAGCGCGACCTCGAGTTTTTTCCGATGCGATCGAACGCCGGCGACCATCTCGGCGCTTTCGCGCGCCGCACCCTGGATACTGAGTTGAACATGGTCGAGACCGGCCTCGCGAAAGCGCCGCAGCCGATCCTCGTCGAGCAACGTGCCGCCAGTTATCAGGTTGGTATAAAGATCGCAGCCGCGCGCGTGCTGAATCAGCTCGACCAGGTCGTCGCGAAGGACGGGCTCGCCGCCCGACAGATGCAACTGCACGACACCGAGTCCCGCTGCTTCGGAAAAAACCCGTCGCCACTCCCCGGTCGAAAGCTCGGTGCGCGAGCGGTGGAACTCGACCGGGTTGGAACAGTACACGCAGCGCAGCGGGCATCGATAGGTGAGCTCGGCGACGAGCGTGTAAGGGCGCGGCGGTGCGTTCATTGGAGCAACCCGCGCACGCGAATCGTATCGAGGAAGTCCATCACCTCGCGCATGAGGGCGTCGCGATCGGCGTTGGCATAATTCTTCGACAACAAATCCACTATTTGGTCTATCGAGCGCGCGCCCTCGCACAGCCTGACGATCGCGGCGCCGGTTTCGTTGAGGGCGAGCGCTGCTTCAGGAAACAAAATCAATTCCTGCTTCGCAACCGGGTCGAACTTAAGCCGCGCGCGCGCGGCCAGCCGCGGCCGCCATGGGTCGTCGGTGCTCATCACAGTTTTCGCGAATCGTCCCATAGCGGCGGCAAACATCCCGGCGAAACGTACGCGTAGTGAATCGCGTCAAGCAGACTCCACAGTATGTAGCACTTGAGCGTGAGCGCGTCGGCGGCCCGATCCTGCGACTCGCGCGTCGTGCAATGCGCGACGACATATTGGAGCCCGAACTCGGAGTCGCGCGGCGCCTGCACGAGCCGGCCGCGAAAATATTCCAGGCCGCGGCTGTCGAGCCACGGATATAGCTTCTCAAGCACCACGATACGATCGGCCATCAGCGTCGGCGCGAACAATTCCGTCAGCGACGACGCAACCGCTTCGGTGAGCGGACGCGTCGCGCACAGATGCAGGTAGGCGTCCACCGCGAACCGCACTCCAGGCAGCACGTAGCGCAGGCTCGCGACGTCGGCAGGATCGAGACCGGCGGCCTCCGACAGCCTGTACCACTTGCGGATACCGCCCTCGCTGTCGCCGATCCCGTCGTGGTCGATGATCCGTGTGATCCACGCGCGGCGAAATTCCGGGTCGTCCGACTTGGCCAGGATCAGCGCGTCCTTTTTGGGAATCGTCCATTGATAGTAGAAACGATTTTCGATCCACGCCTGCAGTTGCCGCCGCGTGAGCTTCCCCTGATGCATCAGCACGTGAAACGGATGCTTGTCGTGATAAGCCGCCTCGCCGAGCGCGCGCAGCCGCGCGATAAATTTTTCAGCAGAGTCCGGTTTTCTTTCGATCATGTCGTTCGCACTTGACTGTCAGACTGAGAAATCCATGCCGTCTTCGGCAACTTCCCATCCCGCGGTTTCGACGGCGCGGCGCTCGGGCGAGTTTTCGTCGAGAATGGGATTGGTGTTGTTGATGTGAGTATAGATTTTTCTGATTCGAAGATCGCTGAGGCGCGCCAGGCTGCCGCCGGGTCCTGAGATCGGAATATGGCCCATCGCCGACGCGGTCCGCGTCCCGACGCCGCGAATCTCCATCTCGTTGTCTGACCAGAAGCTGCCATCGAATAGAAGACAGTCGCAGGCGGCGACGGCCGCAATAAATCTTTCGTCAATTTGCTTGATAGCCGGAACATAGAGGAGCGACGAACCGGTCCCGCGGTCGATGAGTTTGAAGGCGATCGCCGCTCCATCGCAATTGGCGGGAGGAGTTTTCACGTAAGTTGGAACTTTGCCGAAGACGAAGTGCGCCTCGAAGCCGAGGCCGCTTCCGATGGTTTCGGCCTTGCGATCTTCGACGGTCGTCACGCGAAATTTCTCCCGGGAATTCAACGCGCCAAAAACGGCGTTCGATGCCAACACCCAGTCGAAAACTAGCGACGTGCAATACAGCCGCAGCGCCTGCGCCTCACGCAGCGAAAGCAGGCCGGTGATGTGATCAAGCTCCGCATCTGAAAGCAGAACCGCGTCGATAGCCGAACCTCTGACGCCCCCTTTGGGCAGGAGGTCGGGAAATGACAACATTTGCGATCGAAGGTCGGGACTCGCGTTCAGCAACGACCATCGCGAGCCGTTTGCACTAACTGCGACCGAGCATTGCGTCCGTGCTTTCGCACGAATCGCCCCGGTCCGCAGGCCGGCGCAGTTGAGGCAGTTGCAGTTCCACTGGGGGAACCCGCCGCCGGCAGCGGAACCGAGAATATGGATCCGCACTTAATGCCGGTTTCAGGATTCCGGGTTGGTTGTCGATCCGTCGTCGCGAATCAGAGGCTGCTTCAGGACGCGCCTGGGATCGTCGGCCAGCGCCGAACTGTAGCAGTTGATTTCCGCGTCCATCCGAATCTCGACGAACTCTGGCTTCTTCCAATCATTCATATTTGAACTCCTCCGAGTACCCCCTAGACTTTCTACACTATGGGGTTCACGCGAGGCAACGCGCATCGCTCACACAGTTGAATACCGCAGGAAGTTTCGCAAGACTTTCGAGGATACGGTAGCACGTGCCTATCGGGTTCTGAGGAAGCTTTGATGTCGGAGCTGTTTGAAAAGATGGATCGTCTTGAGACGATTCGGATGCCCGACGGAGAAGTCTATTATCTGAACAACTTTGACCTTGGTCGTGCTCCTGACGCAATTTTGCATCAGCTGATCGCTGACGTACCCTGGCGACAGGAAAATATTCTTGTTTGGGGCAAAATGTATCGGCAACCGCGCTTAGTCGCCTGGTACGGAGACAGCGGCAGCGACTATACCTATTCAGGGATCACACTGACTCCGATGCCCTGGACCGATTTGTTGCTCGAGGTAAGAACGCGAGTCGAGACTGTGACTGGGGAATCGTTCAACAGCGTACTGCTCAATTTTTATCGCGACAATCGCGATAGCATGGGATTCCATAGCGATGACGAGCCAGAGCTTGGAGAGAGACCCGTAATCGCGTCGCTGAGTTTTGGCGAAGAGCGAACACTCGTTCTGAAGCACAAGTTGAACAAGCTGGCCAAACCTGTCCGGCTTCGGCTTGAGTCGGGGAGCCTTTTACTGATGAAAGGTGAAACGCAGCGATATTGGAAGCACGGTATCGCCAAGGAGACGCGTTCGTGCGGACCAAGGATTAACTTGACGTTTCGAAGCATTGTCTCTCCAGTTCGTGCAAGTTCCACGACGAGACCTTAAGACTTACTTCGCTCGCCGGTGCTTTCTAGTTAGTGCGCTCGCCAGTGTCGGGTTTGAGGAACAATGGCCGCGTGCGATGCCGTCCGGTGAAATCGAACATGTTGGTGAGTGGGCCGGCGATCGCGTCGTAGGAGCCTCCACCTATCTGACCGAGTGACCAGTTGTCCTCGATGAAGCGGGTTATCGAGGTCAGGTCGGTAATTGTATGGTCAACGGAATTGCGCCTGGCATAGGGCGATATGACGAGCAAGGGCAGCCGCGGCCCATAGCCGCATCGCAATTCGGCGTCGCCAAGTGAAGGATCGCCTGAGCCGCAGATACCTGTCCCGCTTAGGGCGTCGAGTGGCGAGGTCGAGCCATTGAATATAGGGCTCATCTGATGATCGTAGTCGCCGTCGCTGTCGTCGAAGGCGATCACGATAGCCATTCTCTTCCATTGCCGCGTCTTCTCAAGCGCGTTGATCGTTTTGACCAGGAACACCTGCTCGTCCAGCGGATCGGAAATGCCGCCCGCATGCCCGGTCTGATAGCGCTCCGCTTTGACATAACTCACGGCAGGCAGGTTGCCGGCCTTCGCGGCAGCTATTAGATCGTCCAGGTCATACTCGTGATTGGCCGGGCCAGCGTGACCTACCTCCGAGATATCAGCAGGTCGTGTGTGAGAGAGGTTGCTGGTCTGAGGATAGTACTGAAACGGCGTGTACTGACCGTTGTAATCATTGACGACGAGCAGACTTACCGGATTGGTGTGACTGCGCATACATCCTGTGGTGCCGTTGGGATTGACCGTCTGCAGATTGAAACCACCCTCGAAAGAACCCCAGCTTATGTTCTTTGCGTTGAGCAGATCACCTATGTTCATTCCGGACATCTGAACGGTCTGAGTGGCGCTGGCGAAGCATACGTCGCCGGTGGGTTGCGCGTTGGCGATAAGAGTCCCGTTAAGAACGAGTTGCGGATTAGGCGGAGTGGGAATAGCTCCGTTAGTCTGTCCCGAGACCAGGTTGATGTGACCCGGTAGTGTGCTACCGAAGGTAGTGCCATACGAATTGTCGCTCATTTCAAAATGCTGAGCGTAATTCCACAAGGCCGTCACTGTATTGCCGTCGAAGTAACCCATAACGAACGCGGCGCCATGGCCGTAGTCGGGGCATCCTGCTGGAACCTTGGTAAAGGCTACGAACTGATCCATCAGGCCGAAATCAAATTGCTGCTGCTCAGCCTGATAGCCGTTGAGGCCGTCGCATGTAAAGGCTTGTGAACGATCGTAGCGGAACGGATTCACTCCATTAGGATTGAAGTTCAGCAGTGCCGGCGTGAACCCGTTGACCGACGGCGTATTATCGGCGGGAAAGAACTCGGGCTCTCCGGGAGGGTTGGCGGCGTTAGGATAAGTTCCAAAGTAATGATCGAAGGTCTCATTTTCCTGGAAGATAATCACCAGATGCTTGATAGGTGTGGTGGTAGGAAGGCGATCCGCTTCGTCGGCTACAGCTCGCGTCACCGATAAGGTTGCGACCATTCCTATGACAAGCGCGATCGCGCACAGCAATCTCGAAATCGATCGATGCATCAGGGTCCCCCTCGCAACGCCGGTAGAATCGGCGCAGGAACCAGTCTTATCAGAGCCTGCATATGGAGGCATATCGGTCGCGAAGAAACCCAGCGCAGTGACGCGCGACCATCTTCAGTAATTCTTCTGACTGGCGCGCAGTTGGAGTAGGCTCGGGCTCAGATGGCACGGAAACAGGAGCCGCCTCCGACCCGCGCGCCGCTTCCGCGGTTCGCTGATACCATCGTGATCGGTGGCGGCACCGCTGGCGCGGCAATCGCGGGTCTTCTCGTGGAACATTCCGAGCAGTCCGTGCTGTTGCTCGAGGCCGGTCCCGATTACGGTTCGTTCGCCGCGGGACGATGGCCGGCTGAACTTACCGACGCCGGCGCGATACCGACCACGCACGACTGGGGCTACCACAGCGGCGAGCAATACAAGCCGCGCGTCATCGGCTTCGAGCGCGCCCGCGTGATCGGCGGATGCTCGTCGCATAACGGATGCGCCGCCATCTGGGGCAGCCGTATCGATTACGACGGATGGGCGGTGCTCGGAAATCCGGGATGGTCTGCGGACGAACTGCGGCCGCTGTTCCGCACCGCCTCCGAGCGGCTGCGCGTTCGAATTCCAGAGCCAACCGAGATCACTCCTTTCCAGCGGGCAGCGCTGGATGCCGCGGCTGAGGCCGGAATTCCGCGGGTCGTTGACCTGAACAATCTCGACGAGAACCTCGGGATGGCGCCGAGTCCGGCGAATATCTTCAACGGCGTCCGCTGGAACACCGCGTTCGCCTATCTCGATCCGGTCCGCGAGCGAGCGAACCTGACTATAGTTGGAGACTCTCCGTGCGATCGCCTCGAGATCGGATCGGGACGAGTGAACGCTGTCATCGTCGCCGGCCGCGAGGGTCCGGTCCGCATCGAGGCCGGACGAGTGATCGTGGCGGCGGGAGCCTACGGATCGCCCGCGATCCTCATGCGCTCAGGCGTCGGCGATCCGTCTGAACTTCGCGCCGCCGGCGTCGCGCCTGCAATTGATCTGCCTGGAGTCGGCCGCAACCTGCACGACCATCCGCGAATTTCGCTGAGCTACGCGGGGACGCGAGAGCTCGAGGAGATGATGGCGACGTTTGCGCGCGATCACTGGATGCCCGAGGAGCAGACGATCGCCAAGGCGCAATCCTCGCGATTTACGCGCGGGTTCGATCTGCACATCTATCCGGTCGGCGGACGCGATCGTAGAAGTCGAAGCGGTTGGGGATGGACGCTCGAAGTGGCATGCATGACGCCACGGTCGCGCGGCGCGCTCAGGATTGCGAGCAGCGACAGGGCAGCGCCGCCGATCATCGACCATCGCTACCTGTCTGATTCCGGGAACGAAGATTTGAGCGTGCTCGCCGACGGGGTCGCGCTCACCCGCGAGATCGCTGCGAAAGCTGCGCTGGCACGGTTCGCGGGCGCGGAGATCTCACCGGGCGGCGGCGTTGCGACCCGCAGCGAGATCGAGGCGTTCGTCAGAGCCAATTGCCTGCACTACTGCCATCCGGTGGGGACTTGCGCGATGGGCCCGGCGAGTGATCGATCTACAGTCGCCGATTCGCGGGGCAGAATTCACGGACTCGACAACGCTTACGTCGCTGACGCGTCGATAATGCCGGTGATACCGCGCGCGAACACCAACCTGCCGGCGCTGGTCGTCGGCGAGCGAATCGCGCGCTGGCTGCTCGATTGAATCGCTATTCAGTTTGATTCTGCTGTTGCGGCTGGAATTGCGGCGCGGGAGACGGTTGCGCAACGCTCGGGCTGACAGGAGTAGCCGAAGGGCTCATCGGGATTGCGGTGCCACCGCCAGTCGCAATTTCTCCACCTTCCCAGGACGAAGTACGCGTATCCGTCTGATGAGTCTCCTCATTGAGAAGAGTCATCTGAATCGAGGTGTACTCGCCCTTTGGAAAAAACACATAGCCGTTGACCGAATAGTTGGGGTGAGCCTCGCGAGTCTGCAGGGATAGCGACGAGATTTGAGTCTCGGCGTCGCGATGCGCTGCGGCCTGACCCTGCGCTCCACCATACACTCCGCCTCCCGCGGCGCCGACGCTGCCGCCGATGGCGGCGCCGACGAGAGCGCCTTGCGCCGGCGAGAGCACGATAGTACCCACTGCGGCGCCGATAGCTGCACCGGTGGCGGCGCCGACGACCGCACCGATCGCCGCATTCTTCGCTGCTCCGGTCAATCCCGCCTTCAACGCATTCGCGTTGCCAGCCTCCTGAATTGCTTCGCTAGCCGAAATCGGCATGATCCGCTGACCTTGCTCGTTGATTGCGAAAACCTGATCGGGTTCGACCAGGTACGGCTCATCGGTCCCGTTGGCTATCGAGACATCTACCGGAACTATTCGACCGATCGGTGCTCCAGGCCGCGCCTGCATCGTGACGTCTCCCTTGGTGGGAGTTAACGCAACTCTGGGAGTGATCGGAATCGGGTTCCAGGTGGTGGCGCATCCACCGAGGCTGAACGCGAGCAGAACCGCGATCGACGACGCTAACGCCGAACGACAGGCGCAATTGATGAAAAACATCTTTTTGTCTGATCTCGCGAGTACAGATTGAGAGTGCCTCACCATCTCCCGCGCCGACGGCGTTGTCAACGGCCCCGAAGAGAGTGACGCCGCGCTCAAAACGGCACACTTCTCGCCATCGAATTATCTCTTTAATGCTCTCTCCTTCATGATCGCGAAGAACACGGGCACCAGTATCAGGACGTGAATCGTCGAGGTGATCATCCCGCCGACGATTGGTGCGGCAATTGGCTTCATAACGTCGGAGCCTATGCCGCTCTCCCACAGAATTGGCGCGAGGCTTAGCATCACGACTGCCACCGTCATCAGCTTGGGACGTAGGCGCTGCACTGCGCCCTCGATCACCGCCGCTTCGACGCCTTCATGCGCGAGTTGGCCGGCGGCGATGTGACGATTCAGGGCCTCGTGAAGATAGATCACCATGACGACGCCGGTCTCGACCGCAATTCCGAACAAGGCGATGTATCCGACCCCTACCGCGACGCTGAAGTTGAAGCCCATCATGTATTGAAGCAGCAGCCCGCCGGTCATCGCGTACACGGTCGGAAGAATCAACACGATCGCCTCGGTCACCGACTGGAAGAGCATGTAGAGCAGGACAAAGATCAGTCCGAAGACGATCGGCAGGATGACCGTCAGGCGCTTTCGCGCGCGCAGCTGGAACTCGTACTCACCCGACCATTTCAGGGTGTATCCGGCCGGCAGATGGAGTTGCCGATCGAGCACGCGTTGCGCGTCGTCAACGTAAGTGCCGTAGTCCGAAGTCGCCAGGTCAACATAAACGTAGCCGGTTACTTGTCCGTCTTCGTCGCGAATCATCGACGGCCCCTTGGTCAGGTCTACGTGCGCAACTTCGCCGAGCGGAATCTGCGCACCGGTCGGGGTCATGAGCAAAATTCGTCGAAGCGCGTTCAGGTCGTTGCGATAGTCCGCCAGATAGCGGACGTTGATCGCGTATCGCTCGCGCCCTTCAACGGTGGTCGCGATATTTTCGCCGCCCATGCCTGAGCTGACCGCGCGCTGTACGTCTCCAACCGTCAGGCCGTATCGCGCCGCGGCAGCCCGGTCCACATCGACGTTGATGTAGAACCCTTGAGAGACACGCTCGGCGAAAATTCCGCGCGTGCCCGGGACCGAGCCGAGTATTTCTTCTATCTGAGAACCAATCTGTTGAATCCTATCGACGTCGGGCCCCTGAATTTTGAGTCCTACCGGTGTTTTGATCCCGGTCAACTCCATGTCGAGTCGGTTCTCGACCGGCATCGTCCAGGAATTCGATAGGCCGGGAAAATGCAACCGGTCGTCCATTTCGGCGATAAGGGAATCGTAAGTCACGCCCTTGCGCCATTGCTCGCGCGGCTTGAGCATGACCGTCGTGTCGTACATATCGAGCGGTGCGTTGTCGGTCGCGCTATCTGAGCGTCCTACCGAGCCGAACACGCTTTCAACCTCGGGAAAGGTTCGGATGATCTGATCCTGCTTCTGCATCAGGTCAACCGCCGACGAGATGGAAATTCCAGGAAGGGCGGTCGGCATGTAGAGACTCGATCCTTCATACAGCGGCGGCATGAACTGACTGCCTATTTTGAACAACAGTGGAATTGTAAGCAGCAGGAAAATCGCGTTGGCGGCGATCGTCAACACGCGGTGACGCAGGCACCATCGGATGATCGGCAAATAGATAGACTGGAACAAACGCGAGATTGGGTTTTCCTCTTCGGGTCGCAAACGCTTGCCGCGAATAAGGAGCACCATCAGCACCGGGACCACGGTGATCGCTAGAACCGAAGAAAAGCCAATCGCAAAGGACTTGGTGTAGGCCAGCGGCCGAAACATCCGGCCCTCCTGCGACTCGAGCAGGAACACCGGCAGGAACGAGACGACGATAATAATCAGCGAAAAGAAAATCGGGCGTCCGACCTGCTTCGCAGCCGATAGCAGGATTCGCTGCCGTTCGGATGAGGAAACTGAGTCGCCTCTCAGCGACGCCTGGTGTTGCGCCTCCGATAAGTGCCGATAGCCGTTCTCGACCATCACGATCGAAGCGTCAACCAGCACACCTATCGCCAGCGCCAGTCCGCCGAGCGACATGATGTTAGAGCTGATCTGCAGATAGTACATCGGAATGAAGGTCGCGATGACTGCGATTGGCAGCGTGAGAATCGGGATAAAGGCGGAACGCAGATGGAAGAGGAAAATGATGATGACGAGACTTACAATTATCGCCTCTTCGAGCAGGTCCCGTTTCAAGGTGTTGATCGATGCCTGGATGAGTCCAGAACGGTCGTATGCGGCGACGATCTCGACGCCGGGCGGCAGAGTCTTTTGAATCTGAGCGAGCTTCTGCTTGACGCCGTCGATAACGGTGAGGGCGTTCTGCCCATAGCGCATCACGACGATACCCCCAACCGTCTCGCCGTCGCCGTTCCACTCCGCGGCGCCCTCGCGCAAGTCGGGACCAAGACTGACCACGCCTAAGTCTCTTATCAATACCGGTGTGCCGTTGTTGGTGGCGACGGATATTTCTTCTAGGTCTGCCACCGAGTGGACGTAGCCGAGGCCGCGGATCATGTAGTCTGCGCCCGACATCTCGAGTACGCGTCCACCGACTTCACCGTTGCTGTCCCGGATTTTATCGATAACTGTTTGCAGCGGTACCTTGAGCGCCAGCAATCGGTTCGGACCGAGCTTGACCTGGTACTGCTTCACGAAACCGCCAATGGTGGCTACTTCGGAAACCCCCGGCACGGTCTCGAGCGCGTAGCGGATGTTCTAGTCCTGCAAGCTGCGGAGGTCGGCGAGACTGTGTGTATGACTCTTGTCGATAAGAGCATATTCGTAAACCCAGCCCGCGCCTGTTGCGTCCGGCCCGATCATGGGATTGACACCAGTGGGAAGCTTGCCGGTTATCTGCTCGAGATATTCCAGCACCCGGCTGCGCGCCCAATAGATATCGGTGCCGTCTTCGAACACGACGAACACATAGGAGTCGTTGGGCATCGTTTGCGCGCGGACCGCCTTGACGTGAGGCGCTGCCAGCATCGCGGTCACAATAGGATAGGTCACCTGATCCTCGATCAGATTGGGCGGCTGTCCCATCCATTCGGTGTGGATGATTACCTGGACGTCGGAGATATCCGGCAGCGCGTCGAGCGGGATTCGATTGAGCGACCAGACGCCCGCAAGCACCAACGCGAGCACGCCGAAGAACAGAATGAAGCGGTTCTCGTTACACCAGTCGATAGTTCTTTCGATCACGCGTCTTACCTCACATCGCCATGGAGCCGCTGGCCGACACGTCGATCTGCTTGGTCGCGATCGGCTGGCCTTGCTTCGACGCATTTATAGTCAGGCTCCAGGTGCCACCGCTGGGCAGTTCGATATTCGCGGAGTAGGTGCCGTTCCCCTGATCAACTGCGGTGCCTTGCGCGCGCATAGCCGCCATTCCCATCGCGGGCATCGCCGCCATGTAGAAGGACACTGTCACTTGCACACCGGTGATAGGCGCGCCTTTGGAATCGCGCAGCGTGAGGATCACCTTGTTGTGCCCGCGCACCATCGGATTCGGGTCGCTGGAGAACTCGATGCTCGCCTGCGGGATCGCTTCAGCCGCGGGTCCTACGGCGTTCGCGCCTACTCCCGGCGGAGGCGGTACGAATGCTCCTGCGGCCGCCTGCAACTGGCTTTCCGAGTCGATAAGAAAATTCGCGGAGCTCACGATCTGCTGACCCGGCGCGAGTCCTTTGAGCACGATGAATTCGTTGCCTACATGCTGTCCCAATTCGATCTCAGCGGGAGTGAGATAGCCGTCGCCGCGATCGATGAAGGCAACGTTGTGCGTGCCGGTGCGCAGAACCGCGGTGTCAGGGATCACGGTTTGCTCGCCCATCGGTAGGTCGAGCGCGACATGCGCAAACATCCCCGGAAGGAGCTGACCTTTGGGGTTGTTGAACTCGCATCGGACTTTGGCGGTGCGGGTCATAGGATCGATCTGCGGCTGGATGAAATCGACGCGCCCATCGAAGTTCTGGCCCGGGTAGGAATCGACGCTGACAGTTGCGGGATCGCCCGGACGGACCTTGCCGATCTCGTTTTGAAATACCGCCGCATAGATCCAGACCTTCGACAGGTCTGTGATCGTGAACAAACGGGTGTCTGGTTGCACGTACATGTTGGGCAATGCGTTGCGCTCGACGATATATCCGCTCATGGGCGAGTCGATTTCGACGGCGCGACGCACGGTGCGCTCGCGCTCCAGCCGAGCGATCTCGCGCGGCGAAACTCCCCAGAGCTTGAGACGCTCCGCGGCGGAATCGACCAGCGATGATGCATCGTCAGTTACGCCAGCGACCGCGCTATCTTTCACGCGCTTGCGCGCCTCGATTGCCAGCAGATATTCGCTCTCGGTGCTCATAAGGTCGGGGCTGTAAATCGTAAACAGCGGCTGTCCCCGGTGGACGTATTGATAGGTGGTATTGGCGAACACCTGCTCGATCCATCCGGCGAAACGCGTCTGCACGTAGCCTTGCAGGCGTTCGTCGGCCTCGATGCTGCCGGTGGTCTCGAGCCGATCGCTCACATCCTTGCGCATCACGGTTGCGAACTTGAGCCCGATCAATTGCCGCCGCTCGGGCGTGATCCGGATTGGTGCGAGCTGAGAGTCAGAGCCGTACGCGACAGTCGCCGCCAGGAACATCAAGCCGAGCGTCAGGGAAACAGCGCGGAATCGCGATTGCGATGAGTTGTGATTCATCTTCGGTCACCGATTACCTGCTGGATTTTTGCAATCGCGATCTCGTGGTCGGCGAGGCTGCGGTAGTACTCCTGGCGAAGGTTCTGCAAATCGAGCACCGACGAGAGCAGCGTCTGAAAATCGACTTTGCCGACTCGATACGCGGACATCGCCGAGGCTTGCGAGCTTTCGGCCTGCGGAATCAGGCCGTCGCGATAGATCGACATGATCCGTTCCGCCGTGCGCATCGCAACGAGGCTGCCTTCTCCGTCCGAGGAAATCTGCAGCTGAGTTGCACGGACCTGCTCGCGCGCGGACTCGGCTTCGAGCGCGGCCTGCTCGATCGCGGGCGTCTGCTTGCGCCAGAAATAGAGCGGAACCTTCGCGCCCAGACTCAGCATGTAGTAGTCGCTGAAGCCGGGGCCGGTTTTTTCGAACGAATATCCGACGGTGAAGTCCGGCCAGTAGCCCTGATGCGCGAGCTTCAAGGCTTCCGCGCTGCGCTCTTCCATCGCGCGATCCGCGGCGAGGTCCGGTGAACCGCTGTCGGCCAGCTGCGAGAGCTGCGACGGGTCGAGCTGGAGCTGCGTAGCTTTGACTTCCCCGATGTCGATATTGCGCGAGTCGGGATCGCGCCCAAGCAACTGCTTGAGCTGGAGCTGTTCCGTGTCCTCCTCCTGATGATGCATCGCATGCTCCTTCAGGAGCTCAGTTGTCTGAAGCTGTGCTTTGATCAGGTCCTGCTGCAGACCTTGTCCGAGGCGGTACCGCGCTCCAGCGATCTCCTGGATCTGTTTCAGCTCATCCTGATTGTGATCGAGAATCGCCTGCGTCCTGGAGTGATAGAACAGCTCGTAGTAAATCTCCCTGACTTTTTCCTCGACCGCGCGCTCGGCGGCTTCATAGCGATGCCGGGAGTAGTCGGCGTCCTTTTCGGCTTCGGACTTCTGCAGGCGAAGCTTGCCGGGACCCGGAATGTCCTGCGAAACGCCGAACCCCGTATAGTAGAAGTCGCTGGTCTCATAGCCTGAAAAGGGTTGCGGACTCCCGACCGTGAAATGCTGAAGCGACACCTCCGGATCAGGCAGCGTCGAGGCCTGGATCGGCACCTTGGTTTGAGCTCGCCAATGGCTCCGCGCGGCGAGCACTACGGGGCTGTGAGTAAGTGCCTCGTCGACGAGTGCTCGAAGTCGATCCGAACCATCAATCGTACCAGTACCTTCCTGTGCGTGCCCCATCGGCGAAATGGCGGCCAGAATTGCGACGGCAAATAGCGTGGCGATTAAATTTCGCGCCGCTGAGCGGCGAATATGTCGTTTCACAAAATCCAACCTTCCGGCCGCGCTGATCGCGGCGCAGCTCGTAGCTGCAAAACGTATTTTCGAATCGAAGTGAGCAGGCCGCGCGCAAGCGTCAGCAGCGGATGCGACTCATCCGCCGATCAACTCGCGCGCGCGTTTGGAAGGATCAGATCTGACGGGAGCAGAGCAGTGCAATTGAAAGGAGCCGGTCCGGCGGCGAATAGCCGTGACTGATTGCGATACTTCGAACGCGTGAATTCGTAGCCATGATCGCGACGACGGGCATATTTCCGATTGAGTAGAGTTGCTGCGTGCTTCGCGACTGGCTGATCGCCCGATCCGGCGCCGGCGACGTCTGGCAGCAACTAACCTGATTCACCGGCGCACTGCTCGGACACGTCGCGCCGCAGCACGTCGTTGAGGCACAGGCGGTCGCGGACGGCGCACTCATGCTCATCGGAAGCAGCAGAGCGACAAGTATTAAAGCGAAAACGCGCACGACCAAGAGCGTACCCCCGGCGCGCAGTACGCACAACGAGGCAAACACCTCATGCGGGTAAGGACAGATCCGGGCCACACGCCGGTCTCACGGCGTGCCGGTTCAAGCCACTTCGAATAACCCCGCGGCGCCCATGCCGCCACCGACGCACATCGTGACCACCACGTATTTGGCGCGGCGCCGCTTGCCCTCGATCAGCGCATGCCCGGTCATCCGCGAGCCGCTCATCCCGTAAGGATGTCCGATCGAGATCGCGCCGCCATTGACGTTGAGCAGCTCGTCAGGAATACCGAGCTTGTCGCGACAGTAGATCACCTGGCACGCGAACGCCTCGTTGAGTTCCCACAAGCCGATGTCAGCTATCCGAAGTCCATTGCGCTCCAGCAGTTTGGGTACCGCGAACACCGGTCCGATTCCCATCTCGTCGGGCTCGCAGCCCGCCACCGCCATGCCTCGATAGATGCCGAGCGGTTTCAGCCCGCGCTGCTCGGCCTGTTTGCGCTCCATCAGCACGCAGACCGAGACGCCGTCGGAGAGTTGGCTGGCGTTGCCGGCGGTGATGAAGCCGCCAGGTCCCTTGACGGGAGGCAGCGACGCCAAGCCGTCGAGCGTGGTGCCGGGGCGGTTGCATTCGTCGCGTTCGAGCGTGACCTGTTGCTTGATCGTCTCGCCGGTCTTCTTGTCGTCGAAGCGCTTGGTGACCGTGGTCGAAATGATCTCGTCGTTGAAGCGGCCGGCTTCCTGCGCTGCAAACGTCCGTTGCTGACTCTTGAAGGAATATTCGTCCTGCGCTTCGCGCGAGATTTTGTAGCGCTTCGAAACCACTTCGGCGGTATCGATCATCGCCATGTAGATCGCGGGCGCGCGCTTCAGCACGATCGGATCGGCCTGGCGAAAAGCATTCATGTGCGCGTTCTGAACCAGGCTTATCGATTCGACGCCACCGGCCACCACTACCTGCATGCCGTCGGCGATGATCTGCTTGGCGCCCATCGAGATGCTCATCAAGCCCGACGAGCATTGGCGGTCAACACTCTGGCCCGCGATGCTGACCGGCAATCCCGCTGCGATAACGCACTGGCGGGCGACGTTGAAGCCTTGCGTTCCCTGCTGGAGCGCAGCGCCCATGATCACGTCGTCGATTTCAGCGGGTTCCAGGCGCGCACGTGAAACCGCCTCTTTGATTACCGGCGCCGCCATCGATGGCGACTCGAGGTCGTTAAAAGCACCGCGATAGGCTTTCCCAATCGGTGTGCGGGCGGTGGATACGATTACCGCTTCTCGCATCTTGAACTCCTTGGTGGGGCCGCATCTAAAGGACACCGCCCGATGGTTGATATCTGCTCATATTCCCGCGACTGGCGAGCGTTGGCAAGTATGCGGGCCTGTCCGCAATCCGTCGGGCTACCGATGCGCGCCTCCGGCCGCCCTTCTCTCTCCGCTGACGGCATACGCGGGAACGCTTCTGAGCGGCGTCTCGGCGGGCGCGGGTTGACGGTCGGTCAAGTAGCGGATGGCCGTATAGAACACCGGGGTCAGGAAGACGCCGAAGAACGTCACGCCGATCATCCCGAAGAACACCACCGTGCCGAGCGCCTGTCTCATTTCGGCGCCGGCGCCGGTGGCGATGATCAGCGGAATCACGCCGAAGATGAACGCGAAGCTGGTCATGAGGATCGGCCGCAGGCGCAGGCGAGCAGCTTCGATCGCGGCGTCGGCAGCTTTCATGTCCGGGTGATGCTCCTGCTGCTGCTTGGCAAACTCGACGATCAGCACGGCGTTCTTCACGCTCATACCAGCGAGCACCACGAACCCAATCTGGGTGAAAATATTGTTGTCCATATGCCGGGCCCAGACCGCGGTAATGCCGCACAGCAGACACATCGGGACGATCAGGATGATCGCCGTCGAGAGCGCAAAGCTTTCGTATTCCGCCGAGTGGGTGAGCCATACGAACAGGATGCAGAGCGGGAATATCAGGAACGCCAGGCCGCCTGCCGCCTTCTCCTGGAAGGCCAAGTCGGTCCACTCGTAGTTGTATTGCCTGGGAAGCTGCGCGCCCGCGACATCCTCCATCGCGGCGATGGCCTGTCCGCTGCTGTAGCCGGGTGCGTTGGCGCCGATGATGTCGGCTGATTCGTACAAATCGTATCTTTGGATCCGATCCGGACCGATGATGTCCTTCATTTCGGCGATCGCACCCAATGGAACCATCTGGCCCGCGGCATTGCGTGTCTTGAGCAGCGCCACTTGTGCGACGTTGGCGCGGAACGGAGCGTCGGCCTGCGCCATCACGTGCCAGGTGCGGCCGAGATAGTTGAAATCGTTGATGTAGAACCCGCCGAGATACACTTGCAGCGCCTGGAAAACGTCCGTGACCGCCACGTTCTGCTGCTTGGCTTTGACGCGATCCACGTTGACGTAAATCTGCGGGACGCTCGCGCGGAAGGTCGAGAACAACCTGCTCAACTCGGGGCGGCTGCGAGCCGCGTCGATCAGATGTTGAGTCGCGGCCTGGAGTTGTTGGGGCGTTGCGCTGCCGGACCGGTCTTCGACCTGCATCTTGAATCCGCCGGCGTTTCCAATTCCGCTGACTGCCGGCGGCATCAGCACAGCCGCCTGCCCGCCTTCCACCGTGGCGACTCGCTGCGTGAGCCGCTTCGGGATCGCGGCCGCAGTCAGATCGGCCTTGCCCGCGCGCTCAGCGAACGGCGTCAAGTGCAGGAACAACAGTCCGGCCGCCGATGAGTTGGCGCCGGTCAGGATGGAGAAACCGGAAACCGCGAACGCGTCCCGAATTCCCCTGGTCTTCATCGCCAGGTCCGCCAGTTGCGTCATCACTCCGTCGGTCCGGTCGATCGACGACGCGTCCGGCATCTGAACGTTCACTATGAGGTAGCCCTGGTCCTGGGTCGGAATGAATCCGGTGGGCACGATTTTGAACATGCCGTAGGCGAGGTAAACCAGCCCGACGTAAACAATCAGCGTGATCACCCCATAGCGGACCACGTAGTGCAGCGCCTTGATGTACCACTGGTTGGCCAGCTCGAAGCCCTGGTTGAACAGCCGGAAAAACCAGCCGAGCGCGAGGTCGAGCGCCTTCGTCAGCCAGTCTTGTTTGGCGTCGTGGGGCCTGAGCAGCAGCGCCGACAGCGCGGGGCTAAGCGTCAGCGAGATGAAGGCCGAGAGTAGCGTCGAGAACGCGATCGTCAGCGCGAACTGCTGATAGAACCGGCCGGTGATACCTGGAATGAAAGCGACCGGAACGAATACTGCGGAGAGGCCGAACGCGATCGCGATGACGGCGGGTGTGACCTCGTCCATTGCCTTGAACGCGGCGTCGCGCGGGCTTTCACCCTCGTCGAGCCAGCGCTGTACGTTCTCGACCACGACGATCGCGTCGTCCACCACGATCCCGATGGCCAGCACCAGCCCGAACAGCGTCAGCATATTCAGCGAGAATCCAACCAGCTACATCGCCGCGAAGGTGCCGACCAGCGACACCGGGATCGCAAGAATCGGCACCAGCGACGCGCGCCAGCTCTGCAGAAACACGAGCACCACCAGCGCCACCAGGCTGATCGCGATGAGCAGCGTATTGATCAGGTCGTGGATACTCTCGCGAACGAAGGGCGTCGTGTCGTGCGCGACGGCGTAATCCACGCCGGGAGGAAAGCGCTTCTTCAGCTCCTTCATCTTGGCGTAGATCACGTTGGCCGTGTCGATCGCATTGGTGCCCGGCAGTTGGAAAACGGCCAGCGCGACCGCAGGGTGCCCGTTGTAGTCAACCGTCGTGCCGTAGTCGGCGCCGCCGAGTTCGACGCGGCCTATCTCCTTCAAGCGCGTGATGCGGCCGTCGGCGCCCACCTTGACGACGATGTCGCCGAACTCGGACGGATCCGTCAGCCGGCCCTGCGCGTTCAACGTATACTGGAACGCGGAGGTACCCTTGGGGAGCGGCGGCCCGCCGACGATTCCGGCAGCCACCTGGATGTTCTGCTCTTTGACCGCGTTGACGACGTCGCCCGCAGTCATGTTGCGCGCCGCCATCTCGTCCGGATTGAGCCACAGCCGCATCGAGTAGTCGCGCACGCCGAACAGGTTGGTATCGCCGACGCCGGGCAGCCGGGTGATCTGATCCTTCACTTGGAGGGTCACGTAGTTGCTGAGGAAGATCGAATCGTGCGACCCGTCGGGCGAGAAGAACGCGAGCGCCAGCGTGATGTCCGGCGACGCCTTCTTGACGATGATCCCCTCAAGCTGCACCTCGGGCGGAAGCTGCGGCAGCGCGATCGCCACCCGGTTCTGCACCTGTACCTGCGCCACGTCGAGGTTGGTGCCAACCTTGAAGGTCACCGTCAAGTTCAGGTTCCCGGTATTGGTGGACTGGCTGGACATGTACAGCATGTTCTCGACGCCGTTGATCTATTCCTCGAGCGGCGTGGCGACAGTCTTCGCGACGGTTTCGGCGTTGGCGCCGGGGTAGGTAGCAGCCACGGTCACGGTCGGCGGCGCGATCTGCGGATATTGCGCGATTGGCAGCGTGAACATCGCGATCGAACCGGCGATGAGCGCGACCAGCGACAGGACGATCGCGAAGACCGGACGGTCAATGAAGAAATGTGCGATCTTCATTGACGCACCTTCGAGGCAGGCTGCAAATCTGCCTTGGACGCGGTGCGCATGTCGGGCGGCGTCTGCGCGATCGGCGACCGCGTCGTGTCACTCTCCATTGCGTCGAGCGATTGGGTGGAAACCGGCACTTCGTGCGGGACGACCTTCGCGCCAGACTGCGCAAACTGCATTCCGTTGACGATAACCCTCTCACCCGGTTTCAGGCCGTCGGTAATCGATCGCAAGGTGCCGAACAACGCGCCCAGCTTGACTGGCCGCTGCTGCACGACGTTGTTGGCGCCGACGATCAGCAGGTAGCGCTCGTCCTGGTCGGTGTTCACCGCCGCATCGGGAATCAGCAGCGCATTGTAACGTCCGCTGGCCGGGATGCGCGTGAGGGCGAAGAGCCCCAGCGTCATGATGGTCGTCGGGTTGGCGAACACGCAGCGGATCTGCTGCGTGCCGGTGTTCACGTCCACCTGGTTGTCGACAAAATCGATCACGCCCTGATGCGGAAAATTCGTCTCGTTTTCCAGTTGCAGGGAACATGCAACGTTTGCTCCCGCAATGTTGCCCTTGTTCTCCTTCAGGGCCAGTTCCTGGTAACGCAGCGCCGCGCTTTCGGGAACGTTGATGTAGGCGTAGAGCGGGTCGATCGAGACGATGGTCGTCAGTGCGGTGGCCTGTCCGGAACCGCCGTTGACCAGGTTACCGACCGTCACGTTCATTCGGCTGACGCGGCCCGTGATAGGAGCCCGCACCTCCGTCCACTCGAGATTGAGGCGCGAGGTCTCCAGCGCTGCCTCGGCCGCATCCAGCGACGCCGCCGCCTCCCCGTAAGAGGCTTTGGTAGTATCGAAATCCGACGGTGCAATGACCTGAGCCTTAATCAGCTCGACGGACCGGCCGAAGTCAGCCTTCGCTTTGACCGCGGTCGCTCTGGCTTGAGCGACTGCGGCTTTCTTGTTGTCGAGATCAGCCTGGAACGGACGCGGGTCAATCCTGAACAGCAGGTCGCCCGCGTGGACAATTGCACCCTCCTGGAAAGGCGCCTCTTCTATAAGCCCCCAACCCGCGCGCTGACAGTGGCCGTTTTCGGGGATGAGAGATATGCGCTGTATTGATCCCACCGACCACCTCGCGCTGAACCGGCTGGCTTACCGTGACCGACGCCGGCGGTGGCGCCGGCGTGGCAACCACTCGTTTGCAGCCCGGAAGAAGTACCACTGCCAATACAAAGAACGCGATCGCCAATCGAAATTGGCGCAATTGAATGCGATTCATACAAACTACCTGTGATCGCTTGTGACTGTGAGTTTATAATTCCTGATTGCGGCCACCACCGGCCGCCGCATGTGACAGGGAGCGTTTCCCGGCCTTCGATCTCTCTTCTGCCTTGTCGCGCTTGAGCGCTTCGCCACTTTTGACGGCGGGAGCGAACAGCCGCTGCCCGATCCATTCCAGGCAGGCAGTCCATCTCCGCCGAAACTCAGGATCGAGCGGGTCCATGCCGGTAATCAGCGAGGTGGCCTGCGGCATCGCCAGCGGAAACGCGCGCAACGCCGCGCTGGCGAGCAACAACATTTCTTCGTCAGCGTCCGGCGGTAAGGTTCCACCAGCCTTCGCCCGCCGCCAGCGATCAACCTCGGCCTGGAGGTAGGTTCGACGCTCCTCTTCGGCGACCAGTTTGCGGTTACTCCTGTCGAGCGCCTCCCACTGCCACATCCGAAGCGAATCGACATCGTCACAACTCTCTGCAAACCCGTTGACCAGGCTGCAGGTGAAATCCTCGTCCGGCGTCGATTCGAGGATGGCCGTCTTGGCCGACATCTTTTGCGCGAGTACGGCCCGATAAAGCCCCTCTTTGGAGTCGAAGCAATAGAAAATCATGCGCTCATTGACGCGCGCACGGCGGGCGATCGCGTCAGTTCGCGCGCCGGCAAATCCATGCGCCGCGAATTCTTTCTGTGCTGCCGCCATGATCTGTTCCCGCGTGCGATTCAAATCGCGCTGCTGTGGCATGGTCATTCGGTTCCCCATTATGTAGATGCTTAATTGTATTAAGCAGTCACTTAATCACGCAAGAGCCGTGCCCGAAACTGTATGTTGCGATTGCTGGGAAAATTCCGCAGCCCGAGCGGCATCGGCTCGCGAAAGGCAAAACTGCTCGCGAAATGCGAGTTGTTTAAAGACTTTCGAATGCGGCGGATGATTGGCTAGCGCAGACCTGAGAGCCGGCGAACTGGCTCCGCGGGTTTGCGTGATGCATAATCGCAAGTTCGCGCGCGGAGAGGTGGCCGAGCCCGGTTTAAGGCGCACGCCTGGAACGCGTGTAGACTCGAAAGGGTCTCGGGGGTTCGAATCCCCCCCTCTCCGCCACACAGTCTGTACTATTTACCTACAAATAGGAGATAGCGGCAAATCCGCGCGTGGCGTGGCGTTTACGCGCTCGGTACGAGCCGTAGAGAGCTAACGTCGATCAGCTCACGACGTTTTGGTCGAGATTCTCTCTGTTTCTAATTTTGGCGGTGGACTTTGGTGTGGGTGCCGTCGAGGCCGGAAGGTGGGGTTAGGCTAGAAACCCAAGGAGTTTGCGCTGGGCGGACCAGGCCAATGGCAGTTCCGATCGCCTTCGCAGCAGTGATTCGGCAGTAAACTCGGGCGGCTGGCGACCCTCGAAGATTTGCTCGGCGACATACGGAGCGAGAAAGGCGAAGCGGACCACGCGGCTGACGTAGCGTGTGGTGACTTTTTCTCGCCGCCCGATGTCGGCCATCGAAGCAGCTCTTCCGCTAATCAGATCGCCGAACCAACGGCGAGCTCTGGCGATCAGCTTCACCAGCGCAGGATCGTTTCCGCGAGAGGTTTCCAGACCGCCTCCGATGATCAACTTCATCTCAACCCCGCGTCGGCGTATGTGCATTGGGATCGTGCGGTCGAGGGTCATATGGGTTAGACCGTGACCGTTGAGTGTCGCCGAAGATTCCACCGGGAGCTTGATGCAGAGTCTAATGTACTCGTCGCGCAACTCGACCCGATCAACTAAAAGCGCCAACGACTCCGCGGCTGGGGACTCGGACCGAAGACGCTCGCTGAAGGACTTGGCCACATCAAGCATCGATCGTATCTGAGCCGTGCTCCAGTCGGGGCGGTCGATCTCGGCCACTAGTCCCGCGCGGTCGTCCAGGATGGTTCGCATAGCGTTGGCGACGCTGTGTTCAAGCTCAGCCGCTGGAACCCGCCAGCCTCTTTCGGTTTGCTCAGCCAAACCGGTAATCAAGCTCCGGGAGACGTAGTAGCGATAGCGGCGGGTCCCTTTCACAGCATGGCTCGGCGTCAGGGGCGCTCCCGATTCATCGAAGAGCTTGCCCATGAGCGGGCTTGGCATCGACTTAGTTGTCTTTCCGCGCGACCTCCCTGCATGTGCATGGAGCAGCGCTTCGGCCTGGTTCCAGAGAGCACGTTCGATGATCGGTTTATGCAAACCCAGGTGTCGTGTCCCTTTGTGTCGGACTTGGCCGATGTAGATTGGGTTGCGCAAGAGCGTGTAGAGCGCGCCGCGAGAAAACGACGCTCCGCCGGATCTCTTCCCGTTCTTGGCGCTCCGGATTTTGGAGCGGGTTCCCTGCCGATCCAATTCGTCTTTCAACAGTCGGACGCTGCCCAGTTCAGAGTAGCGCTGGAAGATCCGCCGGACTGTCTTCGCTTCGGAAGGCACGATGTCCAACTTTCCATCACGGACATCGAAACCGAGCGGGACGAGGCCACCCACCCACATGCCCTTGCGCTTGGAGGCTGCGATCTTGTCGCGGATCCGCTCGCCAGTTACTTCACGCTCGAACTGGGCGAACGACAGCAGGACATTGAGCGTCAGCCGTCCCATCGAGGTCGTCGTGTTAAACTGCTGTGTCACCGCCACAAACGAGACGGCGTTGGAATCGAATACCTCGACCATCTTGGCGAAGTCTGAAAGCGCTCGGGTGAGCCGGTCGACCTTGTAGACCACGACCACATCTACCAACTTCTGCCGAATGTCCTCGAGCAGGCGCTGCAGAGCAGGCCGTTCCATAGTTCCCCCGGAAAGCCCGCCATCGTCGTAGTGGGTCTTGATCAGCCGCCAGCCTTCACCTTGCTGACTTAGGATGAACGATTCGCAGGCCTCGCGCTGAGCGTGAAGCGAATTGAAGTCCTGCTCCAGCCCTTCCTCCGATGACTTGCGCGCATAGATTGCGCATCGCAGCGTTTTGGGTCTACCGGGTTCCATCCTGCTGCTCCTTGCGCGAAGTCTTGAGGCCGAAGAACAGAGGGCCGGACCAGTGCGCGCCGGTGATTTCGCGCGCGACTTCTGATAGCGATCGATAGCGCTTGCCGTTGAACATGAAGCCCAGCGCGTCCTTCAACGTGTCCGCGGCGACGCGAACCTTACCGTAGTTCGTCGCTTTGCGACAGAAGTCGACATCCGGAGCATCTCATCGGACTTGGTACCGGAGCGGAGTTGGGCAAGGCGCCGCGGGATGCCACGCGATGGGCGGCGATTGGTGCGGCCGCTAGCCCCGCGAGTTAGATTCGAGCGTTCGTTCGCCTTCTGGTTCGCCAGGGTGTTGTGATTTGGAATTTTGCCGATCGCATCCAAACGACAACGCAGATTCGCCCTTGCCCGCTGCACCTCAGTCGATCGCTTACAGGCTCGACAACTTGTGGCGGCGACTGGTTCTGAGCGCCCCGATCAGCAACCGTTCGCTGACCCGCGTGCAGCAGCGGTTGGTGAAGACTGGTGCCCGTTTGAGAGAGCTCGCCTATGCTAAGTGGCCGGTTCTAGCCGAGGCCATCTGACGCGGAGCCTGTTGACTGGTGAGCTGCGGAAAGTCGCGCCACTGCTGTTGCCGGCTGGGCGGCGGATTGTTGGGTTGCTGATAAAGTGGCTGCGCGGAGAGGGCAGGAATCAATGTGTGAAGTGCCGTTCCCAAGAGTAGCGGAGTCGCCGTGCGTGGCAATCGAAGGGCTCGAACCCGACTCACCCGCGAATGCGGGAGCCTGCCGCGATCGTCCCCAGGTCGCGGCTTGACACTGAGATCGGTGAGGTGGAAGGAATCGTGTGTTTTGAAAGTCAAAAGGAAATCCCGGCTTTCTTTTCGCTGCCCCTCACGCCATCGTCCTGATCGCCCGCTTTGGATCGTCTGGATGCTGAAGAATTCACCACGCAAGCGCCGAGAATCAGTAAGCCTTGTCGGTCTGGTTCGGCTGATGGCGCTCGGGCTCAGCGCACTTGCCGGCGCCTGCATGATCGGCCCGGACTACAGGCCGCCGCCCGCGCCCGTCGCCAAAGTTTGGATGGAGGGCGGCGAGGCGTCGGTCGATACGGCACGGCAGGAGTATCGGGATTGGTGGTCGGTATTCAATGATCCAGTACTGTTGCGGCTGATTGACATCGCATATCGGCAGAACCTGACGTTGATGACAGCCGGGGTACGCGTGCTCGAAGCTCGAGCGCAACTGGGTGTGGCTATCGGCGAATTCTTCCCGCAACAGCAGTCGGTGGGAGCGTCGGTCAGCTACAACCGGCTTCCTATTTCGGTTCCGTACCATCTTCTCAGCAACACTTACTGGTCGGATTCATTCGGCGCCCAGGCAGGTTGGGAACTGGACGTATGGGGAAAGTTACGTCGCGGAATCGAGACGGCCGACGACTCGTTCCTGGCGTCGGTTGCTGACTATGACGATGTGCTGGTGACGCTGACCGGTGACGTTGCCAGTGACTATGTACAAATCCGAACAATCGAAAAGCAGATCATGATTGCGCGCGACAACGTGGTGCGGCAACGAGATGCGTACAAGATCGCGCTCGCAAAGTATCGCGGCGGCGCGGCGACCAAGCGCGACGTCTATCAGTCGGAGAACGTTCTTGATACGACGCAGGCATCAATCCCGCAATTCGATCTTCAACTGCAACAGACCAAGAACGCCGTGTCGGTGCTGCTGGGGATGCCGCCTGGAACACTGGACCAATACCTGGCTGGCAATTCGGAGATTCCTAGTGCGCCGGACAAGGTCGCGGTTGGTATCCCGGCGGACCTGCTCTTGCGGCGACCGGATCTTCGCAAGGCAGAGCTGCAGGCCGCCGCCCAATGCGCGCAGATAGGTTTCGTCAAGGCCGATCTGCTGCCCGCCTTCAACTTAACGGGTAGTATCTCGACGGTGGCGGCAACGATATCGGGGGGCACTCTGGCAAGTGTCTTCACGGGAAGCAGCTTGGCGTGGAATGTCGGTCCCAACGTGCAATGGAATATCCTCAACTATGGGCAGATCACCAACAACGTTCGCGTGCAGGACGCGAAATTTCAGGAGCTTCAGATCACCTATCAGAATCAGGTACTGACGGCTCAGCAGGAAGTCGAGAACGGAATCATCGCGTTTGTGGACTCGCGGCTTGCCGTCGATTTTCTAAAGAAAAGCGTGATTGCGGCGGAGGGGGCTTTGGACATCGCGATGATCCAGTACAACCAGGGCATCCTGGATTTCACGACCGTGCTGACGGCGGAGCAGAACCTCTACCAGGCGCAGAACAGCCTCGCGATCGAGATGGGAGACGTTCCGCAGGCATTGATCGCGACATATCGCGCACTCGGTGGCGGTTGGCAGATTCGCGAGGGCAATGATTTTGTGCCGCGAGAGGTGCGGGCCACGATGGCAAATCGCACAAATTGGGGAACTCTGCTTTCGCCAGAACTCCTGCAGCCACGCGCGCCAGGCGTGCCGTCACCCAAGGATGAGGGGTCGCTGATCCGGCCGCCCGAATGGTGAGAACCCGGTGACCAGTTCATTGAATAGCTTGCGGACGTGCCGATTGCGAAATTGTGCGTTGTTGATAGCGGCGATTGCAATTTCCGGATGCGGAAAGATGAGCGGCCCCACCATCACCCCTCCTACCGTTACGGTCGCGACCCCGGTTACACAGGACGTCGCGGATCACCTCGACTTTACCGGCAACACGGTAGCGGTGGATTCTGTGACGCTGGTCGCCCGCGTCGAGGGTTATCTGGACAAGGTCCACTTTACCGATGGAGCACTTGTAAAGAAGGGCGACCTGCTGTTCACGATTCAACAGCAACAATACAAGGATCAGTTACAACAGGCATTGGCGCAGGTCGCGACGCAAAAGGCAGCTCTATTCCATTCGACCACTGAGCTGGCTCGCTACAACGGCCTTGAAAAGCAGGGCGCTGCCACACAGACGGAAGTGGATCACTGGCAATACGAGCGGGCGGCCGCGGCTGCCGGTCTCTCCAGTGCCCAGGCGCAGACCAGTCTGGACCGACTGAACCTTGGTTACACTGAAGTGCGCGCCCCTTTTGATGGCCAGATGGGACGTCACCTGGTAAATCCCGGCAACCTGGTTGGAGCTGGCACCAACACACAGCTAGCCGAGATCAACCGCGTCGATCCCATGTACGTCTATTTCACGGTTGCAGAAACTGAACTGCTCAAGATTCGCCGGCGCATGAAACAACCTTCTGGCGGCGAACTCCCGTCGCAGCCCATCCCGTTCTACTTCGGCCTCACGGATGAGGAAGGCTATCCGCATCATGGGACACTCGACTTCGCTTCACTCAGCGTCGCGCCGACCACGGGCACACTGCAGTTGCGAGGCATCTTTTCCAATCCGGGTTCGTTGATAGTTCCCGGCTTGTTCGTACGGGTCAGAGTGGTCTCGCCCGAGAAGCATCCGGCTCTGCTGATCCCGGCCACTGCCGTGAGCTTCGATGAGCAGGGCGAGTACGTCCTGATTGTAGATAGCCAGAACATCGTTCGGCGCAAAAGCGTAAAGACTGGCACTGAGCTCGGTCAGCAATTCGTGATTGATGAAGGCTTGGGTCCCCAGGATAAGGTTGTTACCGAAGGACTGCTGCAAGCTATTCCAGGGCGCGAAGTCAATCCCGAACTGCAATCCCAGGCACAGCACAGGACGCCGGCCGTCACTAAGGCCAACTAATGTCGAAGTTCTTTATTGAGCGGCCGGTCCTCGCGAACGTCTTCGCAATAGTCATCGTCCTGCTTGGGTTTGTCTGTCTCTATTCCCTGCCGGTCTCACAGTATCCGCCTATCGTGCCGCCGACGATCCAGGTAACCACGAACTATCCTGGATCCAGCGCCGAGACTGTCGCCAAGACAGTGGGTGTACCGATCGAGCAGTCGGTTAATGGCGTGAAGAACGCGATCTACATGCAATCCACCAGCGGCAGCGATGGAAGTTATACGCTGACCGTCTCCTTCACGATCGGGACCGATCTCGACACCTCGCTGGCGCTGGTCCAGAACGCGGTCAACGGATCGCTCTCGCAACTGCCTTCGCCCGTGAAGGATCAGGGGGTAAACGTCAAGGAAGTCACCACCAACATCCTGCTGATGGAGAGCCTTTACTCGGATGACAACCGCTTCGATGAGACCTTCCTGAGCAACTATGCCACCATCAACCTGGTTAATCCTATCGCCCGTATTCCAGGGGTAGGTCAAGTCAAGGTTATAGGCGCCGGTGCCTATAGCATGAGGGTCTGGCTCGATCCCGATAAGCTCAAGACTTTCGGGCTGACCGTACTCGATGTACAGAACTCGATTCAGGCGCAGAACAACCAGGTCGCGTCGGGTCAGATCGGAGGGCCGCCGGTTCCATCGAACCAGATCTTCCAGTTCACGGTTAACACCCAGGGACGCCTGTCGGATCCGAAAGAGTTCGAAAACATCATTATCAAAAGTCGTCTCGCACCGTCACTGGTAGGAGAATCCGTTAACAGCGCCCAACCAAGCGAGACTGCGTCGATAGTGCGGCTCAAGGACGTTGCAAAGATCGAGATGAGCCAACAGCAGTTCACGCTGTTTTCCAATCTGAGCGGAAAGAAGGCAGGCCATATAGCAATCTATGCACTGCCCGGCGCAAATTCGCTGCAGGTGGCCACCGCCGTGCGCGGGCTGATGGCGAAGATGAGCAGCACGTTCCCGGAAGGACTCAAATATACTCCGCTCTATGACACTACCGTTTTCATCGGTCAGGCAATTCACGCGGTGTATGTGACGCTCGGCGAGGCAGGCATCCTGGTTCTGATCGTCATCGTAATATTTCTTCAGAACTTCCGCGCGATGCTGGTTCCCGCCACGACTGTGCCGGTGACCATCATAGGCGCTTTCGCGGCGATGGCACTACTCGGTTTTTCGGTCAACTTGATGACTCTATTCGCCCTCATCCTGGCGATCGGAATCGTCGTGGATGATGCTATCGTCATCGTCGAGAACTGTACGCACTACATAGAAGAAGGACTGAGTCCCAAGGATTCGGCTATCAAGGCCATGGGTGAGCTCACCGGCCCGGTTCTTGGCGTCACTCTGGTTCTTACTTCAGTTTTCTTGCCGGCTTCCTTCCTGCCCGGTATCACCGGACAGATGTTTCGCCAGTTCGCGCTGGTGATCGCATCGACCGCACTTATCAGTGCTGCCAACGCACTCACGCTCAAGCCCACACAGTGTGCGCTTTATCTCAGACCCAAGCCTAAGGACTACAAACCCAACTGGTTTTACGACGAGTTTAATCGAGGATTTGTGGCAGTCCAGGATCGCTACATAGGACTTGTAAGCTGGATGGTCGCCCGTCCCTTCAAGATGGTGGCAGGGTTCTTCGCCGTGTTGTTCTTGGTCGGATTCGCCTTTTCGGTCTACCCGACGTCGCTATTGCCTCTCGAAGATCAGGGTTACTGCATAATCTCAGCTGAGCTTCCAGAAGGATCCGCCCAGCCCCGGGTAAGAGAGGTCTCCGATCGAATCAACGCAATATTGAAGGAGAGTCCCGGCATCAAGGGCTGGGTCACGATGGGTGGATTCTCGGCGCTGGACTCCGCCAACGTTTCGAACTACGTCACCGTGTTCTGCGTCTACGATGCCTGGAACAAGCGTCCAGCAGGTCTGACCCAGGCCGGAATAATTAAAAGTATTCAGGAAAAGGTCCAGTCTATTCGTACAGCTTCATTCGATGTGATGCCTCCGTCTCCTATTCCTGGTTTGGGAACTGCGTTCGGCTTCCAGATGGTCGTCGAAGATCGCGCGAGCAATGGACTTCGCGAATTGCAGAAGGCGACTCACGTATTGCTCGATCGAGCGCAGAGCGTGGGTGGCTTTCTGCGTCTTGGCTTCACCACGTTCAGCGATGACAGCCCGCAGATTTATCTCAACATCGATCGAACAATGGCGGAGTCCCTGGGTGTTCCGGTCAACGATGTTTCCGGGACGCTACAGACCTATCTCGGCTCGACCTACGTAAATCAGTTCAACAAGTTTAACCAGGCCTTTCAGGTCCGCGTTCAGGCCGAGGCCGACTATCGCCGCGCACTGGCCGACATACAAAATCTGAATGTAATGAACAAGGAAGGCCAGATGGTGCCGCTGGGTGCACTGGTTTCGGTTCGCAGAATGCTGGGCTCCGAGCTGGTCACGCGCTACAACCTTTATCCCGCTGCGATTCTGACCGGAATTCCGATGCCCTCGTATAGCTCGGGGCAGGCATTAAGCATGATGGGTAAGTTCGCCGATGAAACGCTGCCCGCAGGCATGAGTTACGAATGGACCGGACTTGCCTATCAGGAAGAGCAAACGGGCAGTCAAGCCTATTTTATCTTTGCATTATCGATCACGCTGGTTTATCTGGTTCTCGCGGCGCAATACGAGAGCTGGACCGATCCGATTGCAGTTATCCTGGTAGTACCGACTGCTCTGGTAGGTATCCTTGTCGCACTGGTCATCAGGAAGTTCCCGGTGGACCTCTATACGCAGATAGGACTGGTCCTGATGATTGCGCTGGCGGCGAAGAACGCGATCCTCATCGTCGAGTTTGCGCGCGACCTTGCGGCGCAAGGGATGGGAACGGCCGAAGCCGCCGTGGAAGCAACCCGTCGGCGCTTCCGGCCAATTCTTATGACCTCGCTCGCATTTATTCTCGGCGTGGTTCCGCTGTTGACCGCCACCGGTGCCGGCGCCGCGAGCCAGCAGTCACTGGGCACCGTAGTCTTCGGCGGAATGCTCGCTTCGACTCTTCTTGCGATCCCTTTCGTGCCGGTTTTCTTTGTCTCCGTACGCCACATCTTCGGACCGCTATCAGCTCCTGCAGTGGCATCCGTCGCCCCGCGCAAGGAGCCAGTTGTACAGTCGAGTCGACGACCGAGTTCATCTCCATAGATTGACGCACTCCACACCGAAGGATCCTTCTATGATCTTTCGAGCGCGGCATCGTGTCGGACGGCACTGCCAGTTTTCGCAAACGAAAGGTGTCTGGCCGGTATTGGAGTTGACCCGGTTTCGTGGAGTGTGTTTGGCAGGAAGGCAAGGAGGAGAGCGATGCCGAAAACACATCCACCCTACCCGGCCGAGTATCGGCGGCGGATGGTCGAACTGGCGCGCGCTGGGCGGTCGCTGAAGGAGTTGGCGCGTGAGTTCGAACCGTCGGTCGAGAGCATTCGGCAATGGGTCAGACAGGCGCAACTGGATATGGGAGAGCGCAGCGACGGACTGACCAGCAGTGAGCGGGAAGAACTGACGCGGCTTAGGCGCGAGAACCGGGTACTGCGCGAAGAGCGCGAGATTTTGTCAAAAGCCGCGGCCTGGTTCGCCACGGAGACCGGCTCAGTGCCGTCACGGCGTTCCAATTCGTGAGTGCGAATCAGGCCATGCACGGGATTGCCACGATGTGCCGGGTGTTGGGAGTCTCCACCAGCGGCTACTATGCGTGGCGTATACGGCCGCGCTCGGAGCGAGCGCGTGCCGACGCGGAACTGAGCCTGCAGATCCAGGCGGTTCATGAACGCTCGCGCGCAACCTACGGCGCGCCGCGCATTCACGCCGAGCTGGCGGCGCAGGGCGTCCGCGTCGGTCGCAAGCGGGTCGCGCGGCTGATGGAGGTGGCCGGCATCTATGGCGTGAGCCGCCGCAAGTGGATCACCACCACCACGCGGGATCGCGCCGCGCGGCCCGCGCCAGATCTGGTCGAGCGCAACTTCAGCGCGGCGGGACCCGATCGGTTGTGGGTCGCCGATATCACTTACATTCCCACTTGGGCCGGCTTTCTGTATCTGGCCGTGGTGCTCGACGCGTTCAGCCGCAGAGTAGTCGGGTGGGCGATGGAAACTCATCTGCGCACGGAACTGGTGTTAGCGGCGCTCAATATGGCGCTCGCACAGCGCCGACCCGCGGCAGTGATTCATCACTCCGACCAGGGCTGCCAGTACACCTCGCTCGCCTTCGGCCAACGCTGCCACGAGGCGGGACTGCGACCCTCCATGGGCTCGGTGGGCGACTGTTTCGATAACGCGATGTGCGAGAGCTTTTTCGCCACTCTGGAATGTGAGCTGCTCGAGCGCCGCCGGTTCAAGACCCAGGTCGAGGCGCGGATGGCAACCTTCGACTTCATCGAGGGCTGGTACAATCCGCGTCGCCGCCACTCCGCGCTCGGCTACCAGTCGCCGATCGATTACGAACGCTTCTATGCAGACGACGCAAACCAAACCTTGAGGTGCGCGGCCGCCACACGCACCGCTGGGCCGCCGAAAAACACGGCGGCCGGCGCGGTGCACGGCGTCGCAGCCGCGGATCCAAAACCTTTAAGCTTTCCGGCCTCACCCTCAGTGCAAATGAAGGGTGAGGCCGAAAAGCTGGAATCAGACCCACACTAATGCGAATAGTCGGAGGCAGCCAAAACCATTAAACACCCAAGCCCAAAACTATCCACCGAAACGGGGTAGCTCCAGGGTGGCGGAGGGAGTTGGGTTCGAACTCACAAGGGGCTTCGCTCCTGAGAGGGTGAGGGCCGATAGGTTGGCCTGACGGGCGCGACAGCCCGTGACAAGCAGTCGGAGGGTTGCATCGTCACAAAGCTGCGAGCATCGCCGACGCGGACGGATACCGGCGACCGGTTCCCGGCCAAGCGCGACACCAGTGACGGAGTCCTCCCCTCCTTGGGGATTCGGAAAAGGGGGGCGTTACGCCGCGCATAAAACACGGGCCCAGAAGGAAGCCGACGAACCGTCAC
>NZ_DATDGQ010000345.1:0-3889 GCF_036522015.1 Binatus sp. (SeqCode)
AGACTGTTGCATCGCGGAGATTATTAACTATAGTTAAGTATATGACTACGACCAACCAGAGCTGGGACCCCGACGCGTACGCGCGCAATGCCCGCTTCGTCTCCGACCTCGGCGCGCCGGTGGTTGAGCTGCTCGCGCCTCAGGCAGGCGAACGAATCCTCGACCTCGGATGCGGCGACGGCGCGCTCACGCTAAAGCTCGCCAACATGGGATGCGACGTCGTCGGTGTCGATTCGAGCGCGCCGCAGATCGAAGCCGCCCGACGCCTCGGTCTTGACGCACGGGTCGCCGACGGCGAGCGGCTTGCCTTCGACGCAGAGTTCGACGCCGTGTTCAGCAACGCCGCAATCCACTGGATGAAGCCGCCTGATGACGTGATCGACGGCGTATGGCGCGCGCTTCGGCCGAGCGGCCGCTTCGTAGGAGAGTTCGGCGGCCACGGATGCGTCGAGACGATCAAGCGCGCTCTGATCGAGGCGCTTGGGCGCCGCGGCATCGACGGTGACGCCCTCAACCCGTGGTATTTCCCGACCGTCGAGGATTACTCTGCGCGACTCGCACGCCGCGGATTCGCCGTCAGGTATATCGCACTGATTCCTCGTCCGACTCCGTTGCCGACCGAAATCAACGGATGGCTCGAAACTTTTGCGCAGAGCTTCATGGCACCGCTGGCGACGAGTGCCCGCCCAGCTTTTATCGACGAGGTTCGCGAAACGCTGCGTCCCAAGCTCTGCGACGCCGGGGGCCAATGGTTTGCCGACTACGTTCGCATCCGATTCGCCGCCGACAAGCCGCACCACTGACGCTACTTTCGGACGTTGCTGGCGTTTGAGTCCTCCCCAGTGCATGCGGCAGTATTCCACGGGGGAGATGAGTATTTTTCGTGAATTGACAGAGGGCCTGCCGCGACAGGCGCCCGGTTCCGCCGCGGCAACCCTGCGCGCGCTCGGCCTGGTGCGCGGGCTGCCAACGGCTCCGCGAATCCTCGACGTTGGGTGCGGTCCCGGCGCGCAGACGGTCGAGCTGGCGCGCGCCACCAGCGGCTGGATCGTCGCGGTCGATATCCGCCAGCGATTCCTCGACGAACTGACCGAACGCGCCGCCGCCGCGGGAGTTCTGCCGCACATTACGACGATCAACACCTCGATGTTCGACATGGACTTCGGCGACCGGTCATTTGATCTGATCTGGTCCGAGGGCGCCATCTATATACAAGGATTCGCCGCCGGTCTGACCGCATGGCGCCGGTTCCTGAGGCCTGGCGGATGGATCGTGGTATCCGAGCTCACATGGTTGGTGCCGAATCCGCCGGCCGAAGCCGCCGAATATTGGGCGCGGAATTATCCCGGCATGGGCTCGATCGAGCGCAACACTCAGCTCGTGGCAGAAGCCGGATTCGTGAGTATGGACGGCTTCGTGCTCCCGACGCAGGACTGGTGGAACAACTACTACGGTCCCAACGAGCGCCGGGTCGAGGAACTCCGGGAAAAGTACGCCGACAATCCCGAGGTGCTCGCCACCCTCGACGACGCAAGCCGCGAGCACGATCTCTTCCGCGCGTATCACGAAGCCTACGGCTACGTCTTCTACGTAATGCGCAAACCCGCCGCCTGAATCCTGCTCCCTCTCGCTTTCATTTCCTCCCGATCTGGGTTACCTGTTGCGATACAAATCATCACTCCCGAGAGGATCGAAATGGACTTTTCGCTGACCCCCAAGACCGAACAGTTGCGCAAGCGCGTCTCCGACTTCATGGATCAATACGTCTTCCCAATCGAGAAGGAAGTTCAGCGCGCGATGGGCGAGAGCGGCAACACCGAGCCGCAATCGCTCAAGGATGTCCGCAAAAAAGCCAAGGCCGAAGGCCTGTGGAATCTTTTTCTGCCCGACGCAAAATTCGGCGCGGGCCTCAAGAACTACGAATATGCTCCGCTGTGCGAGCTGATGGGCCGCAGTTCGATCGGCGCGCGCGCGTTCAACTGCATGGCGCCCGATACCGGCAACATGGAAATCCTCGCCGAGTTCGGCACTCCCGACCAGAAAAAACAGTGGCTGCAAAAATGCCTCGACGGCGAGATTCGCACCTGCTTCTCGATGACCGAGCCTGACACTCCGGGCTCCGATCCAACGCAGCTCAAGACCCGCGCGGTTCGCGACGGCGACAACTACGTGATCAACGGCCACAAGTGGTTCACGTCCAATGCGATCGGCTCTGCCTTCGCGATCGCGATGGTCGTGACCGATCCCGACGCGGAGCCGCATCGCCGCGCCAGCCAGATTATCGTTCCGACCGACACTCCGGGATTCAACCTGATTCGCCCGGTGCCCGTGATGGGTCACACCGGCGGCGGCGGACACTGCGAAATTATCTACAAGGACTGTCGCGTGCCGGTGACCAATCTGCTCGGCGAGGAAGGCGGCGGCTTCGCGATCTCGCAGGCGCGCCTGGGCCCGGGACGAATCCATCATTGTATGCGTACCATCGGGATCGCGGAGCGCGCGCTCGAGCTGATGTGCAAACGGGCGAGCACCCGCTTCACCCACGGCAGCTTTCTCTCCGACAAGTCCAACATCCAGGAATGGATCGCCAACTCGCGAATCGAGATCGACTCGTGCCGCCTGATGGTCATGCACGCAGCGTGGAAGATGGACACCGTGGGCAAGCGCGACTCGCGCAACGAGATCGCGATGATCAAAGTGATGTGTGCGAACATGGTGATGATCGTGCTCGATCGCGCGATCCAGGTGTTCGGCGCGGCCGGCGTCAGCGACGACTTCCCGCTCGCGCGGATGTGGCGCGACAGCCGCGCGCTTCGAATCGCCGACGGCCCTGACGAAGTGCATCGCATGACGATCGCGCGCCGCGAACTGCGCAAATATAAATAGCGCCGACGGGTGTCGCATCACGCATGGCTGAAGCGATAGAAATCGTCCCCGAATTCGGCGACGTCCGCGACGAAGAGCAGCTCGACTGGGGCAAGCTGGCCGCGCACTTGCGCGACAAGATTCCCGGCGCCGATAGGCCGATGACCGTCAAGCAGTTTCGCGGCGGCTCGTCGAATCTCACCTACCTGCTCCGCTTCGGCGACCGCGAATGGGTGATGCGCCGGCCGCCGTTCGGCCCGCTGCCCGTCGGCGGTCACGACATGGGCCGCGAGTACAAGGTGCTCTCGCGCCTGTGGGAAGTCTTCAAGCCGGCGCCGCGCGGGATGCTCTTCAGCGACGACGTATCGATCGTCGGCGCGCCATTTTTCGTGATGGAACGCCGCACCGGAATCGTAATCAAGAACCGTCAGCCGCTGCCCGCCGAGCTCGGGACTGATCCCGCGACCTTCCGCGCAATGTCGCAGGGCTTCATCGACACGCTCGCCGACTTGCACGGTGTCGATTACGCCGCGATCGGACTCGCAACGCTTGGCAAGCCCGACGGATTCCTGAAGCGCCAGATCACCGGCTGGATGGCGCGATGGGAAAAAGCCAAAACCCGCGAAGTGCCGCTGATGGAAAAACTCGGCGCCTGGTTTCTGGCCAACATGCCGGTCTCGCCGCCGCCGGTGCTCGTGCATAACGACTTCTATCTGCACAACGTCATGGTCGGTGCGGTGAATCAGGGCGAGATCGTCGGGGTCTTCGACTGGGAAATGTCCACGATCGGCGATCCGCTCGTCGATCTCGGAATCGTGATGAACTACTGGCGCGACAAGAACGATCCGCCCGAACTGTTGGGTACCTCTCAAGGTGAGGCGCACACGTTGCGCCCCGGCTTCCTGACCCGCGACGAACTGCTGCACCGATACGCGACGCGCACCGGCCGCGACGTCAGCGCGATGCCGTACTACTGGGCGTGGGCACACTGGAAGACCGCGACGGTAGTCGAGCAAATCTACGT
>NZ_DATDGQ010000346.1:0-2874 GCF_036522015.1 Binatus sp. (SeqCode)
GCAGGATGTGGTGAATTTCCTGGACACGCTGTGACGACGGCGTGACGTGAGCACATCGCTCGCGATGCGCTCACGTTTTCCGTGTGAAGGATGAGCGTTCGCGCCTATGGCCGCCGTGCGACGAACCGCGCCTGAGCGATCTTTCCGGCGCGCGCCATCTCGCCGAGAAAGCGGAATCCATCGACCAGCGTTTCCATCAGCTCGGCGCGGAACGCGAGGGTCCGCAACACATCATAGGTAAGCTGCATCTCGATCATGTTGAGATACAACTCAAAATGCGGAGCAAACCGTTCGGTGTCTTCGGCGAGACGCGCCTCACAACCGCTGGCGGACAGCAGTTTGACATAGCCAGCAATGTCCTCGACGTTGGCGAACGTCATCATGGCCAAAAAACGCTGCGCCTCCGCATCGGTAAGCCCCGCCGGTCCTTCGACCCAGTCGGTGAACGCAATGACGCCGCCGGGACGCACCATCCGCGCCGCTTCCGCGATCAACTTCGGCTTGTCAGCGACATAGCACCACGCATCTTCGCTCCACACGAAATCCGCGCTGGCCGAAGGCAGGTCACACTTACAAGCGTCGGCGTGCACGAACCGGACGCGCCCATCGAGCCCTTCTTCGCGGGTCAGACGCCGACCCCGCTCGACCACCGCCGCGGTCGCATCGACTCCGACCATCGAGGCAACGTTGCGCGAGCGCACCAGCAGGCGCATACCCGCACCGTTGCAGCAGCACAGATCGATCCCGCTCGACCCGGCAGCGATTCCGGCGCGCTCGGCCAGGTCAAGCGACGCCTTCATGCCGCCGATGTGAAGTTGCTGTCCGAACAGCAATTTCATGAACTCTGTCTGCGTCCCGCTGTACGCGGAGATGACGTCAGCCAACCCGACGCCGGCCATCGACTTCACGGCTTGCGCGCTCGCACGAACGCGCTCATGAACTTGCCGTCCGCCATCTGCGCGATTCTCTCCAGGCCTTCATTGCCCGCGAGAAACCCCTTCGCGTCAGCCGCCGTGTAGATTCGCGTCGGCTCCACTTCGATCCGCTCGAATCCCGCCGCTTCGAGCTTCGCGCGGTACTCCGATTCCTCCAGCGCACCCGCGATACAGCCCGCCCACAACTCGACGCTGCGGCGGACGTCCGCCGGCATCGCGCCTCGCACCACGATGTCCGAAACAGCGAATCGCCCGCCCGGTTTCAGCACCCGGAACGCCTCGCGCAGCACGCGGTCCTTGTCGCCCGACAGGTTGATCACGCAGTTCGAGATGATCACATCGACCGAATTCTCGGGCAGCGGAATCTTTTCGATCTCGCCTTTGAGGAACTCGACATTCTGAACTCCCGCTTTGCGCTGGTTCTCGCGCGCAAGTGCGAGCATCTCGTCGGTCATGTCGAGCCCGTACGCCTTGCCCGACGGGCCCACTCTTCGCGCGGAGAGGATCACGTCGATACCGCCGCCCGATCCCAGGTCGAGCACTGTTTCGCCAGGTTCGAGCTCGGCGAGCGCGGTCGGATTTCCGCATCCGAGCGACGCCGCGAGCGCTGCGGTGGGAAGCGATGCCGTTTCAGCGTCGCCGTAAAGATTCGACGTGATCGGATTGCCCGCGGGCGCCGCTGAACCGCAGCACGCGCCGCCCTGAACCGTAACTCGCCGCGCTGCTTTCGCGTACTCCTCCCGGACCGTCTCCCGGATCGATTCGTTACTCATTGAAACCTCCAATATATTGCCAGAATTAGAGTGTTGCATTCCGTGCGACTGCTGCAGGGGCCGGCCCAGGCGCAAACCTTCGATGCCATCTATGCAGCGCGCTGAATATTAGCGGCACTCCCACCGCGCCGGGCAGTAGCCAATACGCGATGTACGGGAGATCCCTCCACAGCGGCAGGTTCTTGCCGTTATCCACGTAAAACGCCGTGAGCATCAGGATGTACGACAGCCCCATCCCGCTAACGTGAAAATCAACCCACCTCCGCCACAACTGCCGTCGCGCGATACGCCCCACCGTCGCCGCCATGAAAGAAAGCGCGCCGAGGATGAACAGGTGATAGTCCTCGGCCCATCGCATCGCGGCCAGCACCGACGCGGTCGCGAACAGCGCGGCGAGACTCCAGTAATACAAGGTCCCGGCCGTCGGGTGCTGACCTCGGCGTTTCGCGCTAAGCATCGCGACGATCCCAAAAACCACGCACGCCAAGCCGAGCAGGACATGGATGACAAGGACACCGATGAAGAGCGGCGAGTCCGACGGCAGGTCAAACCCGCCAAAGGTTTTCAAAGCCGCGTCCATCTCATGTCCCCCGATTGGCGGACAGCGAGCGAGCCGGCGTTGCGCCCAGCTTCGTATGAAGATCGGCACAGCAGTCCTCGGTCATAAACCGGATCAATTTCGCAGTCTTCGCCCAATCGATTGCGTAGTAGATAAACCGTCCCGAGCGACGCGCTGTGAGCAGCCCGCATCGGGTCAAAGCGTCCAGGTGGTGGGACAGCGTTGAGCCCGGCATCCTCAACCACCGCTTGATTTCCTCGACGCATTTGCCCTGCGGCCCGGCTCGCACCAGCAGCCGAAAAATCTCGAGGCGGTCCTTCTGTCCGAGCGCGCTAAACTGTTCGACGAATCGATTCACTACGATAATTCTAGTATGGTCGAAATATTAAATCCAATCGAACCGAGGTGCCCGCGCGCTTTGCCGCCGGCCACTCTCCGATTCACCACCGGCCGCCCGTCGGTGTTACATTGATCGGCGAGGTAACGGATTGCGCAACGCGATCGGCCCGCTGACTACGCTCGAGAAGGTCAACCTGGCCTTCGCGATGACGTGGGCGGCGGGCTTCGTCGATCTCGTCGGTTACATCTCCCTCTATGGCCTGTACAC
>NZ_DATDGQ010000347.1:0-4980 GCF_036522015.1 Binatus sp. (SeqCode)
GACATAGATGAGGCCGATAATTCTTAAATGTCCATCATGCGACGGGAACTTGACCATCGCACGACTCGACTGCCCCGACTGCAAGATCTCTATCGAAGGCGAATTCACACCGCCCGCGCTCCTCAAGCTTACTGGCGCGCAACTCGACTTCGTCGAGGTCTTCATCAAGAACCGCGGCGTCATCCGCGAAGTCGAGCGCGAACTCGGCGTCTCCTACCCGACCGTACGTGCGCGCCTGGACGACGTGATCGCCGCGCTCGGCTACTCCGCCAGGTCCGCGCCCGAAGCTTCGGCCTCCGACGACCGCGGCTCGCGGCGCCGTGCGGTCCTGGCCGATCTCAAGGACGGCAAACTCACGCCCGACCAGGCACTCGCCGCACTCAACGAATCCAGCAAAAGAGACGTGTAAGTACTGAAAGAAACCGGAGGCAATGCGCCATGGCTATCTCGACGCTCGACGGAATCGAATCAATCCGCATCCTGCGCGCCGGCGGTAATTTGAAAATTACCGGCACGGAACGCTCCGCCATCGAGATCGACTCCGGCGTCGCGCCGCGGGTGACCACCAACGCCGGCGTCGCCGAAGTGACGCTGCGCGACAACGCCAGCCTCGCGGTTCCCGCGGGCGTCACGGTCGAGGTCGAAGATCTCGCGGGCAACCTCGAGGTTTCGAATCTCGCGACTCCTTTCGCCGTCACTCGCGTCCGCGGCAACCTGCACGCACGCCACGTCGGCGCCATTTCGATGCGCGACACCGTCAGCGGCAACGTCTCGATCAAGGAAGCCGGCGCGATTGATGGGCTCAAAATCCGCGGCGCGCTCTCGGTCGAATCCGCCGGTGCGATCACCTTCAGCCACGTCGCAGGCGAGTTCGATTGCCGCACAATCGACGGCGAAGTGGCGATCGAAAAAATCGCAGGAGGCGCGCGTCTGATGGGCCTGCGCGCGCCGTTCATCGCGCGCGTGATCGGGGGGCATCTCGAAATAGAAGACGCCGCTCACGTCGAGGCCGGAGTGGTCGGCGGGCGAGTGCGCGCGGCGAACCTGTCGGGCGGCCTGCAAATAGGCAAGATCGGCGGCAAGCTCGCCGCCGACGGCGTCGCCGGCGAAGTCGCAATCGGCTTTGTCGGTGGCAATGCACGCATCGGCCGGGTCGCCGGCTCGATCAACCTTGAAGAGGTTGGCGGCGCGGTCGATCTCTCCGGCCCCTTCCCACTCGACAAAACCTGGAGCATCCGGAGCCGCGGCCGCGTCAATATCGAAGTCGACACGAACGCGTCGCTCGAGCTCGACGCCTCCGCGGGATGGGGTCGAATCCGTACTTACGGCATCGACGCGGCCGCGCTTAAGTGGCTCGACCGCAATCATGTGCACGGTCCCGTCGGTCCCGAGCCGGCCTCGGGCGCGCGGACGAAAATTGCCGTCGAGACGCGCGGCGCCGACGTGATCGTCGCCAGCGCCGACGCGCGCGAGCGCGATTTCTCCGGCCGCGGCTACCGCTCGCGCGCCGGCGACTCGTTCACCGCTCCCTTTGAGGATTTCGTCGACGACCTTGGCGGTGAGATTCCCGCGTTCGTGCGCAGCGTGCTCGACGCCGCCGGCCAGTTCGTCGCCGAAAGCGGCGGGCTCTCCAGCGGAATCGTGCGCGAAGTTACCCGCGACGTGAAACGCAGCGTCGGCGAAGGACTCCGCGAAGTCGAACGCGCCATTTCCGAAATCGAGGACCGGGTACCGGACGACGTTGGCGAGCGCCTGACGAAACTCGGCAAGGAAATCGGCGAACTCGTATCGCAGGCGGTGCGCGGCGGCTCGCGGGAAGCCCGCACCGAGATGCGTGACCGCGTGCGCAATGCGGCCCGCGAGATGCGCGACAAAATCCGCGAAGCCGCCCGCGACGTCCGCCGTGCTCACGACCAGCCCGGCAGCACTACTCAGCCGAATAGTCAATCGACTACTCAGTCAAGCACTGAGAAAACCTCGAGTAGTAAGTCAGAGCAGTTCAGACCCGGCGGGACGGTTAAACTGAATCGCGACGACGCAATTCTCGAAATCCTCGCCGCCGTGAAAGACGGCCGCCTCGAACCCGACGAGGCCGACGACCTAATCAACGCCTGGATGGAAGTTTCGCGCGGCGACGAGGTCCGCCACTGACGCTCACGGCTCGTAGTGCCGGATCTCGATCAGATGCCGGCTTCGGGTCGAAGAAGTAGAGGTTCTTGCCCGGCCCGCGCGCGCCGCCTCCAGCCGAATTGATCGACTCGGCCGTCTCGTCGCCCGGACCGCGCATATTTCCGACCTTGTCGAACGCGTCTCCATATTCAATTTTCGCATCGACGACCCGGCGGAAGACTTCATCAAATTCCTTGCGCGACATCGCGAACGCAAGATGCTCGCCGCCCTTCGTGCCCCATTGCGCCAGCTGAAGGGTGAAGTCAGGTGTCACTCGGAGGATCGAAAACGGCTCGCGATCGCCCTCAGACTTGAGTCCCAGGATGCCGGTGTAAAACTCGATGCTCTTTTTGCGATCGTTAACGGCGAGAATCATATGGTCGAGTTGTATCGACATTGCATCACTCACTTCGGGAACTGAGTCATCGACAGCAGATTCCCATCGGGATCTTTGAACCAACACACCTTGGCCAATCCGTCCGGAGTGGTCCAGATTCCCGCGCTGTCTTGCTGCAGTTCCGGAATGCGCTCGAACTTGACGCCCTTCTTAGCGAGCTTCTCCACGATCGCGCTGATATCGGGGACCTTCCAGCCCAGCGCCGTGAAGGGCACGGGCGTGAATTTCTCTCGCGGCTTTTCTATGTGAAGATGTCTCCCGCCCACCTCATAGATGATCGCCCACCATGCGTCCTCAACCAACTTGAGGCCGAGCACTCCTCCGTAAAAGGCCTTCGCTCGTTCCGGGTCCGTGGTCCCAACAAATGACATCACTTCGTAGTCGCCGAGCATATTGCGATCCTCCTCCGCGCCGATATTGGTGCAGTTGTACCACTTTGAGCAAATGGCTGTCTTGCGCTAGAATGCCAACCGATGCCGAAAAAGCGACATTGGTTTTTCGACGCCCGCAAGTACCAGGTCCGCACTGGGATAGTTCCCGAATATGCCGACGGCTACGTCATCAAGACGCATTCGCATCCGTGGCATCAGCTGGTTTACGCCTCGCAGGGCGTCATGACTGTCCGCACTCCGAACGGCACGTGGGTCGTCCCCATCCATCGCGGCGTCTGGGTTCCCGCCGGCACGCGTCATTCGATCGAGATGTCCGGAGCCGTGTCGCTGCGAACACTCTACTTAGTGCCGCGCCTCAGCCGCTCGCTGCCGGACAAACCGCGCGTGATCGGCATCTCGCCGCTGCTCCGCGAATTGATTCTCCGCATCGTCGAGCTCGACAGCCTCAATCTTCGCGACCCGGCTCATGCGCATCTCGTGTCGGTGCTGCTCGATCAGCTTCACGTGATGAAATCCGACGCGGTGCATCTGCCACTGCCGCGTGACGCGCGCGCGAAGCGAATTGCCGCGATGCTGCAGAAGCAGCCGTCCGACACCCGGTCGCTGATCGAGCTGTCGAAATTTGCCGGCGCCAGCAAGCGCACCGTCGAGCGATTGTTCAAAATTGAAACCGGCCTGGGCTTCGGCAAATGGCGTCAGCAACTACGGCTCGGTCACGCGCTGCGGCTGCTGGCGGCGGGCGACGCGGTCACCACGGTCGCTATCGACGTCGGCTACGACAGCATTAGCGCATTCATCTCGGCGTTTCGCATGACGTTCGGCAAAACCCCCGGCCAATATTTCCGCACCGCATAGGCGGCGCTGGTTGTGGCCCGCGCCCTCTGCTATTCAGGTTCGCTGAAAGCGGAGGAGGGGGCTGGGCAGATCGAAACCGGCAAAGATCGCAGGTACTTGCTATCGGGATGGGCGCTGACTCTGCTACTTGGCGGCCTCGACTGGATTTGGGCTGACCGCGCCCTACTGGCGTTTGACGGCTGGACGCGAGTTGCCTGCGTTCTGATTTTTCTGCTCGCGGTCGGCGTGGTTTACGGTTACCGCGGGCGCAACCGCAGGTTGGGCGAGGCCGGCAACTACGCAGCGCTGTGGGTCGCATTCTCAGCCGCGGGCGCCATCTCAACTTATCTCGCGGCTACTTTCGCGATGCCTTTGCGAGACGCCGACTTCATCGCGATCGACGCGTCGATGGGCTTCCATTGGCTCGAGTGGTACCGATTCATCGCAACGCATCGTGCGATCGAACTCCCACTTTTCATCGCGTACTTCTCGTTCCTGCCACAGATCATCGGATCGATCCTGTACTTTGCTCACACCGGGCAGACCAGCCGAAACGCCGAGATGATATGGATCTCGATGACGGCCCTGATTCTCACGACGATCGTTTCAGCGCTACTCCCTGCGGTCGGTCCGTATGTGCATTACTTCGGACACCAGACTGCGGACATCGTGGTGCTGATGAGTTTGCGGGCCGGCGGTGCGCAGACCTTTGTCGTCAATCGCCTCGAGGGAATCATCACCTTCCCTTCGTTCCACACTATCCTCGCGATCGTTTTCATATATGTGCATCGCCCGCCGTCGCGATCGTTCGTGCCGGTCGCGATCCTCAATACTCTGATGTTGATCGGGATACCGTCGGAGGGGCATCACTATCTGATCGACGTAATCTCAGGCGCCGCGATCGCCGCACTGTGTATAGCCGTCGTCAGAGCCGCGATGCGTCCTCGCCCGGAGACTGACTCGGCCGCCATCGCGCGAGAGCAGATGCCAAGGGTCGCGGGGTAGGCGAGAGTCGCGCAGCGATTCCCAAATACCGATCGCACGTGTCGCACAATTCACCGGGATTCGCGGCACGGGCTGCCTTGACGGCCACGCGGAATATTATGCAGGCTGGCTCGCATGGATGAAGTTAGATTCATAGCCGCGATCGGCGCGCTCGGTGGTGGCGTGCACGAAGGCAGCATGCTC
>NZ_DATDGQ010000348.1:0-5917 GCF_036522015.1 Binatus sp. (SeqCode)
GATAACGCGCGTCACCTCGTCGCGATCGTAGGCAACGACCGGGTGCTCGCGCAGGTCGTTCAACGTGAGATCGGCGAGCACAGTCTTGGCCGCGATTCGTTCCTGCTCCGTGCGCGCCGCGATGCCGGCAAGTTCGTCGCCGGAGCGTGCTTCGTTGGCGCGCGCGAGCAATTCCTTGACGGAGTGGAAGCGGTAGGATTTGCCGAGCAGTCGGGTCGAGAGTTTCATCCCAGGATCATGCGGCAAAATGAAAAACGCGTACGCTGCTGATAAGTGCGTCGCGCCATTCGATCAGTTCGAGCACGTGAACCGGATTGGCGCCGTCGAGATTCGAATGACGCCGGTACTCGACTGCAGCGCGATCGCCAGCTTCGGTGACGGTGAGGATTTCGAAGCGCAGATCGGTGTAGCGCTCGAGGCCGCGGCGCGCGTACACGCCGATTTCATGATGGCCTTGCAGCGACAGCTTGCCCAGCTCCGGATAAATCTTCGCGATGAGCGCGCTCTGATGAGTCGCGTCGCGAGTATAGAGCGCGACGACGCGCGCCGGGTCGCGGCTTTCCCACGCGGACTTCCAGGCATCGACGCGAGCGCTTGATGTGGGCATAGAGACAACCTAACGCGGCGCGACGGTAAGTGGAAACGGTGCGCGTGAGGGCCAATTCATACTATCGGTTGTGGTTTTGAGACGCGCCACTACCATCGGTAACTTTGTTCCGTCAAATTTTGTCTTTGGCGTCTCGAATAGCGGGCACGGCGGCCCGCCCCACTTAGTGGGCGGTCCTGACGAGCGGGAGGCGTTGTGACGATTGTCCATACCTGATTTGTATCACGCAGAGTTCGGCGGGGTCAGGCTGAACGGTTCATCCCGAATAGTTCGGTAGCGCCCGCTTCACCGCGGCCATAAGATACCAGTCCGCCTGTGAGGAGAAAGCGCGCATTCGGGGCAGAGGCAGAATCTTGAGTCGCGCGCGAAATAGCACGCTGCAAAAGGACCCTCACCTTCGATCCTCTCCCTTACAGAGAGAGGAGAAGAACAGCAGGGAGAGGGGACTGAGAATGAGACCGACTCGACTGCTTGCCGTTACTGCTTTGCTTGCGGTCGCTTCGATTGCGAGTGCGGCGCAGACCGGGAATTTGAAGCTTGATGTGCAGGGCGAAGACGGTGCTGGGGCGAAAAATCCTGCGCATGTGATTGCGGCCAATGGCAAGGAGGCTGGGCAGGTTATCGCGGGATCGTCGATTGCGCTGGCGCCGGGTGAATACAAGCTGGTGCTGCCGATCGTTGGCGGCCAGATCGTCAAGGACGGCGTGCAGATCGAGGCCGGACGCACTCATACCGTGCTGATCGAAAATGTCGCGGTGCTGCAGGTCACCGTGAAGGACAAGACCGGCGCCGATCCTGGCTTTGGCGTGACTGTGACGACCACCGACTCGCCGCATACGAAGGTCGCCAGCTTTATTTCGGGGGACAAGTATCTGTTCGCGCCGAGCCAGGTGGATATCCACGTCGACGCGCCGCCGCAAGGCTACGACTGGCACGCGGTGCCGCTCGCGCCAGGGCATCGCGCGCTGCTGACGCTTGACGAAGTTGTGAAGGCCGAGCTGCTGGTGCAGCCTGTTATGTCGAAGATTGCGATCGACAATTCGACGCGCGTGGTAATCCTGCGCGCGGGCACACAGACCAAAGTCGCGGAGAGCGGCCCCGGAACCGAGCATCGCTTCAAGCTTGAGCCTGGCAACTACGACGCTTATGTGGAAAATCGGTCGGGCAAGGGCAAGCCGTTCGCAACCTCGGCTGGAATCCATCTCGAATCCGGTGCAAAGGTGGAACGGACGGTCCCACTGGACTAAATAAGAACGAGAGGTCAGATGGCAAGCGAACGACAAAAAGAAATCAAGCGGCGGCGCAAACGGAAAAAATCGAGACTGCAGGCGAAGACCAGGGAGTCGAGGAAGAAGGCGCGGAAGAAGCGGTAGGTTTTTCAGTATTAAGGCCGCGCTTCGTTGTCGCGCGCGGGACCTCACCCCTAACCCCTCTCCCTTCAGGAGAGGGGAAGAAAGAGGCGGCGATGGAATACGAAACTATTCTCTATGATGTGGCGGACGAAGTCGCGACGGTGACGCTCAATCGTCCTGCCAAGATGAACGCTTACACTACTGCGATGGGCGCGGAAATTACGGACGCGATGCTCCGTGCCGACGCCGACGCCGACGTGCGCGTCGTTATCATCACCGGCGCGGGAGAGCGCGCGTTCTGCGCGGGCGCGGACATGAGCATGTTCGCGTCCGACATCAAGACGCGCGAAGCGACGCATGCAGACAAGCCTCCTGCGACCGAGCGTCGTGCACGCGCGGTCGTGTCGCTGCCGAATGTGATGCGCAATCTGTCCAAGCCCACGATTGCCGCGATCAACGGCTACGCGCTCGGGGTCGGATGCACGATTCCGCTGCTGTTCGACGTGCGAATCGCGTCGGACAACGCGAAGATGGGCGTCATCTTTCCGCGTGTCGGCCTGATGAGCGAGCTGGGATCGAGTTATTTGATGCCGCGCATGATTGGGCTCGCGCGCACCGCCGAGATGATGCTGACGGGACGCCAATACCCGGCGAGCGAATGTCTCGCGATGGGTCTGGTGAGCCGCGTCGTACCGCTCGCCGATCTGCCCGCGACGGCGCGCGAGCTGGCAGGAGACATGCTGCAATGCTCGCCGACTTCACTGGCCTTCACCAGGAAGGCGCTTTACCAGGGACTCGACGGCACGCTCGAAACCGCGATGGCCTTCGAGGGCTTCGCGCTCGAGAAGTGCTACGTGAGTCCCGAGCACAAGGAATACGTCGCGGCGTTCCTCGAGAAGCGCAAGCCGAACTTCAAGAAGGCGAAGGCTTAGGGCCGAGTCGCTCGCCAAGTTGATCGAGCCAAGGCGTCGGCGCACTCACTTCAGCGCGGAGAACGAGGTCGGCATCAGGATGCTATTGGTGATCGAGGCGACGATCGGTCCGTCGGCTTCGCTCTTTGCGCGCGCCTCGATCCATTCGGGATCGACAGCGAAGGCGGCGAACTTTTTGTCGCGATCGGCCAGCGACTCCCATTGCAGCATGTAAACCAGGTCGGAACTCGACTCACCAATCGCCACCGTCCAGAATCCAACCTGCTTGATGCCGTGCTTCTCGAACAGCCGGCAGGTGACGGTATCGAAGCGTTTAATGATTGCGGGCAAGCGTCCCGGGACAGTGTGATAAACGCGCAACTCATAAACCATCTCGTGTACTCCTGGAGAAAGCGATCGATTTGGAATTTCTTGCGTCGTGCACGCGCTGATCTGTAGACCTTACCAATCAGAGTCGCAATGTCGCGGGGCTATGCGCTCAATTCCTCGAGCAGCGCGCTGGCGTCCTTCAGGTCGGCGGTATCGAAGCCCTCGGTGAACCAGTTGTAGATTTCGGAGAGCATCGCGCGCGCGTCGTCGCGCTTGCCCTGATTGCCGAGCAGCCGCGCGAGACTTGTCGCAGCACGCAACTCCAGCGACTTGGCGTTCCGCTTGCGCGCAATTTCGATAGCTTTCATAAAGCTCTGCTCGGTTGCGGACTCGGCCGAAAGAACTTGCTGCGGCGTGCTGGAACCGCCCTTTACCTGTTGGACAGTCAATTCGCCCCCGATCCGATGGACTTCCGATTCGACGTATCGTTCCTGATTGCGCTCCACGAGTTGGGCGGACTGCGCAATGAACGCAAGTGCCATATCGAATCGCCCCAGACTGGCAAGGCCCCCCGCTACGATCGGCAGCGCCCACGTAAGGGCCAGTTCAAACGCGGCTTCTGCAGACCTCGATTCGTTCCCCCAGCTGGTGGGTGGGTTGAATTTCCCTTGAAGGGCCGAGCCGAGCAACCGATAGAAGGTTATTTGCTCTTCCAGGAAGGCCAACCCATGCTTGCCGCAGAGCAACAGTCCCTCGCTGGTCGTTTTCTCCAATGCCTCCAGGTCGCGGCGAATGGTGTTGTACATGCTCAATTGCGACAAACACCACGTGAGCGTGAACGGATGCCCGAGCAGGCGTGCGCGCTCGAGCGAACGGAAGGCTCGCTGCTCTGCCCTATCCGGGTAACCGAGCATCCACAATGTTATCGCGTCGTAGCACAGAGCACTGACCATCGGATCCTGGTGAGAAGTACTGATATCGACGCTCCCCAACCGTTCCCGATCGTAGTAACCGATAGTCAGCTCGAAACTTGAGTGCGCGCCGGTAAACTCACCCATGAAGAATTTGCTGAAGCCCGACATTACATGCGCGCCGGCTTGCAGTCCCTCGTCCCGCAGCCGGTCCGCCAAGCCAATCATTTCATCGGCATAGGCAAGCGCGGTCGGGTGTTCGCCGCGGACGAGATAGAAGGAGTGCAGACCGCTCAACACCTGAAACAGCTGCGGACCTTCATCTTTCTGCTGGCACAGTTCGCGAGCACGCTGATAGGCCTGTCCGGCTTCAGGAACCCACCATCCCCTGGTTGCCAGCAGGGCAGCGCCGTAATCCATCTGAAGGTCGATCTCCAACTCCGCGCGCTCGGTGGAATCGGGCAATTTCGCGAACAATTGAATGGCGCTTTGCAGACGGCGCAGCGCGCCCTGGTAGCCGCTCTGCGACAGCTCACGCTTGGCGGCCAGCGCCTGATATTCGACCGCTTTTTCGGTGTTCAAGCTGCGGCTGTAGTGGTCGGCGAGTTGGCTCAGATGATCGTCGCGCGAATCCTTGTACAGTGCTCCTATCGCCGCGCCGATCCGCTCGTGAAGAGTCTTGCGGCGCTCGATCAGAATCGAGTTGTACGCGACCTCCTGCGTCAGCGCATGCTTGAAGGTGTACTCGATGTCGCCAATGGCCGGCTGCTCGTAGATAAACTCACCCATCTGCAGATCGTCGAGCATCCGGCCGAGCTCGTCCGCAGACGAGTCGAGCACCGCCCGCGCGAGGCTCAGTGGAAACTGCTTGCCGATCACCGCCAGAATCTGCAGCAGATCCTTTTCCGCGGGCGGCAGACGATCGATGCGCGCGGTCAGGATCGCCTGCACGGTGGGCGGAACCTTGAGCTCGCTCAACGACTTGGTCAGTTTGACCGTCCCGTCACGGACCAGCGCGCCATCGTCGAACATCACCTGGATCATCTCTTCGATGAAAAGCGGGTTGCCCTCGGTCTTCTCGATGATGAGGCGTTGGAGCGGCGCGAGCTCCGCGCCGCCACCCAGCAATGATCGGAGCATGTCGTCAGCGCTCTCTTTTTCCAGCGGGTCGAGGCGCAACTGGCTGTAATAGGTCTTGCTGTTCCACTGATGCGAATATTCGGGGCGATAGCTGACCAGCAGCAGAATCTTCGCGGTACCGATCGAATCAGCAATCAGATTGAGAAATTCCTGGGTGCCCTCGTCGATCCAATGAAGATCCTCGAAGATCAGCATCAGCGGCTGGTTCAGGCTCTCGCGCAGAAGAATGTGTTTGATTGCGCCGAGCGTGCCGCGCTTGCGGATTTGCGCGTCCATCTGCGCCAGCGGGTCGGGCTCGGCCGCGATCCCGAGCAGGCCATATAGGTAGGGGAGCGCATCGTCGAACTCGCGATCCAGGATCGCGAGCCGGCCGGTAATTTTCTCGCGGCGGGTCCGCTGGTCATCCTGCCACTCGATTCTGAAGTAGCCGTGCAACAATTCAAGTATCGGCAGATACGCCGACACTTTGCTGTGGGAGAAAGTGAGGGCTTCGAGCACCCTCCAGCCCGCCGTATGGCGCAGCTTGAACTCATGGAAAAGGCGCGACTTGCCAACGCCCGGTTCGGCAATCGCGGCGACAATCTGCCCATGCCCGGCCCTGGCCTGCTCCGCCGCGGCTTTCATCGCGTCCATCTCGCGCTGCCGCCCGACGAACTTGGTGTAACC
>NZ_DATDGQ010000349.1:0-7701 GCF_036522015.1 Binatus sp. (SeqCode)
GATTCGGGCGACCCCCAAATCAAGGAAGCCATCAAACGCTACGAAGGGATCATCGCCGCCGGCGCCGGCGAGATGATCGAAACCGAGGAATGGGGATCGCGCGAGCTTGCCTACAAGATCAGGGGCGAGCGCCGCGGCTTCTACGTTCGACTCGACTACGTTTCGCCCGGCCCCGTGATGAACGAGGTCGAGCGCAACTTGCGCATCTCCGACACCGTCCTGCGCTACCTGTCGGTCCTCGTGGACGACAACGCCGACGTGGCCAAGGCGCGCGAGGAACTCGAGGCGCGCAACCGCCGTATCGCCGAGGCCAAGGCTGCGCAGGAAGCGCGCGCGGCCGCCCTGATGGCCTCGCGCGAGCAGCCAGTCGAGGATGCGCCCGACGCTCCCGAAGAGATAATGGAAGCGGCGGTTGACGAAATCGCCGGGCCCGAAGGTGACAGGGAACCGGATTGAGCTCGAAGGCCGGCTGCTCGACCAGCCCGAAGTTCGCATCACGCCCGCAGGAACTCCCGTTCTCAGGTTCACGGTCGAATGCGGCGCGCCAGGCGAGGAACTGCGGCTTGGGATTCTGATGACCGGCGAATCGGCGATAGCAGCAAAACAGCTCCTGGAGCCGGGCCGGCAGGTTAAGGTGATCGGAAGAATGAGAGCGTTGAAGGGTAGCTTGAAGACAGTCGGTGCACTTGAAGTGGTAGCCGAGTCGATCGAGCAAGTGAAATAGATACTGAAAAGAATTTCCAGGGAAGATTAATGGCTCACGAAGATAGATCAGAAAGAGGCCGCGGCGAAGGCGGCGGCGGACGCTATGGCGGCCCACGTCCCGGCGGCGACGATCGCGGCGAGGGCCGCGGCGGTGAAGGTCGCGGTGGCGGCGGGATGCGTCGCGGACGGCCGGGCGGGCGCCGCAAGGTATGCCGCTTCTGCGCCGACAAGACGCTCAAGGTCGATTACAAAGACGTGCGCACGCTCGGCAGCTTCATCACCGAGGGCGGCAAGATAGTGCCGAGCCGAACCTCCGGCAACTGCGCCAAGCATCAGCGCCAACTTGCCGTCGCGATCAAGCGCGCGCGCGTGCTCGCGCTGCTGCCGTTCTCGACGCTCGGAGTCTAGACGGCTGAATCCAGTGACGCGCAAAGCTGTCATAGGGATGGTTCGAGCGGCCGCGTTGGCGGGGGCGTTCTTCCTCGCCGCCGGCGCGATACCGCTTATCGGCGGCATCCTGATGATGCTCGCGCCCGCGCCCATCCTCGTGTACGCAGTCGGGCGCCCGAGTCCCAACCTGCGCGCGACGATCGCGGTGCTACTCGCGACCGCATTCGTCGCAATCCTGTGGGGACCGATCGGCGGTCTCGCCTACTTCGTGTCGTTCGGCCTCGCGACCGCAATCGCGTGCTACATGCTCGAGCGTCGGTCGTCCTTTGAAATGATCACCGCGGTCGGCGCGGGCGTGATGGTAGCGACTTCGGTCGTCGTAGTGCTGGTGCTCGTGGGCGGCCCGGACGCGCTCATCAAAACCGTCCACGACTCACTTACCCAAATGGTGACGCGGGGGCAGGACTTCAACAAACTTCTTGGAATGCCGGCGATTCCGGCCGACACGCAGGCGAGCGTCATCTCGCTCACGATGCATTTGTCGCCGGCCTTCGCGCTGCTCGTCGCCGCGAGCTCGATGCTGCTCAACTTGCGCGTGTTCTGGCGATGGGCCGGACCGCAGCGGCTGGCGTACAGCCTGTTTGGCGATCTTTCGCGATGGTCGGCGCCGGAGTGGATGGTGTGGTTGTTGCTGGCCGGCGGGTTCGGGCTGTTCATCCCGGTTTCCGCGATTAGCGCGATCGCGCTCAACGGCTTCATCTGCATCGGCGCAGTTTATTTTTGCCAGGGACTGGCGATTATCGGATTCTATTTTCAGTCGCTCGCGGTCCCGTCGATCGTGCGCGGCATAATTTATTTTGTGGTGTTCGCGCAACCCGTGGTCGCTGCGCTGGTGGGCGTCGCGGGCGTCTTCGACATGTGGATCGACTTCCGGCGGCTGAAGCCGCCGAGCCCCGAGGCGAACAACCTGGGCGATTTTTTCTAAGATGAGAAACCAAACCCGCAACCCCAACAGAACCCTCACCCCGGGCGCGGACGCCGTTCCCTCTCCCGCACGCGAGAGAGGGTTATTCAGTACTCAGGAGACGTAGAGGACGATGAACGTGCAAGTCATACTCAACGAGGATCTTCCCAACCTGGGACGGACCGGCGACGTGGTCAAGGTCCGCGCCGGTTACGCGCGCAACTACCTATTGCCGCGCAAGCTCGCGGTCGAGGCGGATCAGAAAAATATCCGCGCCTTCGAGCATCAGAAGCGCACCGCCGCAAAACGGGGCGAGATCAAGCGCAACGACGCGCTCGCAGTCAAGGCTAAAATCGAGGCGCTCACGCTGACGCTGCATGCCCGCGCCGGCGAGGAGGGCAAGCTCTTCGGCTCTGTCACCAATATCGATCTCGAACGCGCGCTCCGCGAGAACGGTCTCGATATCGAGCGGCGCAAGATTCACCTGCCCGAGCCCATCAAGCAGCTCGGTGATTTCACGGTGCCGGTCAAGCTCGATTCCGAGGTTGAAGCCAGCTTGAAGATTACCGTCGCGGCGCAAGCCGAATGAGGACTTGCCCGATATGATCAAACTCTACGACTTCCTTTCCTGTCCCTACGGTCAGAAGGTCCGCATCGTCCTGGCCGAGAAGGCCCTGACCTACGACCTGGTGCCGGTCGATCTGACGCAGCACGACAATCGCAAGCCCGACTTCCTGCGGCTCAACCCGTTCGGACGCGTGCCGGTGCTGGTCGATGACGACACGACGATTTACGACTCGACCATCATCAACGAGTACCTCGACGACGAGTATCCCGAGCCGCCCGTGCTGCCGCCGGTCGGTTCCAGTGCGATGCGCTCGCGGGCGCGATCGTTCGAGGACTTTGCCGACACATCGTTCACGCCGCCGGTGGGCCAGCTAATCGCCGAGGTCTCCAAGCCCGAGGGCGACCGCGATCAAAGTCGCGTGCAGCGGCTCCATCAGTCGGTCGAGCGCGTGCTCGACTACCTGAACCACGAATTGCAGGGCAACAATTATCTCGCCGGCGAGTTCTCAGTCGCCGACATCGGTTTCGCGCCGCGGATGCTGATCCTGAACGAAATCGGCATCGACGTGCTCGGCAACAACCGCAACAACATCGACGCCTGGATCAAGCGGATGCTGGAGCGCCCAAGCATCCGCAACCTGCAAGGCGTCGCCGCAGTGCCGGTCGCCGGCGGCTAATCGAAGTCTAAGCAAGGCTGAAGTTGCCGCTGTAGACGTTTGAGCGACGCCTTCGTAAGCTTGCGCCATGGTGAGGGCCTCGACAGCATTCTCATCGGCCGCGTAGCTGGGGGCATCTACGAACGGGGGCGAAAACACACATTCCACGTCGGCACGGCTGCTGTTCGTTGGCCGCGAGCGCGAAATATCGGAGTTGCGCAACGGACTCGCGGATGCGACTTCCGGAAGCGGGCGGCAGGGGGGAGTGTTCCTTATCTCCGGCGAACCGGGAATTGGTAAAACTCGTCTCGCTGACGAACTCGCGGCCGACGCCGTATCGCGCGGGATGCGAGTGGTGTGGGGCCGATGCTGGGAAGGCGGAGGCGCGCCGGCCTATTTGCCCTGGGTTGACGTCCTGCGCTCACTTATCATCCACGAGCCTCGCGAGAGGGAGCGGCACTCCGCACTGCCGCCTGAGATAGCGCAGCTGATTCCCGAATTGTCGCCAGAAACGGTCTCGCCTCGGGTTCCGTCCGATCCGCAGCAGGCGCGTTTTCGACTGTTCGACGCGGTCGCAACCCTGCTCAAACAGTTGGCGCGCGCGGAACCGCTGCTGATCATTCTTGACGATCTGCACGAGGCCGATCACAGCTCGCTCGAACTGCTCAAGTTCGTCGCGCGCGGACTGACAGATTCTCGCATCGTCATACTTGGGACGCATCGCGACGCCGAGGTGCGTAGTTCGCCGCGTTTATCTGAGACTATCAGCGAGATCCTCCGCTACGGGCATGCGATACCGCTTGCGGGTCTCGATCAGGACGAAGTGACGCTGATCGTCGAGCACCGCGCGCAGCGCTTGCCGAGCGCCGCCTTCGCCTCGGAACTACATCGGGTCACGGCCGGTAATCCGTTGTTCGTGGATGGAGTAGTACGGGTGCTGCTCGCTGAGCGAAACCTCGGGACTTCGGATCGCATCGAGCTGCGCGGGTTCAAGCTGCCGGAGGACGTACGCGCCGCGATCCGCAAACGTCTCGGGTTGTTATCGCCGCCAGCGCAGTCGTTGCTGGCCATGGCTGCCGTAGTGGGACAGGAATTCGACAGTGCGTTGCTCAGGCGAATCAGCGACTTAAGCGCTGGAGCATCTGGCGAGTTGATGGACGAGGCGTCCGAAGTGGGTGTCGTCGCACTCTCGTCGCATGACAGCTATCGCTTCACCCACCCGCTCATCCGCGAGTCGCTTTACAAAGGCTCGACCGAGGCGGAGCGCACGCGGCTACATCGCGCGATTGGTGAGGCGCTGGAGCAGCTGCACGCCGCCAATCTCACGCCGCATCTTGCGGCAATTGCCCATCATTTCGATCAAGCGGCGGCGGCGTCACCTGATCCGCTCCAAATCGAGAAGGCGATTGAATACTCACTTCGAGCCGGGTGGGCAGCGATGAACGTGGAAGCCTGGGAAGAAGCACTGGTTCATTTTCACGCCGGTTTGCGGCACGCCGAGAAAGGTCAGGATAGTCAAAGACGGCAGGCTGAATTCTTTGCGGGTATCGCCTATACCCGGGCATGGTCTGACCGGACTTCAAAAGACGCCACCACAGAAATCGAAAGCGCTATAGAGTTGTGCGAGGAACGCGGCCTTTTAGAACAGGCGGGGAAGCTTCGCACGCTGGTAGCGCTTCGGCTTAGCAAAGATGACGATGAAGGCCACACCGATATAAGTCGCGCGATGAGGCACTTCGAAGCGGCGCAGCGCGAACTCGAACACGCGACCGATTCGCTGTGGTTGTACATGGCGATGGCGCTCGCCTGCTGGAAGTCGCTCGACACAGCGCGGGGTATGGAAGTCACTCAGCAAGGATCGAAAATGAGTGAGCGTTTGCGAGAGCCCGACTTCATAGCTCATTTTTCGAACGTTCGGGCACCACTCCTGGCCCATACCGGACGAATCGCCGAGGCGCTGGCGACGCCGATAGACCGCAATTCCGCTGAATCATTAGGCAGACAGCTGTACAGGACAGGTAAAATTCTGTCGAGGCTGTGGGATCCGGCACACGGCAAGCCATGGCTGCTGGAAGGAGTCGGATTGCCCGCGGTACCGTTCGTGCTTTTTCAATCCGGATTCGGCCCGAATACCGACTCTCGAGCATTGAATGAAACGCTGGCGATTATGCACGTGATGACGGGAAATCTCGAAGATGGGCAAGCGCTTGTCGATAAGGCGCCGAGTACCCTGCTTCGCGGCATCATCGCGATCCACGGAGGCGATTGGACGGCAGCGAAGTCCGTTCTCGAGACCGGTCTCTCAATCACACGCGCTTCCGGTGCGCGAGAACGGCATGCAGACCTATCGTTCTGGTACGCTCGCCTGCTCCGGATAACCGGGGAAACAGCTCACGCACGCGCCTTCCTCGATGACGCTTTGCAAATTTTCGGAGAGGGCTCGCTACCGCTGGTCGAAATGTGGCTTAGGCCAGAGCTAGTCCTGGCCCAGGCGCGCGAGGTTGACGTCTCCCTCGCCCAGCCCCATCTCGCTCGATTGCGGCAGATATTGGCGGACGGCGAGGATTGGCGCGGACTCGTCGGCGCTGTCGCGCGAGCAGAAGCCGTAGTTGCCGCCGCCGACAATCGTATTCAGGACGCCGAGACATCCTTCGAGCGCGCGATGGCGATCTTCACCCGCTACGCGCTGCCATGGGAACAGGCCGAGACTCTTCACTACTGGGGCAAGACCCTGACACTGGCAGGTGAGCACAGTCGTGCCACGGAAAAGTTCGACGCGGCGATCGAGATCTACCGCCGCCATGGCGCCGGTCAGCGTTGGGTCGATCGAGTGGAGGCCGACAGGAATACCGGCGTTAGTCGCTCAGGCGTTACCAGTGACAACCGAACATTTCCGCCGATCTTTCGCAAGGAAGGTGAGTACTGGAATACCGCGTACGAAGGTGAGTCTGCGAATCTCCGTGAGCGCGGCGGGATGCGATTCATCGCCCTGCTGCTTGGCCGTCCCGGCGAAAATATCTCCGCGGTCGAAATGTTCTCGGTTACTGCTGCGGGCGCTGGGACGAGCCTGCGGCAAGATGGGTTAGGCAGGGCGGTTGACCTCGGCGACGCCGGGGAAAAATTCGACGCGCGAGCGTTGAGCGAGTACCGTCGCCGTATAGCTGAGCTCGAGAGCGAGATCGATGTCGCGGAAGCGTCCCGCGACTCCGACGCCGCGGTGCGCGCCCGCGCCGAGAGGGACAGTCTTTCACAGGAAATCTCGTCCGGGCTGGGACTTCACGGCTTACGGCGAGCGGCTTCCCATCGCGAACGCGCGCGAGTCAACGTGACCCGGCAAATCAAATCGGCGATCGAAGCGATCCGAAACGTAAACCCGCCCCTAGGCCGCCACCTCGCGAATTCCATCTCTACCGGTAGCACCTGCCGGTATGCGCCTGCCGACCGGATAAAATGGCAATTGTGAACTAGACTAAGTCCTCCCGGTACCGCGTCGTTCGCGGTTCATTCCCCCCCTCATTTGTTCGTTCGAAGCGAACGATTGTTCCTCCCGGATTTACGCACTAAGGGCAGGGAGTAGGCTCGCGCCCTCCCAGAAGGAGGAAGGTTCATGACCAACAGATACGCATTTCTCGGCAGTCAACGCGACAAAGCAAAGAGGGCCCGCAACGTAATCGATGCCGCTGTCGACAGTCGGCGGCAGGGGAAAAATGTAATGCGTACATTGTTCAGAATGGCGATCACCGCGGCTCTCGCGATGGTTTTACTCGGGATGGGCTTCGTATCCAGGGCGAATGCTCAATGCGGAGGGTCCGAATGGCTGAAGCACGGAGGTATCCAGCTGCAATCATTCGAGGAACGGCTTCAGGTCGGGACAGGCTCGTTCCTTCTGGTCTCAAGCCATCAAGGCTCCAACAATGGGATCATTGGCTTCTGGAAAGTAAAGTTCGTGGCTGAGGGGAATGCCGGCGGTCCCCCCGACGGCACAGTGATCGATAATGGATTTGCGCAGTGGCACAGTGATGGGACTGAAATCATGAATTCCTCGAAACCGCCGGTAACTAGCAGTTTCTGCCTTGGCGTGTTTCAGAAAAGCGGACCGTCGAGCTATCAGCTGAATCACTTTGCGTTGGGCTTCGATATTTCCAGCAATTTCATCGGACCCGTTCAAATCCAGGAGAGTGTTACGGTCGATCGCAAAGCGGACCAATACACCGGCACCTTTACGATTGACCAATTCGATCCGATGGGGAACCCCCTTGGCCATGTCGCGGGTAACATCGCGGCGACGCGCGTCACGGTCGATACGCCTGTCGGAGACGTGCTTTGAGCGTCGACGGAGGGTCAGTTACCCTAGATTCGGACAGCTGATCGACGTCCTCGACGAGTGCTTTCCTGAAAAAAAGCGCGCGCGGGGGGGGG
>NZ_DATDGQ010000350.1:0-8334 GCF_036522015.1 Binatus sp. (SeqCode)
GAAAGCGGAGTTCCAGATTGCACGCTGTTCGCTCTGCATAAGGATGAAGAGCGCGCCAAGCAGCGGCAGGAAAATCAAAGCTGTCAGCAAGCCGCCACTCATCGTCCCGTCACCAGGAACAGGTAGTAAGCCACGATCCCCAACGCGCCCAGCAGGTAAACGAATGCGTAGTGCTGGACGTTGCCCGTCTCAGCGCGACGCGCGACCTGCCCCGAGGTCTGGACTGCCAATCCCGCACCCTCGGCGGCGCCATCGATCACGAAGCTGTCAATCGCGCGGTTGAGCACGTTTTGCGATACCCAGAACAGCGGCCGCGTGACTACCAGGTTATATAGTTCGTCGATGTAGTATTTGTTGAGTAGCAATTCGTAAGGAGCCTTCAGCCGCCACGCAAGCAGGAACGGGATGCCCGGCAACTGGATATACAGCACCCACGCAAGCACGATTCCGACAATCGACGCCGCCAGCGCTATAAGAGACAATTGAGTTGAGTTCGCTTCGATGACTGGCTTGAAAGTACCGACCGCCGGAGCGAGGAATCGTACGAACGCATTTCCCCACAACCACCCGTCGGGAAGATTTACCCATCCGCCAACCGTCGCGAGAATAGCCAGTACGATCAGCGGAACAGTCATTGTGGCCGGCGATTCGTGGATATGATGCTCTTTGTCGGCCTCGACGCGTGAGTCGCCGAAGAACGTCATGAAGATCAGCCGGAACATGTAGAACGACGTGAGGCCGGCGGTGATCACACCGAGCAACCAGAGCCAGGTGTGTCCCGAATCGTAGGCGGCTTCGAGAATCAGGTCTTTGGAGAAGTAGCCGGAAAACGGAAACACCGCCGCGATCGCGAACGTCGCGATGAACATCGTCCAGAACGTGATCGGCAGCTTGCGGCGCAGCCCGCCCATCTTGTTCATGTCCTGCTCGCCGCCGAGCGCGTGAATGACCGAGCCCGCGCACAGGAACAGCAAGCCCTTGAAGAACGCGTGCGTCATGACGTGAAAGATGCCCGACGCGTATGCGCCCGAACCGACGCCGAGAAACATGTAGCCAAGCTGGCTGATGGTCGAGTAGGCGAGCACTTTCTTTATGTCTGGCTGGACGATCGCGATACTCGCGGCAAAAATAGCCGTGACGGCGCCAACCGTCGCTACCAGGTCGAGCGTGCTCGGCGCCATCGTGAACATAAATCCCAGCCGCGCGATCATATATACGCCGGCGGTGACCATCGTCGCCGCGTGAATCAGCGCACTGACCGGAGTCGGGCCGACCATCGCGTCGGGAAGCCATACATAGAGCGGAATCTGCGCCGACTTGCCGGTCGCGCCGATGAAGAGCAGGAAGCAGGCCGCGGTCGCGGCTGTTCCGCCCATCAGGGCGGCATTGTTGCGAAGCGCGACGAAGTCCAACGTCCAGACGTCGTGCGCACCAAGCGTCGCGACGATGGTGAACATGCCAAGGAGAAAGCCCGCGTCACCAATTCGATTGACGACGAATGCTTTGCGACCGTTATACGCGTACTGAGGATTGGTGTACCAGAATGCGATTAGCAAGTAGGAGCACAGTCCGACACCTTCCCACCCGACGAACATCATTAGCAAGTTGTCCGCAAGAACGAGTATCAACATCGATAGTGCGAACAGGTTCATGTAGGTAAAGAAGCGCGCAAAGTCTTCGTCGTGCGCCATGTACCCGACTGAGTAAAGATGGATTAGTGCGCCGACCCCGGTGACTATCATCACCATCACGCCCGACAGCGCATCGACGCGCAGCCCCAGATCAGCGTGGAACTGTCCCGCCTCGATCCATCCCCACAAATGCATAACGAGCGCGCCGCCCGGAGGCATCGCGAGCAGCGTCCAAAATGCCCACGTCGCAACGCCGAATGCGGCGAACATCACGCCCGGTCCCACGACATTAACCGCCGCGCGTCCCCATCGGGCGCCGAAGAACAGGTTGAACACGACGCCGAGCGCCGGCAACAGAAGAATTAGCGAGAGTGCTGGAAACTCAACTGTCATTTGATGTTCGTCACCATCTCATCAGCGTCAGGTCGTCGGCGTGGACGGTTTCGCGATTACGGAACGTCGAGATGATGATGCCCAGGCCAACTGCCGACTCAGCCGCCGCGACGGTCATCACGAAAAACACGATCACCTGGCCGTCCATCGAACCGAGGCGGCTGCCGATCGCGATGAAAGCGAGGTTCACCGCGTTGAGCATCAGCTCGATCGACATGAACATCACGAGGATGTTGCGGCGGATGATCACGCCGGTCACGCCGATGGCGAAAATTGTCGCGCTCAGCGACATCATGTAGGTGAGCGGAATCATGATGCGATCTTCCTCGCCACGCGCGGATCGTCGGTGCCGGGCAGTTTGCGCGCAAGCGCGACCGAGCCGACCACCGCCGCCAGCAACAGCGCCGAGGTCACCTCGAAAGCGACCAGGTAGTCAGTGAACAGCTTGCCCGCGAGGCTCGCGAGCGAACCGTAGCCGGCGGGTTCGTGAGTGAACTTCACCTGCAGATGCGGTGGCGCGAGGATAAAAAACAATTCGGTCACGAGCAGCGCGGCCGCGAGCGAGCCGAAGATCTTCAGCGCGAGATGACCCGTCGGGCCGGCTTCGACTTGAAGATTCAACAGCCAAATCACGAACAGGAACAGCACCATGATCGCGCCCGCATAGACGATGATTTGCAGGAAGCCTACGACGACTGCGTCCTCGCCGATGAACAGTACGGCGATGGTCATCAGCGTTCCGATCAACGCGAGCAGCGAATGAATCGGGTTGCGCTGAACGATCACTCCGAGCGCCGAAACGATCGCCAACGCGCCCAGAAAGATATAAAGGAACGGCGGCATCAGTGCGCGCTCCCGGTTGCCACCACGACGAATGCGGTCAGCAGCACGTTTAACAGGCCGAGCGGCACCAGTCCCTTCCATCCAAGACGCATCAACTGATCGTAGCGGAAGCGCGGCAGCGTCCATCGCACCAGGCCGAGGAAGATGCACAGCGCGACGACCTTGACCAGAAACGCGACGACGCCGAGGAGCGAAACCACCAGCGCCGGCACGGCGAGAAATGCGCCGCCCGGGAGATGAAAGCCGTCGCGCATCAGCCACGGCACCTGCCATCCACCGAGAAAAAATGTCGTCAGCAACATCGCGAGGAGCGCCTGCTCGGCGAAATCGGTCAGCATGAAAACGGCCTGCTTGCCGCCCGAGTATTCGGTGAAATAGCCCTGGATCAGTTCCGAATCACTCTCCGGCAGGTCGAACGGGATGCGCTTGGATTCCGCGGCGCCCGCAACGAGCAGCAGAAGGAAAGCGAGCGGCTGTACGAAAATTCCCCAGCGCGGCAAAAATCCAAACCACACGCCGCCCTGCCCTCGCACGATTTCCTGCAGGTTCAGCGTGCCGAAGGTCATGATGACCGACACGATCGCGAGGCCCATCGCCAGCTCGTACGAAATCATCTGCGCCGTCGCGCGAATTCCGCCGAGCAGTGCCCATCGATTGTTCGACGACCATCCTGCAAGCGCGACCCCGTACACGCCAAGACCGATCGTCGCGAGCAGATAGAGCGCGCCGGCGTTGAGGTTGGCCGCCTCGAGCCCGATGCGATGACCGGCGATCGAAATCGTGTCGCCAAACGGAATCACGACGAAGGTAATCATCACCGGGAACAGCGCGAGGAACGGCGCGAACGTGTGCAGGAATTTGTCGGCGCCGGCCGGGATGAAATCTTCCTTGGTGAACATTTTTACCGGGTCGGCGATGGTGGTGTTGATGATGCCAAGGTTGGGCATCCCCATTCGTTTCCCGACCCCGGTGATCGTGACGCGATTCGAGCCGATGCGGTCCTGGATTAGCGCGCTGCCCTTGCGTTCGAAGTACAGCAGGAACAGCGCGAGGTTCAATCCGAGCACGATCATCAGGATCGCTTTGATCGCACTGGCAACTAGTTCAATTGTCACGGGCAGCAAGCTCGTCGATAAGTTTGAGCGTGGTTTCTTCGGTGAGATTTTCGACGTACGCGTCCTGGTTGAGCTGGAGCATCGGCGCCGTCCCGCATGAGGCCAGGCATTCGACAGAGCCCAGCGTGAACTTGCCGTCGGGCGTCGTCTCACCTAGCTCGATTTTCAATTTGCGCCGGATGCAGTCCACGATTTTGTCCGCGCCACGCAGCCGGCACGACAGATTGGTGCAGACGTCGAGCAGGTAGCGCCCGACCGGCTTGCGATGGAACATCGTGTAGAACGAGACCACCGCGCGCACGTGCGCGGGCGGCAGTTCCATCAGGTGCGCGACGTAATCCTGAGTCGCGTCGCTGAGCCAGCCGAACTCGCGCTGCGCGATCCACAGCGTCGGCAGCAGCGCGGCCTGCCGCGTCGGATAGCGGCCGAGCAGCTGGCGGTACTCGTCGAGCGCCGCGTCGGAAAACTTGGGTTGCTGGTTTTCGGGCATGGCGGAAGTATTACTGAACCTTCAACATCCACGTTCTTGAGTTCGGGAATCTAATGATTGGTAGCTAATATTTCGTCAATCCGCCAGAGCCGCATGCGTCACCGCTGAACCCAGCCGCGAACTTGCGGGCGTCGGGCAGAACGGGTTATCTATCGTCCGCGACTTCGAGGCAAGAGGCGATAACCGGACCGCCTCGAAGAAACTGACGCGATGCGAATAATTGCGGGACAAGCTCACGGCAGGCGGCTCAAGGCGCCGCGCGGTTTGCGCACCCGGCCGACCTCGGCGCGGGCGCGCGAGTCGATTTTCTCGCGCCTCGCGGTACGGATGGATTTCGACGGCGTGCGCGTGCTCGATATTTTCGCCGGCAGCGGTTCGCTGGGGATCGAGTCGCTCTCGCGCGGCGCAGCGCACGTGACGTTCGTGGATTCCTCGCGCGACGCGGCCACCGCAATTCGCGCCAATCTTGCACAGCTTGAACTTTCCGATCGCGCCCGCGTCGTCGTGTCCGATGTGCATCGCGCACTGGGCGAGCTTGGGCGCACGCGCGCGTCGTTCGATTTGGTATTTGTCGATGCGCCCTTCAAAGATGATATGAGCGTGGAAATAGTTGCGTTGCTCGGTGAATTCAATCTGGTCGCGCCCGGCGGATGGATTGTAGTGGAACAATCGAAACGCGCGCCTGCGGCGCCACCCGCTCCCGAAGCCCACGAGCGCGCTTTCGTTGCAACCCTCGGCGATCACCGGATCGCCTTTTACCGGCGAGCCGACCCGGCGCCGAGTGCAGAGTGACGGTCTTGGGAAAATGACCAAAAGCAAAGAGCGTACTCCGTTGATCGCGGTTTACCCCGGCAGCTTCGACCCAATCCACAACGGGCACGTCGACGTCATCCGGCGCAGTGTCGCGATTTTCGACGAAGTGATCGTCGCGGTGACGTACAATCCGCACAAGGATACGGCGTTGTTCTCGGGCGACGAGCGCGTCGAAATGATCCGCGAGGTCATCCGCGACCTCGAGCCGCGTGCGCGCGTCGACAAGTTCAGCGGACTATCGGTCGACTATGCGGAACGAATCGGCGCCAAGGTGCTGATTCGGTCGCTTCGCGCCGTGACGGATTTCGATTACGAATTGCAAATGGCGCAAATGAACAAGACGATGAGCCCGCACGTCGAGACCATTTTCATGTTTTCCAATCCGCGGCTGTTCTTCAGTTCCTCGCACCTCATCAAGGAAGTCGCAGGATACGGCAAGCGCCTGCCGGAGCTGGTGCCCGAGATCGTAATCGAGCGCCTGCGCGCAAAGCTGAAGGTCGGTGAACCAAAAGATCTGAAACGCTGATTCAAGCCCAGTCATACGATGAACGGCGCAGGGCAAGCGCGAGAGCGCCGATCGGTGATCTGGTTCTTGATTTTCGCGTTCGCTCCAACCTGGAGCGTATGGGCGTGCCTATGGCTCCTGCACGTCAATCCAAACGACACCGTGAGGTTTGCGCTCTTCGGAACAGCCCCGATGTATTTTCCGGGACTCGCAGCACTCGGGGTGCGGCGTTTCATTCTCCGCGAGGGTATCCGCACTTCAACCGTCTTCCGAATCGGCCGGCCACGATTCTACTTGTGGGCATGGATGCTATTTCCGGCACTGATTTTGGCGACTATCTGCCTCGATTTGTTGACGAAGAACGCTCGGCCAGACCGAACCTTCAGCCAGCTTCACGGTCTATTTGCCTCGGCTGGCAGGCCGCTTCCGGCAGACCTGCGTCGTTTTGCCTTCGGCCAACTCGGAATTGCGCTCCTGATCGGGCCACCGTTGCATGCACTCACGACCATCGGTGAGGAGGTAGGCTGGCGCGACTTTCTTCTGCGCTGGTTGATCCGCCTGGGCTTCGACCAATGGGGCGCGCTTCTGATCAGCGGCGCAATCTGGGGCGTCTGGCATATTCCAGTGATTCTCCTCGGCCTCGAATACAGCAACCATCCATTTCTCGGAATCCCGGCATTTGTCGTCTATGCGACACTGGTCGGAGTCATCCTCGGCTGGCTCCAACTGGCATCGGGTAGCGTGTGGGTTCCCGCAGTTGCCCATGGCTCCATTAACGCAGTCCAGCGAGCGTCGCTCGTTTTCATTACGGGTTACGACGGACTGATTTCCGGCGGTCTCGGCAGCTTCGTCGGCTGGCTGCCACTCACCGCGTTCATTGTGTGGCTTGTGCGTTCGCGCCACTTGCCCGTGCGTGATGTCTCGCCCCCCGAGACGGCGATTCGTGTCTAGAGGAGACTCCGTATCTGGTTTGAAAGCGCCGCGACGCTTTCCGTCAGACGGTTTTTTCAAAACGCCGGGACGGCTACAATCGTTCCTCGTTAGCGGCGGCCGATCGTCGCGCGCATCATTCTGAAATTCGGATTTAGGAAATGCTGAAGCTCAATCGCAGAATTGCCGCCATCAAACCGTCCGCCACGTTGGCTGCCGACGCGCGCGCCACCGAAATGAAGCTCGCGGGAATCGACGTCATCTCGCTGGCCGCCGGCGAGCCCGACTTCGACACTCCCGATCACATCAAGCGCGCCGCCGTCAAAGCGCTCGACGCGGGCCAGACCAAGTACACCGCGGTGGGTGGAACCGCGGCGCTCAAAAACGCGATCAAGCTCAAGCTCAAGCGCGACAACAACCTCGACTACGAGCCGGGCGAGATAATCGCGTCGGCCGGATGCAAGCAGGCCGAGGCCAACGTGATCGCCGCGCTGTTCGACGAGGGCGACGAGGTGATCATCCCGACTCCGGCGTGGGTCAGTTTCGCCGCGATGGTTTCGCTGTCGGGCGCCGAGCCGAAGTTCGTTCCGTGCTCTGAACAGAGTGGCTTCATGCTCGAGCCCGAGGCTCTGCGCCGCGCGATCACGCCGCGCACGCGCGGCATCATGCTCAACTCGCCGTCGAACCCGACCGGCGCCGTGTACGGACCCGAGCAGCTCACCGCGATCGCGCGCGTGCTCGTCGATACCGACATCTGGGTGATGTCCGACGACGTCTACGAACACATCGCTTACGGCGAGTTCGCGCCGCACTTGTTCCAACTCGAGCCGCGGCTCAAGTCGCACGGCATTGTCTTCAACTCGCTGTCGAAAACTTACGCGATGACCGGATGGCGCATCGGATTCGCGGCCGGGCCGAAGGAAGCGATCGCGGCCGCTGGCCGCTTGCAGAGCCAGAACAGCGGCAATCCAAACTCCATCACGCAGGCCGCCGCGATCGAGGCGCTGACCGGTCCGCAGGACGGGCTCAAGCCGATGCTCGAGGCGTTTCGCGAGCGCAACGCGCTGGTCGTCGAGCGCGTTCGGCGAATCCACGGCTTCAAGCTGCCCAACATTCCGCAGGGCGCGTTTTACGCTTTCCCGAACGTGTCGGAGTTGCTCGGCACCCGGTTCGGCGACCAGCAAATCACCGACGGCGACGGGCTCGCGGCGTTTCTGCTCGACCAGGCGCATGTCTCGCTGGTGGGCGGCAACGACTTCGGCGCGCCGAATCACGTCCGGCTTTCGTACGCCACTTCGACCAGGAATCTGAACGAAGCATTCGATCGCATCGAGCGCGCTGTCGCGAAGCTCAAGCGCTAGTGCCGATCACCGCCCAGGTCTCGAAGCCCCGGCTTCCGATCATTTCGATCTGCGCGGCGCTCCTCGCGATTGTTGCGGTGGTCTCGCTGGCCCAGCGCCTGCATGGGGTCAGGCACCGCTACCAGGACGTCGATTTCGTTCGCGACTACGGCTGGTGGACTGTCTATGCCAGCGGCCGCGACCCCTGGATCGTGCAGACTACCAGGACGGAATTGCGGCCGGGCCTCGAGCGTCCGCGATTTTGCAATTACAC
>NZ_DATDGQ010000351.1:0-20925 GCF_036522015.1 Binatus sp. (SeqCode)
GATCAAGGAGATGACCTGAGGCTGTACTATGGCGGACGACAACAAGGATCGGCTGGGCAGCAAACTCCATGACGTCGAAAAGGCGCGTGAAGATCAGTGGGCGCGGCAGAGGGACGAAAAGTTGCTCGAGCAAATGCGCGAGCGTTTGCAGAAGCACGTGTGTCCGCAATGCAAGCAGTTCCTGGTGACGAAGACCGAAAACGGAGTGCACTTGCATGCTTGCCCGGACGGCCACGGCGCATGGCTCGACGCGCCGATATTGAAAACAGTTTTGAAGGAGCACAAAGGTTAGCCGCGCGACGATTTAAAGTAAGCGTTGCTTAAGCGAAGACATCCACAGGTGAAGCGATCCTTCTTGACAGCTTTGGTCAGTCCAACTAATCAAGACTCGGTAACATCAAATGTATCTTAATTTTGGCGTGCCGCTGGCCCTTACGATCATCGGGATCGGCTTCGTGGCGCTGATGTTCGGCCTGCAGAAGCTGCTCGCGCCGCAAAATCCGTACGATCGAAAGCTGACTCCGTACGAATGCGGCGAGCCGCCGACCGGCCGCGCGTGGATCAATTTCAACGTTCGCTTTTACCTGATCGCTCTGATTTTCGTGGTGTTCGAAGTCGAAGTTGCGTTCGTTTATCCGATTGCCGCCGTTTACCTGGACTGGGTGCGCTCCGGCCGCCGCTGGTACGCGCTCAGCGAGATTTTAGTTTTTCTAATGATCCTGTTCGTCGGCCTGGTTTACGTTTGGGTCAAGCACGACCTGGAATGGATCAAAAAGGTACCGGTCGAAGAATAGGATCGAGGGTTTTTCTTATGCCCCTGTTGAATACGCTTCCGGATTACGTTTTGACCACCAAGACGGACGAGTTGCTGAACTGGATGCGCAAGTCGAGCATCTGGTACATGCTGTTCGGCCTGGCTTGCTGCGCGATCGAGCTGATGCATACGGGCGGTCCGCGCGCTGACATCGATCGTTTCGGCGCGACGCCGCGCGCGTCGGCGCGCCAGTCGGACTTGATGATCGTCGCGGGCACGCTGACCTTGAAAATGGCGCTCAGGACGCGGTTGCTCTACGACCAGATGCCCGATCCGAGGTACGTCATCTCGATGGGTTCGTGCGCGAGCTGCGGCGGACTTTTCCAGCTTGCCTACTCGGTTTGCGACGGGGTCGATAAAATCCTGCCGGTCGATGTGTACGTGCCCGGATGCCCGCCGCGTCCCGAGGCTCTCACCGAGGGCCTGCTCAAGCTGCAGGAGAAGATGATGACTGAGCGCTGGCTGGTCCGCTCGTCCAACGGCAACGGCAATGGCAAGCAGGTCGCGGCTGCCTGAGTAGATGGAGTCGCTGCAAATACTCGAACGGGTGAAAAACCAGTTCGGCGATCGAATTCTGGAAATCTCCGACCACAAGCCCGATTCGTTCGCCGTGATCGACCCGAAAGCAGTTGTCGAGATCGGTAAATTCATGAACCAGGACCCCGAGCTCGCGATGGACTGCCTTTCCAACGAGACCGGCGTCGATTACAAGGACCGCATCGAGGTGGTCTATCACTTGTTCTCGTACTCGAAGCGGCACACCGCCGTGTTGAAAGTGAAGCTGCCGCGCGACAATCCGAGCGTCGCGACGCTCGAGGGCGTGTGGAAGTCGGCGAACTGGATGGAGCGCGAAATCTTTGATCTCATCGGCGTGAACTTCGAAGGCCATAGCGACATGCGGCGAATCCTCATGCCGGAAGACTGGATCGGCCATCCGCAGCGCAAGGATTTCGTCGAGCCGGCCGAGTATCACGGAATCTCAACCGTCAGGGAGAGCCCGATAATCCGGCTCGATACCAAAAAGAAATGAGCACGCTGCACACCGAAGAAATGACGCTCAACATGGGCCCGCAGCATCCTTCGACGCACGGCGTCCTGCGCTTCGTGGTGCGCGCCGACGGCGAGGTCATGCGCGAGGCGATCCCGGACGTCGGCTACCTCCATCGCTCGATCGAAAAGATCGCGGAGAAGGTCGGCTACCACGGCTTCATGCCGTACACCGATCGCGTCGATTACGTGTGCGCGATGTTTACCAACCAGGGTTGGGGCATGGCGTGCGAGAAGCTCGCGAACATCGAAGTGCCGCATCGCGGCGAGTACTGCCGCGTGATCGCGGCCGAGTTCAATCGAATCGCGTCGCATCTGCTCTCGGTCGGCGCGATGGCGATGGATATCGGCGCGGTGACTCCCTTCACCCATGCGATTCGCGAGCGCGAGATGATCAACGATCTGATCGAGGAGCTGTGTGGCGCGCGGCTCACGTTCAACTACATGCGAATCGGCGGCGTGGCGTGGGATCTGCCTCCCGGATGGCGCGAGAAGGCGCTTGCTTACCTCGATCACTTCGATCCGATCCTCGAGGAATACAACGCGCTGATCTCGTGGAACAAGATTTATATCGAGCGACTGGCGAATGTCGGTGTGATCACCCCGGCCGAGGCGATTAACTACAACCTGGTCGGGCCGAACCTGCGCGCGTGCGGAATCAAGTGGGACATCCGCAAGGATATCCCGTATTCGGTGTATCCCGAGTTCGAGTTCGACGTGCCGATTGGCGACGGGCATTGGGGCAAGCTCGGCGACTCGATGGATCGCTACGTGGTGCGGATTCGCGAGATGGCGGAGTCGTCAAAGATACTGCGCCAGGCGCTGCAGAAGATTCCCGGCGGACCGGTGCTCGCCAAGGTCGCGCGCAATTTCAAGCCGCCCAAAGGCGAATGTCAGATTCGGCTCGAAAGCGGACGCGGCGACATGGGATGGTACGTCGTCAGCGACGGCACCGGCTATCCGTGGCGGGTGCACGTCCGCACCGGGTCGTTCGCGGCGATGGGAATCATCCAGAAGCTGAGCGCGGGCCTGATGATCGCGGACCTCGTCACTCTTATCGCCAGCCTCGACGTGATCGCGCCGGAGATCGATCGCTAATCCTCGATGGATACGCTGGTACAAAATCTGATCGCGTCGGGCGCGTTCGGCAAGAACGCGTCGCCGAGCATGGTCGCAGCGCTCGTCGTGTTCATCATGAGCGCCGTCGTGTTTCTTGGCGTCGCGTTTCCGTTTGCTGGAATCGTTAGCTGGGCCGAGCGGCGAGTGTGGGCGCGAATCCAGTCGCGCGTCGGTCCAAACCGCGTCGGGCCGCAGGGTTTCCTGCAATGGCTGGCCGACGGCGTCAAACACGTCTGCAAGGAAGACATCATTCCCGACGAATCCGACGCTCCCCTGTTCAAGATGGCGCCGTACCTGGTGATGCTCGCGTTCACCCTGCCGTGGGCGGTGATGCCGTTCTCGTCGTCGCTCATACTGGCCGACCTCAACGTGGGCATCCTTTATATGACGTCGGTCACTGCTCTCACCGTGGTCGCCGTGCTGATGGCGGGATGGGCGTCGAATGACAAGTGGTCGTTGATCGGCGGAATCCGGTCGGCGGCGCAGATAGTCAGCTACGAAATACCCGCGGGGCTTTCGATTTTCCCGGTGGTGCTGATGACCGGCACGCTGTCGATGCAGGGAATCATCCGCGCACAAGGCTGGGCGCCGCAGCATTGGTTCCTGTTCGCAAATCCGTTCACCTTCGTCGCGGCCAACATCCTGTATATCTCGGCGCTGGCCGAAGGCAATCGGACGCCGTTCGACCTGCCGGAAGCCGAGTCGGAACTGGTGGCGGGTTTCGCCACTGAGTATAGCGGGATGCGCTACCTGTTCTTCTTCATGGCGGAATGGGGAAACCTGTTTATCATCGGCGCGATAATCGCGACGCTGTTCCTCGGCGGCTGGCAGTTCCCGCATGTGACGAAAAACGTAATCGCGATGAATATCCTTCAGGCGATCACCTTCAACGTCAAAGTACTATTCCTGGTGTTCGTCTCGATGTGGATACGCGCGACGTTGCCCCGAGTCCGCATCGATCAGCTAATGACACTTTGCTGGAAATACTTCGTACCGATCTCGTTTGTGAATATGATCGGAACCGCGGTCTGGGTAGCTATTTGGCCCGACGGCAACTCACTAATGGGCTATATCATGTTGGCGGCGGCGATTGCTCTGGCGGCAGTATTCACTCAGCGGGTTATATACTATCTCAGGCGTTCGCGGATGGAAGTTTACTTCAATCCGACTATATAGAGGCTATTGATGAGCGCGGTTTCTGAATACGTAGGAAATATAAAAGACGCAGTCACGAGTATATTCGAGGGCATGGCGGTGACCGCGTCGCATTTCATGCGCAAGCCGTACACGGTGCAATATCCGGATCGGATGCCGGTGCGCGTGCAGGATACGCTGCCGTTTCGCTATCGCGGGATACTGGAAGTCGATCTGGAAATCTGCACCGGATGCCTGGCGTGCGAGCGCGCGTGTCCTATCGATTGCATCGTGATCGTCGTGGACAAGGACCCGCAAACGCGGCAGATGCTGCTGTCGCAATTCGACATCGACATCGCAAAGTGTATGTACTGCGGGCTCTGCAGCGAGCCATGCCCGACCGGCTCGATCCATCATACGACTGAATTCGAGGGCGCTGACTATTCGCTCGAGAGTTTGATTCGCCGCTTCGTCAAGGATCCGGTGATGGCGTACAAGCCCAAGAAAGGGCCGGAGACCGACACGAGAATCGCGCCGATTCTGAATCGCGGCATGACCTACCTCGATCAATGGGCGCAACCTGGCGGCGAGAAGCCGGCCGAAGAAGAAGAGCCGGCCTAGCGCGCGGCGATCTGCAACGCGGGGAGAGGCGAACAGGTGCTCGCACAGGTAATATTCTATGCGCTGGCCGCATTGACCGTCGGGTCGGCGATGTTAGTAGCGTTCTCGCGCAACATAGTTTATTCGACATTCGCGCTGCTCGGCGCGTTCATGGGTGTAGTAGGTATTTACATTCTGCTCGACGCGGACTTTGTCGCAATGGTCCAGCTACTCGTTTACGTCGGCGGAATATTGGTACTGACTATCTTCGCCGTCATGCTGACGGCGGGAATCGCAGACGTAACAGTATCGAATCGCGCGGTCGGAACCGGCTCGGCGATTTTTACAGTAGGTATCGCCGGCTTGGTGATGTTGTACGCGATTACGCGAACGCAGTGGCATCAGGCGTCGGTAGTCACACCCGCGCCGACGACCTACGCAATCGGAAACGCGTTCCTGGGCGACTACGTGTTGCCGTTCGAAGTCGCGTCGCTGGTGCTGCTGGCGGCACTAATCGGCGCAATCGTAATTTCGCGCCACGAAGCGCGCGAGTAAGGGAGCGGGAGAATCGAAAGAGAATGGGCGGGGGAATAACGCTTAACCATTTCCTGGTGCTCAGCCTGATCGTGTTTTCGCTCGGGCTGTTCACGGTTCTGACGCGCCGCAACGCGATTGGAATCCTGATGGGCGTCGAGTTGATTCTGAATTCCGCCAACATCAACTATCTTGCGTTCGCGTTTTACGGCGGCGGCAAATACGACGGGCAGATTTTTGCGATTTTCGTGATCATGCTGGCGGCTGCGGAGGCGGTGATCGGATTGGCCGTGGTGCTGGCGATTTATCAGAACTTCAAGACGATTGATGTCGATGCGACCGAGACGCTGCGTGGTTAGCTGAGCAACGAAACAATGGATCATTCGATTCCGGTTACGTTCATCCGATTGATCGTTTTGCTGCCGCTGCTGGGCGCGACGATCAATTTTCTGGCCGGCGCGTGGCTGCAGAAGACTTTCGGCAAGCGCGCGATCACTCTCGTTGGATGCGGCGTGGTGCTTGCGGCGTTCATCCTGGCGGCCCGCGCGTTTATCGCGATGCTCCACTTGCCGCCGGAAAACCGCTTCATGCTCGACGACTTGTGGAAGTGGTTCGACGTCGGCGGACTGAATCTCGACATCGCGTTCTGGCTCGATCCGCTGTCGATGATCATGACGCTGATAATCACCGGCGTCGGCGGACTCATTCACATTTATTCGACCGGCTACATGCACGACGACGACGGCTACTGGCGTTTTTTCGGATGGCTCAACCTGTTCACCTTCGCGATGCTGGTGCTGGTGCTGGGCGACAACATGTGGCTGATGTTCGTGGGCTGGGAAGGCGTGGGGCTGTGCTCGTTCGCGCTGATCGGCTTCTGGTACAAGGTGCAGGCGAACTCAACCGCCGGCAACAAAGCGTTCATCGTGAACCGCGTCGGCGACCTCGCGTTCGTGATTGCGCTGTACAGTTTGTTCGCAGGACTGCAGGCGGTTGGGCATCCTACGCTGGTGACCCGCGAGGTCGCGCACTACGCGCCGCTGCTCGCGACCGTGCCGATAAATTTCGCCGGCTATCAGTCGGCACATCAACTGGTCGGCTTCGTCACGCTATTGATGTTCATCGGCGCGACGGGCAAATCCGCGCAGATTCCGCTGTATGTGTGGCTGCCGGACGCGATGGCGGGCCCGACGCCGGTTAGCGCGCTGATCCATGCGGCGACGATGGTTACCGCCGGCGTGTACATGGTGGCGCGGCTGAACTTTTTATTTTCGATGTCGCCGTTCACGATGGGCGTGATCGCGGTCGTCGGCGGGATGACTGCGCTGTTCGCGGCGACGATCGGCATCGCGCAAAACGACATCAAGAAAGTGCTCGCGTACTCGACCGTCAGCCAGCTCGGGTACATGTTCGCGGCGCTGGGCGTCGGCGCATACGCGGCCGGCGTGTTCCATCTGATGACGCATGCGTTCTTCAAGGCGTGCCTGTTCCTCGGTTCGGGTTCGGTGATCCACGCGATGGGCGGCGAGCAGGACATGCGCAAGATGGGCGGCCTGCGGCACAAGATGCCGATAACCTTCTGGACCTTCGTGGCTGCGACCTTTGCGCTCTGCGGCATCTTCCCGTTCGCCGGGTTCTTTTCGAAGGACGAGATCATCTGGCAGGCGTTCTCACACGGGCATTTCGTAGTATGGGCGTTTCTGCTGCTCGGCGCCGGATTCACCGTGTTCTACATGTCGCGCCAGGTGTACATGACTTTCTTCGGCGAATTTCGGGGCACGCACGAACAGGAACATCACCTGCACGAATCGCCGCCGTCGATGTCCTACGTGCTCATCGTGCTCGGTCTGCTTTCGGTCGTTGGCGGATGGCTGAAGTGGCCGGAATTCATGGTCTCGTTCAAGCCGTTCGAGGAATTCCTGGATCCGATCTTCAGTTCAGAGGCCACTCGCCGGGTAACCGAAGCTGGAATACACAGCCACGGCATGGAAGCGGGGTTCGCAATCGTCACAGTTATAGTTGTTGTCGCCGGATGGTACTTCGCCGATTTGATGTACCGGCAGAAGACATTGGATCCCGCGCGCTTTAGCCAGATGTTCGGCGGAGTGCCGTACGAATGGGTATACAACAAATACTACGTCGATGAATTTTACGATCGCGCAGTAGTACAGCCGTACCTATTCGCGACGCGGGCGCTTGCGTGGTTCGATACTAACATCATCGACGGATTCGTGAACCTCGCGGCGCGCGTAATAGTATTCCTGTCGTGGCTGTCCGGACTATTCGACCATTACGTAGTCGATTGGCTGGTGAACTTCGCCTCGAACGTGACATACAACGTCGGTGGCAGGCTGCGGCGGCTGCAAACCGGCTCGATCAACGGATACCTGTACGGAATTCTGGCTGCGGTGATGCTGATACTGCTGGCGCGCGCGGTCGCAAGAGCATGACGCAGTAGCAAGGCAAACGGGAAGAGCGAAACTGAAATGAGTCACGCGCTTACGCTGATAACCTTTGTTCCAATCGCCGGGATGGTGCTGATTCTCGCGCTGCCCGACTCGATGAAGGCCGCATGCAAATGGATCGCGGTGGCGGCGACGATACCGCAACTGCTGATAGCCATTTACCTGTACGAAAACTTCGACACGACGACCAGCGCGGTGCAGTTCGCCGAGAAGGCATCGTGGATGCCGGCCTACCACATTAGCTACTTCATCGGCGCGGACGGCATCAGCATCTCGATGATTCTGCTCACGGCGCTGATCATGTTCATCTCGGTGTTCGCGAGCTTCGGCATCAACCGCGCGGAGAAGGGCTACTACGCGATGCTGTTGATGCTGGACACGGGAATGATGGGCGTGTTCGTGTCGCTCGACTTTTTCCTGTTCTACATTTTCTGGGAAGTGATGCTGCTGCCGATGTATTTTCTGATCGGCATCTGGGGCGGTCCGCGACGCGAGTACGCAGCGATCAAGTTCTTCCTGTACACACTACTCGGTTCGGTACTGATTCTGCTGGCGATGCTCGGACTGTACTACTACTCCGCGACTCCGACCTTTGATCTGACTGAGTTGGCGGCCAATTCAAGTCACTACTCAATCGGGTTCCAGCGAATAGCCTGGATCGCGCTATTCATCGGTTTCGCAATCAAGATTCCGGCATTCCCGTTCCATACCTGGTTGCCAGACGCCCACGTCGAAGCGCCAACAGCCATCTCTGTGATTCTTGCCGGTGTGCTGCTGAAAATGGGCACCTACGGCATTCTGCGCGTCAATTTTGCCGTGCTGCCGGCTGCCAGTTACCAGCTTGCGTGGCTGTTTCTCGGAGTGATCGGCACTATCAACATAGTATATGGCGCGATGTGCGCGATGGCGCAGACTGACTACAAGAAGTTGATTGCATATTCGTCAATCAGCCACATGGGTTACGTAATGCTCGGGCTGGCGGCGTTCACTGCGGCGGGAATCAACGGCGCCGTGCTGCAGATGTTCAATCACGGGACGATCACCGCGATGCTCTTTATCCTGGTCGGCGTGATCTACGATCGCGCGCATCATCGCGAGATAAACGGCTTCGGCGGCTTGGCGCAGCAGATGCCGATATACACGGCGATCACCGGCTTCGCGTTCTTCGCCGGCATGGGACTGCCGGGGATGTCCGCATTCATTTCGGAAGTACTGGTGCTGATCGGCGCATGGCAGACGCATCCTTTGATGGTCGCGTTTGGCGCGGCGACGGCGATCCTCACGGCGGGCTATCTGCTGTGGACGTTCCAGCGAATCTATCTTGGCCCGCTGAACGAGAAGTACAAGGACCTGCCCGATTTGTCGTTTCGCGAGGCGTTCACGTTGGTGCCGCTCGGAATCATTGTGCTGATACTCGGCGTTTATCCGAGCGCGATTTTGAATCTGCTCAATACCTCGCTGGTTCATCTCAACCAGGTTGTGCTCTCGACTTCGGGCGCGGCCGTCGCGATGCTTCACTGAGGCGCGGCAGGAATTAGATGGACCTCGGAAACCTCGCGAGCCTCAGGCTCTTCATGCCGGAAATAGTTCTGGTGGCCGGAATTTTAGCCATCGTGATCATCGACCTGGCGGTGCGCGACAAGTCGCGCCTCGGCGCGTTGGCTCTGATAGTGGCCGCGTTGTCATTGGTGAGGATTGGGCTGGAACCTGCGTCGTCGGGTGCGTGGCTATTCCATCGGATGCTGGTATTCGACTCGTTCGCGATCTATTTTCGCGCGCTGATCGCACTGGCCGCTGTCGTCGCTATCTGGATGTCGATGGGCTCCGAGGAAGTGAAGAACTGCGACCAGGGCGAGTACTACGCGATACTGCTCGCGAGCACGTTCGCGATGTTCCTGATGGCGGAAGCGGCGAACCTGCTGATGGCGTACCTGGCGCTCGAGTTCGTCAGCCTGACCTCGTACATCCTGACGGGTTTTTTGCGGCATAACCGGCGCTCGCTCGAAGCCGCGCTCAAGTATTTGATCTACGGCGGCGTCGCGTCGGGCACGATGATCTACGGGATGAGCTGGATTTTCGGGATCACCGGGTCGCTCGACTTCAACGTAATCAACAAGGCGCTCTCGACGCCGGCGCATCTGCCGGTGCTCGCGGTGTTTATCGCGTTGGTGCTGATCCTGACCGGGATGGGCTACAAGGTGTCGTCGGTGCCGTTTCACATGTGGGCGCCGGACGTTTACACGGGTGCGCCGATTCCGATTACGACTTTCCTCGCGATCGGATCGAAGGCGGCGGGCTTCGCGCTGCTGACGCGATTTTTCTTTCCGGCGATTTCGCATCTGGCGGCCGGCGGAAGCTGGACGGCGCTGGCCGGTGTCGATTGGCCGCAACTTCTGTTGTTCGTTTGTATCATCACGATGACGCTCGGGAATCTTGCGGCGCTGCAGCAGACCAACATGAAGCGGCTGCTGGCGTACTCGAGTATCGCGCAGGCGGGATACGCGCTGATGGGATTCGTCGTGCTGTCGAACGACGGAATTCGCGCGATGCTGTTCTACCTGTTCGCCTACTATGTAATGGATGCGGGCGCGTTCCTGGTCGTGATGATCGTCGCGAACTCGACCGGGCGCGAGGACGTGGAGGCATACCGCGGGCTGGCGTGGCGCGGCGGAATCGTTCCGGCGCTCGCACTGACTATCTTCCTTTTCTCATTGACCGGGATTCCGTTGACGGTTGGATTCATCGGGAAGTTCTATTTGTTCGCGGCGGTGATTAAAGGTCAGTTCTACATACTGGCTATTGTCGGAATACTCAATTCGGTAGTGTCTTTGTATTACTACCTGAAGCCGATTCGGATCATGTTCTTCGAGCAGCCGCGCGGCGACGAGGGAACGGTGCGCTTCGAGGCATGGAATTACGGGCTGATGGGAGTGCTGGCCTGCGCGACGATCGTGTTTGGATTGTACTGGTCGCCGATTATATCGTTCGCGAATCGGTCGTTGAGTTTTTTCACTGGGCCGACCTGAGCCAGCAACCTAACCCCTAACCCCTTCCCGAGCGGGAAGGGGAACCGGATTGTAAGAAAAAAAGTTATTCGAAGACAATTGTTCGGTTGTGATGCAGCAGGACCTGTTTTCTCAGGTGGGCTCTCACGGCTTTCGCCAGGACCATCACTTCCAGATCCTTGCCCTTGCGCGCGAGGTCGGCGACCGTGTCACGATGGGTCATCGGGGCGGTGGCTTGCGCGATTATCGGGCCTGCGTCGAGTTCTTCAGTTACATAGTGGGCGGTTGCGCCGATCAGTTTGACGCCGCGGTCGTGTGCCTGCTTGTGCGGACGCTGGCCGGCGAAGGCGGGCAGGAAGCTGTGGTGAATGTTGACGATCGGCTTGCTCCACGCATGAAGAAATTCGCCCGACAGCACCTGCATGTAGCGCGCGAGGACGACGGTGTCCGCGCGTGACTCGCGCAGGTACTTCAGGAGGGCAGCCTCGGACTCTGCCTTGCGATCTTTCGGGACTGGAATCACACTGAACGGAACTTCAAACGGGCGCACCAGCGATTCGAGGTCGGGATGATTGCTGACGACACCGACTACGTCGCCGTCGAGCTCGCCGACGTGATGGCGGCTCAGCAGGTCCATCATGCAGTGCGGCAGGCGCGAGACCAGGATGACGATGCGATCGCGTCTAGCGGCGTCGAACAACGCCCACTTGAGGCGCTCCCACGGCAACAACGACGTCATCGAGGCGTCGAGTTCATTCGACAGCTCGCTTACCGGCAGTCGGATGCTTTCGAAGTGGATGCGCCAGAAGAAATGGCCGTCCTCGTCGTCGGAGTACTGGTCGGAGGTGATAATATTGCAGCCGAGAGTGAACAGGTGGCTGGCGACTCGGGCTATGATGCCGGGGCGGTCGATGCATGAGATGAGTAGGGTAGCTTTGCCTGCGGCCACGCTGATTACTCCCAAGACGAATAGTAACTTAGGATTGTAGTGTCCACTCGTGCAAACAAACAGACCGATGGCGCCGGAATTTTGTACGTGGTCGCGACGCCGATCGGAAATCCCGACGACATTTCGGCGCGCGCCATTCGCACACTCGCCGAGGTCAACCTGATTGCATGCGAGGACACTCGGCGGACCGGGCAGATACTCGCGCGTCATCAGATTGGTACGCCGACCGTCAGCCATTACGAGCATAACGAGGAGCGGCGGGTGCCGGAGCTGGTTACGAGGCTGAAGGCGGGCGAGAAAATCGCGCTGGTCACCGATGCGGGCACGCCTGCCATTTCCGATCCGGGATTTCGGCTGGTGCGAGCGGCGCTGGAAGCGAACGTACGCGTGATTGCGGTGCCGGGAGCGTCGGCGGCGATCGCGGCGCTTTCGATTGCCGGAATCCCGACCGACAGGTTCACCTTCGAGGGATTTGTGCCGTCGCGCGACGCGGCGCGGGGTAAGGCTTTAGACGATCTGCGTCGTGAGCCGCGCACCATGGTTTTCTATGAGGCGGCGCGCCGGCTGGCGGATACGCTGGCCGCGATGGCGACCGCATTTGGCGAATCGCGTGACGCGGCGGTCGTCTGCGAAATCACCAAGACGTACGAAAGGACAATCCGCGGAACGCTCGGCGCGCTGGAACGGGCTTTTCGCGCGACGCCGGCCCTCGGCGAGATCGTGATCGTCGTCGCCGGCGCGGCACAGCAGACGGACGCCGGAGACGCCGCGATCGATGTGCATGAGGCGCTCGAAGTTCTGCGCGAGGCCGGACTCGGGCTCAAACAGGCGAGCGCTATCGTCGCACGGCTGACTGGCAAAGGCCGTCGCGAAGTGTATCAGGATGCGCTCAAGTCGCGCGATGACGACTCCAGTGATGACTGACCGGTGGATACGTTTCGATGCTCGCGCTTGCAGTCGCATTAAGGGTGCGGTTCAATGAAAAGTGGGAGTGGTGCGGGATGGCGACGAGGATAACGGCTCGGCAAAAGGCTGGCGAAGCCGCTTTGGGTGGCTCGGGCGGATCGATAGCCGTGCTGGTGATTCATGGACCCAATCTCAATCTGCTGGGCGAACGCGAGCCGGAAGTTTACGGCAGGACCCGGCTGGCCGATATCGACAATGAACTCAAGCGGCTGGGACGCGAACTTGAAATGAAGGTCGAAACCTTTCAGTCGAACAGCGAAGGCGGGATCGTCGATCGGATTCAGAAGGCCCGCGGCAAGTGCGACGTACTGTTGATCAATCCCGGCGCGTATACGCACACCAGCGTTGCGATCCGCGACGCGATCGCGGCCGTGAGTATTCCGGTGATCGAAGTGCATCTGTCCAATGTGTATCGGCGCGAGCCGTTTCGGCATCATTCGACGATCGCGGATATCGCGCACGGCCGAATCATGGGATTTGGCGCCGAGAGCTACAGCCTGGCTCTCAGAGCGGCGCGCACTATAGCCGGGGAGTCGCGCCGACGGAGCGGTTAACGCCATGGCGGGCAACCAACCAGAGCGGAGGCGAGCCGCGATTGCAGCACGACACGGAGACGGGATGGAAGTACGCGAACTAAAGACCCTGCTGGTCCTGATGCGTGACTACGGGCTGGTCGAACTCGAAATCGAGGACAAGAAGGGCAAGGTGCGGCTGGTGCGCGGCGGCGGTCGCGCGTCGGTGGATCAGACCGAGTCCGGCTCGGAGGCGCATGTCGCGGCGCGTGCCGCCTCTCCCATCAAAATGGCGACTCGGCACGTCGAGGCGACCGCGGAAGAAGGCGCGAAGGCGGCGGGCAAAATAGATCTCGCGCCGAATCAGAAGTTGATCGAAAGCCCGATGGTGGGCACGTTTTATCGCGCCGCCTCGCCCGACGCGACGCCGTTCGTCGAAGAAGGATCGTCGGTGCGCAAGGGCCAGCCGCTGTGCATCATCGAGGCGATGAAGATGATGAACGAGATCGAATCGCCGGCCGCGGGGCGCGTGATAAGAATCCTCGCGGAGAATGGAAATCCCATAGAGTACGGTCAACCCTTGATGATCCTCGAAGTGATTTGAAAGGGCGGAGCGTTCGCCGATGTTCAAAAAACTGCTGGTAGCAAATCGCGGGACAATCGCAATCCGGATAATTCGCGCATGCCGCGAGCTGGGAATTTCGACCGTCGCGGTTTACTCGACAGCCGACAAGAACGCGCTGCACGTGCGGATGGCCGACGAGTCGGTCTGCATCGGGCCGCCGGCGGCTGAAGACAGCTACCTCAATATCCCGGCGATCCTCAGCGCCGCGACGACCTTCGGCGCCGATGCGGTGCATCCGGGGTACGGCTTCCTTTCCGAGAACGGGGACTTCGCGGAGGCGTGCCAGCGGTCGGGGCTGAACTTCGTCGGTCCTCGGGCGCGTCATATCAGGCTGATGGGCGATAAGCCGCGCGCGCGGCGCATCATGAAGCGCGCCGGCGTCCCGTGCCTGCCGGGCAGCGAGGGTACCGGCGTCACCGAGCTGCGCGAGGCGCAAGCGGATGCGAAACGACTCGGCTACCCGGTGCTGATCAAGGCGGCTGCGGGCGGCGGTGGCAAGGGGATGCGAGTTGCTCGCGATCTTACCGAGCTGACGCGGCTGTTCCCGCTGGCGCAGGGCGAATCCGAGGCTTCGTTCAGCTCGAAAAAGATGTACCTGGAGAAATATCTGGAGCGCGCGCGTCACGTCGAGTTTCAGATTCTTGCCGACTTGCAACGCAACGCGATTCATCTGGGCGAGCGCGACTGTTCGATTCAGCGCCGTCATCAGAAGGTGATCGAGGAATCGCCGTGTCCGATTCTTACTTCGCGGATGCGCGAGAAGATGGGCAAGGCGGCGGTGCGCGCCGCCGAAGTCGTCGGCTATTCGAACGTCGGCACCGTGGAATTTCTGCTCGCCGGCAGCGGCGAATTTTATTTTATCGAGATGAACACGCGCATCCAGGTCGAGCACGGCGTCACCGAGATGGTCACGGGCGTTGACCTGGTGAAAGAAAGTATCAAGATGGCGATGGGCGAGAAGCTCGCGCTGAAGCAGCGGAATGTGAAGTTCGAGGGCGCCTCGATGGAGTTTCGCATCTACGCCGAAGATCCCGAGCGGGGCATTCCGTCGCCGGGCGTCGTGACCAATCATCATACTCCCGGCGGATTGGGCGTGCGGGTCGAGACTGCGCTCTACGACGGCTATCGCGTGCCGGTGCAATACGATCCGCTCATCGCGAAGTTGATTGTGCATGCCGAGACGCGGGTCGAAGTAATCGCGCGCGCCAAGGCGGCGCTGCGCGAGTACGTAGTCGACGGCATCAAGACCAACATTCCGTTGCATCTGAAGATTCTGCACGATCCGGATTTCAACCGCGGCGAATTTTCGACTGATTTCCTGAGCCGCTACGAACCGGCCCATCGCGAAGCGGCGCCGCAGGTAAGCAAGGCCTCTTGACCGCAACGTTCCGCGCCATAATTGATAGAGTGTCGGTTCGAGGCGCGAAAGCCTCGTCCGCGAATCCACATGACTAACTTGAGAACAATGAAACGAGCACTTCTGGCACTGATGATTGGATTGATCACGAGCGCGCCGGCGTTCGCGCAGGACAGCAGCATGAATCCGCTGATTCCCGGCGGCAACAGCGCGCCTCCCGGCCATGCGCCCAAGGCAGTGTCTTCGGATGCTCTGTACGATTTCGGCAGCGCGCTCGAAGGCACGATGGTCAAGCATACCTTTACGATCAAGAACACCGGCCAGGGCTACCTGGACATTCAAGGCGTGAAGACTTCGTGCGGATGCACGACCGGAGACCCCTCGAAGATGCATGTGGCGCCCGGCGATACCAGCGATATCGCGGTCGCCTTCGATACGCACTTCCAGAAGGGGCACCAGGTCCGCACGATTACCGTGGCCACCAATGATCCCGACAATCCGCGGTTAGCGCTGACGGTGCAGGGGATCGTCAAAAAGCAGGTCGAGGCGGTGCCGGGCGAAATCGCGTTCGGCGACGTCAAGCGCGGAACCGAAGGCACCAAGGAGCTGTTGGTCAACGATCTGAATCCGGGGCGTGGGACGTTCTCGGTCGGCCCGCTCAGCAACTCGAACTCGTCGATCAAGGTGGACCAGGAAAAGCGTCCCGACGGCAAGCCCGGCGCGCTGTTGAAAGTCTCGCTGCTCAAGACGATGCCGGTCGGGCCGTTCGACGACACGATTAAGATCATGACCAATCGCGTCCCGCTGCAGGTTGACGTGTTCGGAACTGTGACGGGCGATTTGAATATTGATCCGGCGCAGGTCTCGTTCGGGATTGTGCCGCGCGGCCAGGACATCGTGAGATTTTTCAAGCTGAGCAACCAGGGACCGCATCCAGTAAAGGTACTCGACGTCGCCAGCAGCAGCCCGGCCGTCGCCGCTACTGCTGAGCCGGTCACGCCAGGCAAGGAATACAAGGTGACCGTCACCCTGCGGCATGGCACCCCGGACGGGCAACTGCGCGGGAACCTGACGATAAAGACCGACGACCCCGATCAGGCGACGCTGAACGTCCCGTTCTACGCGATAGTAGGCCAGTTCAAAACCTGATCTTTTCTCTTATCCGGTCCCCCTCTCCTGAAGGGAGAGGGGTTAGTGGGAGAGGTTCCACTAACGCCGCAGGATCGTTGTTTCGCACCGTCCGCCATTCCTATATTCATTCAGGGCATGGTTCGCGGCTTCAGAGAGTCGCGAATTCTGCGAGACTGAGAAACTGAAATGGCTCGGCGCGAAAAATCGGGGATCATTTCCTGGCTGCTGGACCGGATGAGCGATTGGGCCGTCGGTCTGCTCACCAAACCAATAAAGAGTTACGCGCTTCACATCCCGAACGACATTGCCGCGCTCAAGCGTCATATTCGCAAAGGCGATGTGATTTTGGTCGAGGGAAACGAGCGCATCAGTGAATGCATCAAGTATCTGACGCAAAGCTCATGGTCGCATTCGGCGCTGTACGTCGGTGACGAACCGATTCGGCGCAATCCCGAAATGAAGGCGCCGCTGGTCTCGCAATTCGCCGAGGAGGCGAACTTCCTGATAGTCGAGGCGATCGTCGAGGCGGGCGTCGTGCTCTCGCCGCTAAGCAAGTATCGCGATTTCAATATCCGCGTATGCCGCCCGTTCAACCTGTCGTCGGCGGATCTTGCCGACGTGATGGACGAGGCGCTTCGCAGTGTGGGCAATACCTACGACCTGCGCAACGTGATCGATCTTGCGCGCTACTTTCTGCCGGTGAGCCTGGTGCCCGCGCGTTTTCGCCGCCAGGCGCTGCAGTTCGGCAGCGGTGAGCCGACGCGCGTCATCTGTTCGAGCGTGATCGCGTCATCGTTTCATCGCGTGAAGTTTCCGATCGTGCCGAACTACGAGCACCTGCCCACTCCGGCGACACCGCCGGCTCCGCCCAAGCGCAAGCTGTGGCCGATAGGCTCGAAGGCGACGACCGGAGCGCTGCAATACGGCGCGCTCAGGATGGTCTCGCCGACGCTGGTCACGCCGCGCGACTTCGATTTGTCGCCCTATTTCGAGATAATCAAATTCAATATCATCGAGAACATGCGTTTCGATTACCACAAGATTTTGTGGGCCGGCGACGCGCCGCCCGCGCCGGTGAAGAAGGGCGCGTAGCGGCGGAACATCAGCATCAGGGGAGCGTCCATTGAACAACGAAAACGAACAAGCGCACGCAAGTGGCCGGCGCGAACTTCTCGAAAAGACGATCGCGAAAATTCTGCATCGCCATTGCAACTTCGGATGGGCCAACTACTACATCCCAAGCGAAAAATTCCCGAGCCTGATCGAGGAGCTGGTCGAAGTGATGAGCCCCGGCGGCCAGGCCGGCCACGACGAACTGGTGCAATTCTTCCTCGGCGTCCAGCGCCTCACTTCGATCCAGGAACGCGTCGCGAAACTCGAGCAGGAATTTTCAGTCTACAAACGCGGCTGACACATCTTTTTTTGGTCTGATCATTGTGTCATCCCGAGCGAAGCCGAGGGACCCCGGATCTTTCTCAACGCGAACCAGCGCACCCCAACCACGGCGCGAGCGTTATGCACGCCGGACGATCCGTGCGATTCGCACAGATATCACACACACTTCGACCTGCGATCACCTCTCTTGAGCCACGGTTGAGGGTGCGTCGGCCAGCACCGCAAAAAATCCGGGGTCCCTCGGCTACGCTCGGGATGACACGAGGAAAAAAGACGACACGCGAAACTTCAGTGCAGCTCAGCCTTCAGCGCCGTCAGTTCCGCTGCGTCGGCTGATGCCTCCTGAACCAGATTCCCCGGGAAGCGATCGTGCAATGGGCTCAGACTCGAACCTATCTGCACGACGCGATGCGCCATCCGCGCGACCGCGCCGAACGGCGCCGGCACCAGCTCTGCCGCGTCGCGGAACTCGGCCAGGCTCGCGTCGTCCCATCCGAGCAGGCCGCTCAGGAACATATAGATCGGTAGCGATCCGATCAGGCTGAAGAGCACGACGATCCATCCGCTGCCGGCGTGGCCGGGTCCTTGCCACACCCCGAGTGCGAACCCGCGAAGGATCACGTAGTTGCCAACTGCCGCCAGCGCGGGGTTGACCAGCGTCTGCCAGATACTGAGCGACGGCCATGCGACGAGATAACCCATCAGCGGCCACGCCACGATCGATCGCAGTATCGACGAGATCAAAAACGCGAAGAAGACACCCTCGAAGCCGTACCATTGCAGCATGTACCAGGTCAGGATGACGCGGCTCACGTGCTCGAGCAGTGAGGTCCAGGTGAACGTCCCCGTGCGTCCGACCCCTTGGAAGACCTGGTCGGGCAGGCGCGTGCTGAAGTCAGCGAGCCGCCATAGATGCATCAGCCACATGACAGTCGCCGCGCGCACGAACTGCGGCGGCAGCAGGCCCTTGATGAAAACGTCGGAGAACGCGATGAACGTCCCGCCCAGCATCGACGACACCATGATTCCCCAGCGCAGGCCCTGGTCCAGGTAGCGCCGCGTCAACGCCATTTTGGCCTGCGAGTAGCTCTCGGAGATCGACGGCATCAGCGTCGTGAAAATGTACGCGCCGGTTTCGAGATAGCCGAACGAGAAGGCGAAGGTGAGCAGGAAAATTTCGTTGAGCTCGAGAAAGTCGGGCAGCAGAATCGCCATCATCACCGGCACCAGTCCCCAACTGACTGCGACTGCGGCCTGCCCACCGGTGAGCTTCACGCCATAGACGATCGATTTCTTGATCGTCTCGCGGTCGAAATGCGCGAGGAAGATCGTCACGAGGTTGAAGCCCATCTTTTCGTAAAAAATCGCGCAGAATAGGCCCATCAGCAGGTTGGCGATAACGCCGCCGATCGCGAATCCGAAAACCACGCCCATCCCTTCGCCGAACACCGGATGCATCAGGCCCCAGTGACGCATGTACACGCCGCAGATCATCTGCACGACGGGATTCAGCACGTAGGTGAGAACGATCAGCAGTTGCGCGTAGTCGAAACGCTGCAGCGCGCGAAACAACGAGAAGAAAATCGAGATGAAGCCGGGGAACTGGATCAGCGTGTGCAATACGACGAACCACGCCAGGTACGCGACCGGTGTATGCGGCAGCCACGCCGCGGCGGCCAATCCCAGCGCGGCGATTTGGAACATTCCGGCGATCGCGTGGAACCAGATGAAGAACTGCGCGAAGGTGATCGCGCGGGCCGGGTCGGTCAGGCGATACTCGGCGAAATATTTCACCATCGCCTGGCTCGTGCCGAGATCGAGCAGGGTGAAAAAAATCAGCATGAACTGCGTAACGGCCGCCCACGCCCCGCGCGCCTCGAGAAACGGATTGACGAAGTTGCGCTCGATGTAAAATGTGACGGCGAAGTTGAACGGGATCATGATCATCAGCGACAGCAGGTAGTTGTAGAAGAAGCCGCTGAGCGGTCGATGGAACCCGACGATCTCCCATCGCGGATCGCCGCGCGCAGTGTCACTTCCGCTCGTTGCCGGCGCTGCTGGAGCTGCCGCGGCGGCGCCGAGCGATGCAGGCTGCGGCTTTGCGGATGACGTCGAGCGGTAAAAGTGCTCGAGCAACTCGGGATGGCGCAGGCTGTAGCGGCGCACGACTACGTACGCGATGACGAACATCGCGAACGTCGCAAAGACCAGCGCAGCGAGGATCCTGACTTGCGCGCGATCCGGCACCGGCGACGCGATCCAGTCGCCGTACGAGACGGCCGGCGCCCCCGCCGCCGTGCGCGACATCGCGTACAGCAGCCAGTTGAAATACGGCCAGCGCTGGAAGTCGTAATTCTCCGCGCCCTCGATTCCCTGCAGCATCGTCAGCATGCTCGCGATGCGCGCGCGCTGGTCGCCGTTGCGCAGCCATTCGTTGAGCACGTAGATGGTGCCCTTGCCCGAATGGATGCGGATCAGGATCGGTGTCGCAGGCGCGACCGGGTCGCGCGGATTGGTCCTGACCAGAATCTCGGCGCTGTTCACCGCCAGGAGCGACCGCTCATGCACCCGCACCGCCGACAGCCAACTGATGTTGCGCGCGAGCGGGTCGGCTTTCGGACCAACCCAGTTGACGACCGCGGCCAGGCGCTCGAGTTCGCGGTCGTGAGTCGCGCCGTGCGCGACATCAACGATACCAGTCTGCTTGATCGCGCCATTGGTGAACGACGCGAGCGCGGCTGGATCGGTATGCCGTCCGAGAATTAGCACGACGCCCATGCCGGAGGCGACACGCGCCTTGAGCGCTTCGAGCTCGGGGCCGGTAGCAGGTAGATTGTCCTGGTAAACGGCAGTCGCAGCGTCGCCGAGATTGGCGACGCGATGCGTACTCGGATCGAGCATCAGGCGCGTGCGGACGAGATCTTCGGTCCCGGAATAGTAAATGTTGAATTGCGACGCGGCCGCTTGCGCGAGAGCGGGAATGAGAAGTGCGATCAATAGCGCGGAAATGGTCCGCGCGAGACTTTTGGCGGATACTGACTCCGTCACGAACCGATACCGCAATGCGCTCTCCGAATCGAACTGGATTCAACGGCCGGTTGATACTACAAGGTTTTGTGGCTGCTTGACGAACGCAATCTCGGATGGAGGCGGATTCCATGGACGCTCTTGAAGCGATTCTCTCTCGCAAGGTGCAGCGCACGTTCGCGGACAAACCGGTCGAGCGTGATAAACTCGCGAAGATCGTCGATGCGGGGCGCCATGCGATGAGC
>NZ_DATDGQ010000352.1:0-3757 GCF_036522015.1 Binatus sp. (SeqCode)
GATTCGGCGTTGCAGCGAGGGTGCGTTCATCGCGAATCCTCCCGTTCGTCGGTCGCGACAATTTCGACGTCGAGGTCCGTTGCATCGGAGACCAGCCGCGCCACCACGTCACCCTTGAGCAGGCGGCGCCAGCGGGGCTGATGCGTCCGCCCGACGATCACTTTGGTCACGCCCTTGTCGTGCGCGAAGTCGATCAATGCCTTGACCACGTCGTCGGACTTGAGCCAGACGGTTTCGGCGCCGAGGTCGCTCGCCACGTTGATATTGTCGAGCAGCGCGACGAAATCGCTAGTGCCGATATTTTTCACCGATTCGTTGGGCGTCTCGATGTGCACCGCGAACCATTCGGCGTTGAGCTGTCCTGCAATGCGCGAGGCCTTGCGCAATAGCTGTCCGGTGTCGGCGGCATTGGACGAGACTCCGACCATGATGCGATCGACGACGTTCGTACGGTGGCCACCTTCGCGCTTGATCGACTCGCGGTCCAGCCGCTGGCGGTCCAGGCTGCGCGCGACCTCGCGCAGCGCCAGTTCACGCAGCGACGCGAGATTGCTCGGCTTGAAAAAATTCTTGAGCGCGTTCTCGATCTGCTCGTGCGGATAAATCTTGCCCTCGCGCAATCGCTCGCGCAGTGCCTCGACCGGCACGTCGATATTAACGATCTGGTCGGCGCGCGCGAGGAACGAATCAGGCACCGTCTCGCGCACGTCGACGCCGGTGACGCGCCTCATCATCGCGTTCAGACTTTCGACGTGCTGGATGTTGAGGGCGGTGATCGCGTTGATGCCGGTGCCTACGATCTCCTCGACGTCCTGGTAGCGCTTCGGGTGCTGCGAGCCGGGCGCATTGGTATGCGCGAGCTCATCGACGATTACCACGTCGGGCTTGCGCGCGATGATGGCATCGACGTCCATCTCTTCGAGCTCAACGTCGCGATACTGGATCTTGCGGCGCGGCACGATCTCGAGATCTCCGATTCGCTCCTCGGTCTCGCGGCGATGATGCGTTTCGATGAAGCCCAGCACGACATCCACTCCCCGATCGCGGAGCTGATGTGCCTCCTCGAGCATCCTGTATGACTTGCCTACGCCCGCGGCGGCGCCGATATATACCTTGAGACGTCCCCGTTGAGGTTGGGGCACGAGGTCGAGAAAAGCTTCGGGCTCGAGTCGTTTGTCATCGCTCATTCAAGTCCCGGGCGTTCCGCCATGACTTCCGGCAGCGCGAGCACTATGAGTTCCCGTGGTGCGATCGAGGGCCAGGTTCAGCAGCAGGACGTTGACGCCAGGCTCGCCGAAGATCCCTGCCGATCGCGACCGCGTGTTCTCCGCAATCAACTGCCGCACCTGATCTTCGCTCAGACCGCGCGCACGAGCAACACGTGCCACCTGGAGGTCGGCGGCGGCCGGACTTATCTCGGGATCGAGTCCGCTGGCTGAAGTCGTCACGAGGTCGATTGGAACCTGGTGCGCGTCGGTGCCGGGATTGCTCTCGACTACGTTTTTCAGCCGCAACTTGACCGCGTCGATCAGCGCCTTGTTGGTCGGGCCAAGATTGGAGCCGCCCGAGTTGTCGGCGGCGTAGCCCTTGTCACCGGCGGCTGAAGGCCGGCTCTGAAAATAGCGCGGCGACGAGAAGTTCTGCCCGATGAGGCTCGAGCCGACGACCTTGTTGCCCGCTACGACGATGCTTCCGCCGGCCTGGTGCGGGAAAATCGCCTGCGCAATTCCCCATACTGCAATCGGATAGACGATGCCGGTGAGCACGGTTAGCACCGCGGTAGCCAGGAGAGCAGTCTTTAGCGTCTTCACTGAAAAAAACCTCACGCCAGATGCAGCGCGGCGATCATGATGTCGATAGCCTTGATGCCGATGAACGGAATAATCACGCCGCCGAAGCCATAGATAAAAAGATTGCGCGTCAGAATCGCGGCGGCGCCGACCGGACGGTATTTCACGCCGCGCAGCGCTAGCGGAATCAGCGCGATGATGATCAGCGCGTTGAAGATTACCGCCGAAAGGATCGCGCTCTGCGGCGTCGCCAGATGCATCACATTCAGCCGCTGCAATTCCGGATACTCGACGATGAACAGCGCCGGGATGATCGCGAAATACTTGGCGACGTCATTGGCGATCGAAAACGTCGTCAACGCGCCGCGCGTCATCAGCAGTTGTTTGCCGATCTCGACCACTTCCATCACCTTCGTGGGATTCGAGTCGAGGTCGATCATGTTGCCGGCCTCGCGCGCGGCCTGGGTGCCCGCGTTCATCGCGATTCCGACGTCGGCCTGCGCGAGCGCGGGCGCGTCGTTGGTGCCGTCGCCGATCATCGCGACCAGCTTGCCCTGGTTCTGCTCCTCGCGAATCAGGCGCAGCTTGGTTTCGGGAGTGGCCTCGGCCAGGAAGTCGTCGACGCCCGATTCCACGGCGATTGCCGCGGCGGTGAGCGGGTTGTCGCCGGTAATCATGACGGTGCGCAAACCCATCGCGCGCAGGCGCTCGAAGCGTTCGCGAATCCCTTCCTTGACGACATCTTTCAGATAGATCACGCCGAGCGCCTGCGCCTCGTCGGCGACCACCAGTGGAGTTCCACCGCTGCGCGCGATGCGCTCGACAATTTCCTTCAAGTCAGTCGGCGGCGTGCCGTGATTTTCCGTGACGAAATTTGCGACCTGCTCGGCGGCGCCTTTGCGGATTCGCCGTCCGCCGATGTCCACGCCGCTCATCCTGGTCTGCGCGGAAAACGGTATGAAGGTGGCGCCGTCTTCGCCGAGCTCGCGGCCGCGCAAGTTGTATTCGCGCTTGGCCAGCACCACGATCGAGCGTCCTTCGGGAGTCTCGTCGGCCAGCGACGCAAGCTGCGCGGCCTCGGCGAGCGCGCCCGGTTCCACTCCATTCACCGGAATGAACTCCGCCGCCATCCGGTTCCCGAGCGTGATCGTTCCAGTCTTGTCGAGCAGCAGCGTATCGACGTCGCCGGCCGCCTCGACCGAGCGGCCTGACATCGCGAGCACGTTGTGCTGCACCAGGCGATCCATTCCGGCGATTCCGATCGCCGAGAGCAATCCGCCGATGGTCGTCGGAATCAGGCATACCAACAGCGCCACCAGCACCGGCAGCGCGAGCTTCGTGCCGCCATACAGCCCGAACGGATAGAGCGTGACGACGACGAGCAGGAAGACAATCGTCAGGCCGGACAGCAAGATGCTGAGCGCGATTTCGTTGGGCGTTTTCTGGCGATGCGCGCCTTCCACCAGCGCGATCATGCGGTCGAGGAACGTCTCGCCGGGGTTGGCGGTGATCTTTACCTTGATCCAGTCTGAGATAACCGTGGTGCCGCCCGTGACGCCGCTGCGATCGCCGCCGCTCTCGCGGATGACCGGCGCGGATTCGCCGGTGATAGCGGCCTCGTTGACCGCGGCGATGCCCTCGATCACTTCGCCGTCGCCCGGAATCACGTCACCGGCGGCCACCATCACGACGTCGTCGCGCCGAAGCTGCGCTGCCGGCACGAGCTTCGTCTCGCCGCTCGGGAGAATCAATTTGGCCTGGGTTTCGGTGCGCGTCTTGCGCAGGTTATCGGCCTGCGCCTTGCCGCGGCCCTCCGCCATCGCCTCGGCAAAGTTTGCGAACAGAACGGTAAACCACAGCCACAGCGCGATTTGGAATTCGAATCCCGCCAGCGCCATCTTGTGAGCCAGCAGGTCGCGAAACAGCGTGAACATCACAAGCACGCTGGTGACCTCGACCACGAACAT
>NZ_DATDGQ010000353.1:0-11459 GCF_036522015.1 Binatus sp. (SeqCode)
GTTGACGCCGGATGGAACGACTATGACCTCGAAGTGCGCCCGAATCCGTGGACGCGAATCGAGTTGAAGACCGCTGACGAAGAGCACGAGGCGGGCAAGGTTACCAATCACGTGCTGGCGCGAATCAAGTTCACTCGAATCAGCACGATAGCCCTGGCAGCGGGAGCGCTGAGCGCAGCAGTCGCGGCACTTGCGGGCATACCTGAGATAGCGCTCGGCCTGGGTGCGCTAACAATGGCCGGCGGCGTATGCATAGCGGTGAAGATGGTCGAAGCAGGCCGCCTCGCACATCGCGCGACCGAGGAATGCGCGACCGAACTGAATCTCGCACCGCTTGGAGCGCTGATACGTCAGCCGTCAACTGCGGAAGTCACGGCAGCGGCGAACAAGCCGGCCCGCGCGCGATTGGCGTCGCAAGACCGCGTCGCGGAGTAGTTCTGCATTGTCCGCGGACGAAATTCTGCTTTTTTCTGTCATCCTTCCTGCCGCTCGCGTTGCTCGCTCCGTAAGGATGACAAATTTCCAGGCGTCGCGCTTTTCTTTGGCGTCATCCTAGCGTTCTTGTGTCATCCCGAGCGTAGCCGAGGGACCCCGGATCTTTTACGACGCAAGCAACATCGACTCACCTACGGCACGGGGAGCCGAGATGCCCTTAGTCCGATATAGTCACCGCCTGGTGTGGTTCGAGGAGTTTGCCGATCCTGACTCGGCGATTTCACGCGAAAAGCAACTGAAGAATTGGACGCGCGCGAAGAAAATCAAACTTATCGAGTCGATGAATCCAGCGTGGAATGATTTGAGTTCTGAATGATGTGAGAATTTCGGAGCTGCTGAGTTCTCCTGCGCGCCATAAATGAGTCGACACTCCTTGCGTCGTAAAAAATCCGGGGTCCCTCGGCTACGCTCGGGATGACACAAAGAAAAGATGACACAAAAAAGTGAGCGTCCGCACGTTTCGTTAGATCATTTCCTTAAATCAATCTGATGTTGCGTTCGATTGTTTTTATCACCGAATCCATCTTTCCGTTCAGGACTTGTTTGGCGAGGCTTAGGGTGAAGCTCTGGGCCACATGGAACGGCACATGCGCCGGCAGCGACAGCGCATAAGGATCGACCACCGCATCCACCACGACCGGACCGCCCTTGTGCGCGAGCGCCTCGGCGAGCCCTGCTCTTACGTCGCCGGGCTCTTCGATACGGATGCCCTTCGCGCCCATAGCCTCGGCAACTTTGGCAAAGTTCGGGTTCTTGAAATCGACGCCGAACGGGACAATGCCGGCTTCCTGCTGCTCGATGTTGACGAAGTCCAGCGATTCATTGTTGAGGATGATCTGAACCACCGGCGATTTCCGCTGCACTTGCGTCAGTAGGTCGCCGAGGCCGAGCATCGTGAATCCTCCGTCGCCACACACAGCAATCGTCTGGCGGCCGGGAAATGCGAGTTGCGCGCCAAATGCGTTGGGAGCGGCATTGGCCATCGAGGCCCATGAAAACGATCCGAAAATCCGGCGGTTGGTCCCGCCCTTTACATGCCGCGAGAGCCAGATGCATGCCGTTCCGGTGTCCGCGAAAAACATCGCGTCGTCGTCGGCCAGCTCGCTCAGAGTCGCGGCCAAGAATTCCGGTCGTATCGGTTTTATCTGTGGTCCTTTGGTGACGTAGTGGTGCAAAAGTTCCTCGAACGATTTGGTCTCGGCCACATGCCTTTCGAGAAAGGTGCCGTCAGCCTTGTTGCTGACTTTGGCGAGCAGCGCGGTGACCGTTGTCTTGACGTCGCCGACCAGCGCCAGATCAACGGCTGTTCGCCGTCCGATGTGCTTCGGATTTTTGTCGATTTGAACTTTCTTGACGTTGTCGCCGGGCAAAAATTCCGAGAACGGAAAGTCGGTGCCGAGCATCAGCAGCAGGTCCGCACCGTGAATAGCCTTATACGCGCCGCCGTAGCCGAGCAGTCCGGTCATCCCGACGGCATTCGGATTGTCATGCTCGAGCCATTGCTTCCCGCGAAATGAGTATCCGATTGGCGCCTTCAGTCTGGCAGCCAGTTGCAGCACCTCGTTGCGCGCATCGCGGCATCCGTCGCCGCCGAAAATCGTCACCTTGTTCGCCGCCTCGACCATTTCGGCGAGCTTCTTAAGATCGGCGTCGGCCGGCCGCAGCATTGGCTCAGCGGGAATCGAGAATCCGTGAGCAGAACGGTCCGGCGCGTTTGATGCAGCGATGTCGCCGGGTATCGAGATCAGCGTCGGCCCTTTGTCCACGACGGCCGTCATAATCGCGGTCGTGACAACGGCCCGCACCTGTTCAGGGTTGACCACTCGCCCGACGTAAAGACACGCGGTGTCGAAAAACTTGTAAGGGTTCAGCTCTTCGAGCGCGGCGGTGTCGATAAGCGTGGTTTCGACATCGCCGGCGATCGCGACGACTGCGGCGCCCTCCTTGCGCGCGTCCATCAGGCCGTTGAAGAGGTGCACGACGCCCGGGCCGGCGGTTCCGCAAACGACCACTGGATTGCCGGTGAGGTAGGCCTCGGCGACTGCGGCGAAGACGCCATATTCTTCGTGGCGAACGTGAATGAACTCGATCTCGCCGTTGCGCCTGAGCGCGTCGATCACCGGATTGAGCGCGTCTCCGACGATTCCGTAGCAGCGTTTGACGCCGGCCTCCGCCAGCATCTTCCACAAGACGTCAGCAACTTTTTGCGCCATTAGGAACTCCTTACGGCCGAGCCGGCGTTCAGAGCATTGGGCGAGGAAACCGGATTAATCTTCTAAGATTTTCTGAATTGACTCCAGATCACATCGGACCTCCTTCAAGACGCGGCGTGCCTGGCCGTCGATCCATGAAACGGGGAATTCCGATCCGAATCACTTGCGGTCTCGGCGCTTGTCCGGATGTGGCAGCGTGTTGCCTTCGACGCGAACGAGTCGATCGGTCGTTTCGAACCACGAGAGTTTGCTCTCGACGAACTGGTGGATCTGAGGGTGAACATTTTCGGGATCGTCGAATGTTCCGACGCGAACCGAGAAATAGCGGCCGTCTCTCGCGAACGCGTGATTGGACGCAACGTATTCGCCGTACAGTCCGGAACCGCAGGTTCGGCAGAAGAAACTGCATCCGGAATCGGAGGTTCGATACTCGGACGGCGATCCTTTGGTCAACCGAAACGCGTCCCCTGTGACCCCTGCGTTCAGCAGCACGGGCGCACCGCTGCTTCGGCGACATTGCTTGCAGTGGCAGTAGATCACATCGAAGATCCGATCGACCTCGTATCGGATCGCCCCGCAGAGACATCCTCCAGTGAAAGGTCCTTCGATCATCGGCTTAGAGTGAAGGTCTCGCGCTGGTCACGTCGAGCCATGCGGTGGATACTTTGAGCTCGCCGTCAATTCGAGCCTCTGCTTCTCCTTTGACGCCGTAGCCGAAACGTTTCAGTACCGCAGACGCCGGAGGAAGTTCGGGGGGCGCTTCCGGTGGTCGCGGCATATAGATGCTGAAAATCAATCTGCCGGTTGAACTCAGGAACCTGGTGATGAGCCGTTCGACCAAATCGTGTCGTGCGGTCGCCGGAACGCTTTCGGCGATGACTGTGACGTAGTCGAAACGCATCTGCGGCTCCCATGTCATCACGTTTCCGCTCCATATGCGGCCGGCCCAATGCGGCAGTCGCCGCCGCGCGGCCTCAGCGATGCGCGGCGACAATTCCAGACCGTAAGGTTCAACTTGGAGACCTTTCTCCCGCGCCCACGTCGTGAGCGTTTCCATCAAGAGCCCGTTAGCGCAGCCAACATCGAGCCAGCTACCGTCATGATCGAATGCGCCGACCAATACGCGCCGCTTCCGCTCCCAACGTTCCAGCCCTCCGCCTGAGCCCGAGCCACCCGCGACATCTCCGCGCGCGTCGGCTTCGAGATACGATTCTTCGAGCAGCTCGAGCGTGTGTTGGTAATACCGATCGTTCTCGTTCACTGTCAGCTCCTCGGGAGGAAACAGCGCTCCAGGCTAAGCTTTCCTGCAAAGAAGAATCAGTCTTCCAGGATTTTGTGGATCGATTCGAGGTCGCGGCGGACTTCGTTGAGTACGCGGCGGGCCTGACCGTCGATTGCGGCCGATGGCGACGATGCGCGCTCCGGTGATGATGCCGGCGCGCTCTTCGGCAAGGGCTTGCCGCTCATCAGGGCTTCGATGCCGAATTCCTTGATGTGCTTGTTGGCGCCGACGATGGTGAAGCCTTCGTCGTGCAGCAGGCGCTTGATCAGGCGCAGCACGTCGAGGTCTTTTTCCTGGTAGAAGCGATGCTTGGTGCGTGTATGCTTGGGCTTCAGGAACGGGAACTGCGTTTCCCAGAAGCGCAGCACGTAGGTCTCGACGCCGAGCGCGCGCGCCGCTTCGCCGATCTTCAGCCCGCGCTCGGGAAACATGGAAATCGTGATCGGCTTGGGCGGGGCAGGTTTTCGCCGCCGAACTGATGGCGGGCGCGGGCGCGGCATCGGCGTCATACCCCCGGCTTGGAGCCGTTGTTGACGCGCTCCTTCAACACCTGGCTCGGCTTGAAGGACAGCACGCGGCGCGAATCGATGGTGATCGGCTCGCCGGTCTGCGGATTGCGCCCGCGGCGCGCATGTTTCTGATTGACGAGGAAAGTGCCGAAGCCGGAAATTTTCACTTTCTGACCCTGGCGCAACGAATCCCTGATGATCGCGAACACCGCTTCGACCACGTCACAGGCTTCCTTTTTTGAGGAGCCCACCCGCTCGTAGATCAGATCTACAAGATCGGCTTTAGTCATGCCCTGCGGCGTAACGATCCCCACCCGCTCGCGTTAGGCACGCTGCTACTGCCGCAACTCCGCACCCAATCGCATCCGCGCCTGTTCCACCAACACGGCGTGAATGCGGTTCACCTCCTCATCAGTCAGCGTGCGATCCTCTGCACGGTAACGACAAGCCAACGCCACACTCTTCTTGCCAGCGGCCACCGCGGTCCCCTCGTACACGTCGAACACCTCGACGCTCTCCAGCAGCGACGCGCCGCCTTCCCGAATAGTCTTGACTACCATATCCGCCGGGAAATTCCGATCCAAAACCAGCGCCAAATCGCGCCTGATTGCGGGAAATTTTGGCGGCGGCTGAAAAGTTTTGCGCGGCGAGAAACCATAGGCAATGAGATTACTCAAGTCAAGTTCGCAGAGCGCGCACGCTTCGCTCAGATCCAGGCGCATCGCTTCCGCCGGATGCAGCTCGCCGATCAAACCGATCGGCACGTCGTCCAGCGACACGATAGCGCTGCGCCCGGGATGCAGGAACGGCGCATCGGCGGGCTCGATGGCTTTGAACGCGATTCGCGGTGAGACTCCGGTTGCGTCGAAGTAGCTCTCGAGGATTCCCTTGAGCGAGTAAAATCCCGCATCGACGCTCTGCTCGCCGACCGCAGAGAGCGCGTACGGTCCGTAGCTGACGGCGGCGAGATGACTGTGCTCGGTCGCGATGTCGCCGTTCATGCGGAAGACCTTGCCCATTTCAAACGCGTGAAAACTGCGGGCCTCGCGGTTCAAATTGAAGCGGAGCGAAGTGACGAGACCCGGCATCAGGCTGACGCGCAGCTCGCTAAGCTCTGCCGACAACGGGTTCGTCACTTTAACCGGGCGCGCCGCGATTTGAATTCCTGAAAAGCGCGCGTTGTCGGCGGGCGCGATGAATGCGAGGGTGGCGGCCTCGGTCAGGCCGCATCCCAGCATCACTTCGCGCGTGCCTTTGATGAACTCGCGCTCCCGATTCAAGGGAGCCAGTGCGCTCACGCGCGGTGGGAGTAGCGCGGGAATGTCTTCGAGGCCGCCGAGGCGCGCGACTTCTTCGATCAGGTCGGCCTGCTCGACCAGGTCGGAGCGGAACGACGGCGGCACTACTGCGAGCACGCCTTTGGCGCGCGTGCTGACCTGCGCGCCGAGCGATTTGAGACGACTGCGCGCGACGCCCGGCGGAATCGAGGCGCCGAGCAGCGATTCCATCGCGCCGAGGTCGAGCGCGATCTCGCGCGGCTCGGATTTGCGCGGCTCGAAGTCGGCGATTGGCGACGCTTCGCGCCCGCGCGCGATTTTGCGGATCAACTCGGCCGCGCGGATCAGCGCGCCGACTTGGCCCGCGCGATCGATGCCGCGCTCGAAGCGATAACTCGCCTCGCTGCGCAAACCCAACCGGCGCGCCGTGCGCGCGACGGTCATCGGCTCGAAATACGCGCTTTCGAGCAGAATAGTGGTGGTCGAATCGCTGACTTCCGAGTTGAGGCCGCCCATCACGCCCGCGATCGCGAGCGGTTTGTCGCTGTCGGCGATCAGCAGGTCGTTTGGATCGAGCGTGCGCGTGATGTTGTCGAGCGTGACGAACTCGCGCGTCTCGCCGGCGCGCCGGACGATGATCTTGCCGCCCGCGATTTTGCCATAGTCGAACGCGTGCAAGGGCTGTCCGAGCTCGAGCATCACGTAGTTGGTCGCATCGACGACGTTGTTCAGCGCGCGCATCCCGCATAGTTCGAGCCGACGCCTGAGCCACGCCGGCGAAGGACCGATCTTGATTCCGGTCATCGCAAGGGCGGCGTAACGCGGGCAAAGATCGGGAGCGTCGATCGAAACTGCAATCGAGAACTGCGCGCTGTCCGGCGAAGCGGCGGAATGCGCAGCGCGCAGGCGCGGCGCGCGCAATCTGCCGGAGAACAATGCGGCGACCTCGCGCGCGAGGCCGAGAATCGACAGGCAATCGCCGCGGTTGGGCGTGATTTCTACATCGAGCACGGTGTCGTCGAGGTGCAAATACGCGGCCACGTCCCCGCCGAGCAGAGCGTCGGCGCCGAGCGCAAGAATTCCCGCGTGATCTTCTGAAAGGCCGAGCTCGCGCTCCGAGCAGAGCATCCCCTCCGACTGCACGCCCCGAATGACTGCTGCCTCAAGCGCCGGTTCCTTGCCGAGTTGCGCGCCGACGAGAGCCAGCGGAGCGAGCATCCCGGCCTTCACGTTGGGCGCGCCGCACACTACTTTGAATTGGCCTTTGGTGCCCGCGTCCACCTCGACCAGATTCAGCCGATCCGCGTTGGGATGCTTCTCGACATTGGTCACGCGCGCGGCGAACACACCGGCAAAGCCCGGCGTGAGTTTTTCGATATGCTCGACAACCAGGCCGCCATAGCTGAGGCGCCGCGAAATTTCCTCGACCGGCGCATCGACGCTCACGAAGTCGCGCATCCAACTGAGCGGCAGCTTCATCGCACACCTCCGCTCAGCGCCGGGAACTGGTCCAGGAAGCGCAGGTCGTTCTCGAAGAACAGGCGCATGTCGTCGACGCCAAGCTTCAGCAAGCCCGTTCGCTCGACGCCCATGCCGAATGCGAAGCCCTGAAACTCGTCGGGGTTGTACTCGACCGCGCGCATCACGTTCGGGTGGATCATTCCGCAGCCGAGCACTTCGGTCCATCCGGAATGCTTGCACACCGGACATCCCGCGCCGTCGCAGAGCAGGCAGTGCATGTCGAGCTCGGCGCTCGGCTCGGTGAATGGAAAATAGCTCGAGCGAAACCGCACCGCAGTACTGCCGAAAAACGCGCGCACGAATTCCGTCAGGACACCTTTTAGATGTGCCATCGTGATTCGCCCACGCTTATCGACCATGAAGCCCTCGATCTGCGTGAACATCGGGGAGGCGCGCACACTGAGGTCGTCGCGCCGGTAGCATCGCCCGGGACACACGACCGCCAGCGGAGGCCGGCGTTTTTCCATCACGCGGATCTGGCCGTTCGACGTATGCGTCCGCAGCAGCATCCCGCCGTCCACGTAAAAGGTGTCCTGCATGTCGCGCGCCGGGTGATGCGGACGAAAGTTGAGCGCCGCGAAGTTGTGGAAGTCGTCCTCGATATCCTGGGTCATCGCGACTTCGAAGCCCATCGACTCGAAGATGGCGAGCATCTGTTCGAGGATGTCGGTAATCGGATGGATATGTCCGCGCGCGACGCGCATCCCTGGCAGCGTCACGTCGAGGCGCTTCTCGTTGAGCGACTTCGTCAACGAGGCAGCTTTGAGCTTCTCGCTCAGTGCTTCGATGCGCGCTTCGACTTCGCGCTTGATCTGGTTGATGAGCTGGCCGATAGCGGGGCGTTCGGCGTTGGGCACCTCGCGCATCCCGCGCATGATTTCCGTCAGCTCGCCGGAACGTCCGAGGACGCGGACGCGGACCGCGTCGATTTGCGCTTCGCCGGCGTCGTCGGAAAGTTCCGCCATCGCGCGGCGCCTGATTTCTTCGAGTTGTTCTTTCATCGTTATTTCCCCGCACACCTAACCGGCTCGCAATGTTGCATGGACACTGAAAAAACCCAAAAACAAAAAAACCACGTGGGCGATTACCCACATGGTCTCCTGGTGCGCGGCGCTTTCGAACGCGCGGCTCTATGCTGCTTTTGAGCCGAGCGCGCTGATAGCGGTGCGCACCAGCTCGGTAAACAATGCGTCGCGCTCCTGCGCGAGCTTCGCCAGCATCTTGCGATCGACTTCGACGCCCGCCTTCTTCAGACCGTTCATCAGCGCGCTGTACGAGATCCCGCTTTCGCGCGCGAGTGCGTTGATGCGCGCGATCCACAGCGTGCGGTAGTCGCGCTTCTTGGCCTTGCGATCTCTATAGGCATAGGTCAGGCCCTTTTCGAGGGTCGACCTAGCCTGCCGGTAGAGTTTGCGCCCGCCGACGAAGCCGGAGGCAAGTTTCATTTGACGCTTATGACGGCGGCGCGTCTTGGGTCCGCCTTTTGCGCGAGGCATCTCAGTTCCTTTTCAGTCTTTTCAGTGAATCTGTATTGCGTTTATGTTGCTTAGGCGTAGGGCATCATGATCTTGATTTTTTCGGCGTCGGCTTTTCCGAGGATACCGGTGCGGCGGAGGCGCGCCTTCTGTTTCGGATTTTTGGCCGTGAACATGTGGCGAGCGTACGCGTGTTTGAATTTGACCTTGCCGCTCTTGGTCACGGAGAAGCGTTTGGCGGCAGTTCGGCTGGTCCTGATTTTCGGCATCTTCTTTCCTGAAATTAAACTTTTTCGGTTTTAGCGCGGCGTCAGCAGCACGGACATGTTGCGTCCTTCCATCCGGGGCGTGCCTTCCGCCTGCGCGATATCGGTTACCGTCGCAATAATTCTCTCGATAAGTGCGCGTCCGAGTTCGGGATGAGTAATCGCGCGGCCCCGGAACGAAACGGTGAGCTTAACACGGTGACCCTCTCCAACAAAGCGCTTGATGTGCGCGGTTTTGAAGTCGACGTCGTGCTGTCCGGTCGCCGAGCCCATCTTCACTTCCTTGATCATGCTGATGGTGTGCTTTTTGGAGTCGTGCGATTTCTTCTTCTGCGCGTAGCGATACTTGTCGAAGTCGGTGACGCGGCAGACCGGCGGCGTGGCGGTCGAGGAGACCTCGACCAGGTCCAGGCCGCGCGCCTCCGCAACTTTGATCGCCTCTCGCAGCGGCAGGATTCCGACCTGGCTGCCGTCGGCGTCGATCACACGGACTTCCTGCGCGCGAATCAGATTATTGACGCGAATCGCGGGCTCCCTTGACGGTGGGGTTCTGAAATCTCTACGGATAAAGCACCTCCTCCGGCTTGATGGCCGGACTAATTTCCTTAAGCCGGCACCGGCTCCTGTTTTAATTTTTCTATGAGTGCGCCAAGCGGCATCGCGTTGCTCTTCTCGCCGCGCAGCAGGCGCAGCGACACTGATCGATCTGCCGCCTCGCGCTCGCCGACGACTACCATATACGGCACCTTGGCCAGTTCGGCCTCGCGAACTTTGAATCCCAGCTTCTCGTTGCGGATGTCGGCGTGGGCGCGGAATCCCTCGCGCTTGAGCAGGTCGGCGACTTCCTTGGCGTAGTCCTCGACCTTCTCGCTGAGCGACAGCACTCGCACCTGCTCGGGCGCCAGCCACAGTGGCAGCACGCCGCCAGTATGCTCGATCAGCACGCCGATGAAGCGCTCGAGCGAGCCGAGGATCGCTCGATGGATCATCACGGGACGTTCCTCAGCGCCGCTACTGTTGGTGTACGTCAGATCGAAGCCCTCGGGCATATTGTAATCGAGCTGAATCGTCGCGACCTGCCATTTACGCTTGAGCGCATCGGACACGTAAATCTCAATCTTGGGGCCGTAAAACGCGCCTTCCTTGGGATTGATCTCGAACGCGATTTCGTTGCGCTTGATCGCGTTGGCGAGCTTGGCCTCGGCCATCTGCCATTGCTCTTCGGTGCCGAGATGCTTGTCGGGCATGGTCGCGAGCTTGAACTCGACGCCGTCGAAACCCAGCGCCCCGTAAACGTCGCGCACCATCTCGAGATTCATCGCGATTTCATCCTCGATCTGATCTTCGCGGCAGAAGATGTGCGCGTCGTCCTGCGACATCGCGCGCACCCGCATCAGGCCGTGCAAAGTGCCCGAGCGTTCCGCGCGATGGAGCCGGCTGAACTCCGCGAAGCGCAGCGGCAAATCGCGATACGATCGCTTCTCGGCGCGATACACGAAGGTATGGCCTGGGCAATTCATCGGCTTTACCGCGTAGCCGTGACGCCATCCTTCGGGGCTGGTGTCGACGGTGTGGGTCTCGCTCTCGGGATCGGGCGTGAGAAACATATTCTCGCGAAAATTTTCCCAATGCCCCGACGTGTTGAACATCTCGTTTTTGAAAATCAGCGGCGTGACGACTTCGTCGAAGCCGTAGCGCCGGTACATCCGGCGGATGTAGTCGATGAGCGCATTGAAGATGATGACGCCCTTAGGCAGGTAGAACGGCGAGCCCGGCGAGATCGGATCGAAGATGTACAGGCCCATCTCGCGCCCGAGCTTGCGATGGTCGCGCTGGCGGGCGAGCTCGACGAGCTTGAGATGCTCCTCGAGCGCCTCCTTGGTTGCGAACGCGGTGCCGTAGATTCGCGAGAGCATCGCGTTGTGCTCGTCGCCGCGCCAGTACGCGCCTGCGACACTGGTCAACTTGAATGCCTTCAGGTAGCGCGTCGAGGGCACGTGCGGTCCGCGGCAAAGATCCATCCAGTCGCCCTGGCTGTAAATCGAAATCGGGTCCTCGGCCTCGTTGATTATTTCGACCTTGTACTTCTCGCCCATCGCCGAGAATTTGCGGACTGCTTCTTCGCGCGGGACTTCGGTCCGCGTGATCTTGTGGTCAGCCTTCGACAGCTCGCGCATCTTCGCTTCGATCTTCGGCAAGTCCTCGAGCGTGAACGGCGTGGCCGGCGCGAAGTCGTAGAAAAAACCGTCTTCGATAACCGGGCCGATCGTCACCTGCGTGCCGGGGTAAAGCGATTGCACCGCCATCGCCATCAGATGAGCGGTCGAGTGACGGATAACGCCGAGACCCTCAGGCGACTCGGCCAGAATTGGCTCGACCGACGCGTCGTGCTCGAGCTTGCGCGTGAGATCGACGACCTTG
>NZ_DATDGQ010000354.1:0-7023 GCF_036522015.1 Binatus sp. (SeqCode)
AGGCGCGAGCGACAAGGCGTTCTCGAAAGTAATCCTGCAGAACGTCGAGGTTCTCGCGGTCGCGCAGGAAGTCGAGCAGAAGAAGGACGAGCCGGAGATAGTCAAAGTCGTCACGCTGCTGGTCACGCCGCAAGAGGCCGAGCGCCTGGCGCTGGCGAGTCATTCGGGGACACTGCGGCTGGCGATGCGCAACTACAATGACAACAAGATCGTTCTGACCAGCGGCAGCGACGTTGCCCAGATGCTGCGGGCCTACAGCCTGGCGCCGGATGTCCCGGTGATGGCGGTGCAGCCCGAACCTCGTCGCGTGACAGTGGCGCCGCATCGCGCGAGGCCGGTCGAAATCGAGATTCTGCGCAACGGCAAATCGTCCGAGTCAGTATCGTTTGTGAATGAAGCGGCGAATGATCTCGACGGCTCGAGCAAGTCACCGTCTCACATCCGCAAGGCCGCGGTGAAAGCCGACGAAGACAGTGCTGATGACGCGACTGACGCGAGCGCCGATGAGACAGGTTCAACTACAGTAGCGAGCGCTCCCGAGCCGGAACATCACGACCTGTCAGCGTCGATCATCGTTCCGGCCACCGCGCCAAACGCGACGGCGAATCACTTGCCGACGCCTAAAACAATCGACATTCCATAAGCAAGCTGCAAGGAAGACGAGGTGAAGAAGATGAAATCAAAACGAGGATGTGGACTCCTTCCGTGGCTGATTGCAGCCATCAGCATGCTCTTGCTTCGACCCGGCATGCTGTTGGCCGACGACGGCACGACCATGGCTCTTGCCTTGAATGCCGGTGAGAGTTACGTGATCAACAACGTCAGCCCCGGTGCGACTCCGGCGGTGAACGTGATCACAAATCCACACGCGCTGGTGGTGCATAACGAGGAGCCGGGCAAGATCACCCTCCTCGGCGCGGAAGCGGGCGAGTGGACCGTCTCCGTCAAGACCACCGATGGCAGCACCGTCAAGTATGACGTGACTGTCAAGTCGGTCGGCTCCGCCTACGACATTAACAATCCAGCGAAAGCGCCGGGCGCGATCGCTGGCACCGGCGCGACCACGGGCACCGCGGCTCCGGTAGTCGCCAAGATGGATCCGGGGACCGGTCCGGTTGCTTCGGCTTCGTCGTCTTCTGCCAGCTATACGACCACGACGGACACCGTGGCGGCCGCTGCGCCAAGCGCGCCTGCGCCCGCGCCGGCGATGGCAGCTCCAACTGCACCTGCCGCTATCAGTCACGCGGACTTTGATTTCGCTCCTTCGGTGCCGGCTGCTTCCTATGCTGCGACACCTCCGGCTGCATCGAGCCAGACGGCTTCGGCATCGTTGTCGAACGAACGGTATCGGGTCGATCCTTCGGTCAGCCTGAACGGCGGCGAATTGCATTCGGGTGCGGTAACCGGCGGACGGCATTATCTACCCGAGGACGGCGTACAGCTGCAGACGGGATCCTCGAGAATTATCGACTTTGCGACCAAGCTGCGCCGCGTCTCGATCGCCGACACGACGGTCGCCGACATTCAGGTTATCAATCCGTTCCAGGTCAACCTGATTGGCCATAAGCCCGGCTTCACGACGCTTGCGATTTGGGATCAGGGCGGCCAGTACCAGGAGCGCCCGGTGCGGATCGATCCGAACGGCAAACAGCAGGTGTTGCTTAACACCATGGTGGCAGAATTGGACCGCAGCGCGATGGAAAATCAGGGTACCAACCTGTCGCTCGCTCTTGCCCATGCGGGAATTTCGCTGGTTGGTTTGCCCGGGGCCGTAGCGACGCCATTTTCTCCGCAAACGAGTATAACGGCCGCCAACGGCGCGACTATTTCGAGCGGTAACACCATGGGCGTGGGCGGAGCCCTCACCGGGCTGCTGCTGTCGCAGGGAATGACTTACGGTCTGGCGCTGGGGAACAGCAACTACCAGCTCCAGGGATATTTCCAGTACCTCGAGGATCATCAGCTCGCGAAGATTCTCGCGCAGCCGCATCTTTTGGCGAACTCAGGTGAAGAGGCAAAGTTCCTGTCGGGCGGCGAAATTCCAATCGTCATCGCGCAGGCGTTGAACACTTCGATCGTCTTCAAGCAGTTCGGTACCTCGGTGGAATTCGTTCCCACCGTGGTCGGCCGCAATGACATCGAGCTGCTGGTGAAACCCGAAGTATCCGAGCCCGACTTCGCCCACGGCGTTCAGTTGTTCGGTTTCAGCGTGCCGGCATTCGTCACTCGGCGCGCGGAGACCCTGGTGCAGATGAAGGACAATCAGACGCTGATCATCGCGGGACTGATCCTGCATGAAAAGAAGACGCAGATCCAAAAGGTCCCGTACCTCGGCGATATGCCGTATCTCGGCGGACTGTTCCGCAATACCGCCTATTCGAACACTGAAACGGACCTGGTGATGAGCGTCACGCCGCAAATCGTGCAGCCGCTGCCCGATGGCGCGTCAGTCTACAACCCGACGTCGGTGCCTGATCTGACGACCGAGCAGGTCGAAACCCGTCGTCTGGCGCAGCCCGACGCAACAAGGCCGAGATTCTAGTTCGACGGAGGACAAGACATAACCGGGCATTTAGGGCATGATATGGCACCGCATAGCTGAAGCAGGGAGATTGTGAAGTGTCATCGCTCGGTAAAAAAAATGGTGCGCAGCACGGTGGGCTAAACGTCCAATTGGTTGGCCAAGGCGACGAGCATCGGACGGAAGTCCGGGACGCTCTATCCGCCTTGGGCGACCCCGTGCTGAACATCAACGAAATCGAACCGGATCCGGATGCCGCCACCGACGTCAACTTCGACGTCACCATGGTGGTCTTCAACGGCAACGACGAACTCTCGCTTAGTTATCTCAACACCCGGGCGGGGCAAGAGCCCCGTCCGGCCCTTTTTGCGCTGCTCCACGATCGTTCTCCGGATCTAATGAAGCGAGTGCTGCGGGCGGGAGCCGATGAGCTTTTGTTCCTGCCGCTGGACCCCGGCGACGCGACTCGCGCGCTGCTCAAGATCAGCGAGAGCCGCCGGCGCGAAGAGGTTCACGTCGGCAGAGGCACGATCGTTTCGATGGTGAGCCTGATCGGCGGCACCGGAGTGACGAGCCTGGTCGCGAACCTCGCGCTTGCACTGCGTTACGCGTTCGACAAACGGGTCGCAGTGGTCGATCTCGACCTGCAGACGGGCGGGCTCTCGGTATTTTTGAATCTCGAGCCCGAGCGCACGATCATGACGCTGACCGAGGGCACGCGAAAGCTCGATTCGATTCAACTCGAATCGGCGCTGAGCAAGCACGCGTCGGGGATCTATCTGCTCGCGGCGCCCAAGCGGATCGAGGACAGCGAGTTGGTTACCGACGCGACGGTCGGCGCGACGCTCGAGTTGATGCGCCAGCTGTTCGACTTCGTAATCGTGGATTGCGGGACGCATATCGACTCGAACACGGTCGCCGCCTGGGAGCGTTCGAACAATCTGTTTTACGTGCTCGACCAGTCGATCGGCGCGGCGCGATGCGCGTGGCGATTCGTCGACCTGGTGGGACGGTTGGGGCTGCAGGGGATCGAACCGAACTTCATCCTGAGCCGCTTTGTGCCCGGTCATCCGATCACCGAAGACCAGTTGAGCCATACGCTGGCGCAGTCGATTCACACGCGGATTCCGCGCGATGAAAAAGTTCTCGAGCGGGTGCAGTTGAGCGCGCAGGATTTGTGGCAAGTGGCGCCGAACTCGCCGCTGGCCAAGAGCGTCGAGGATCTCGCGCGACGGCTTGAAGTCGGCAGCGAGATTCCCGACGCCGACTCGCCGAATTCTCTGGTATCGCGCTTGTTGAACGTTATCGGCGCGCGCAGTTGAGGTACATCAATGAAGCTCGTTGAAAGAATTTCACAGCAGAACGCGGCAACACCGGCGCCGTTCCAGCGTTCGCTGATGACCAACAGCAGCAGCAAGCGCACGGTCAAAGACGCCCAGGCGGAGGGCTTCCAGCAGCTCAAGCTCGCGGTCCACAACCGTCTGTTCGAGATGTTGGACGTTACGCGGCTTGAAAGCCTCGAGCCGACACTCGCGGCCCAGAAAGTCACCGAGGCTATCTCCGCGATTCTCGACGACGAGGGCCGCCTGCTCACCGACACCGACAAGACTCACCTTATTGAAGAAATCAAAAACGAGCTGCTCGGACTCGGGCCGCTCGAGCCGCTTTTATGGGACGATGAAATCACCGATATCCTGGTCAACGGTCACAACCAGGTTTACGTCGAAAAGCGCGGCAAGCTCCACGCCACAGAGGTAAAGTTCCAGGACGATCAGCACTTGATGCTGATCATCGATCGAATCGTGTCGCAGGTTGGACGCCGGGTTGACGAAGCGTCGCCCATGGTTGACGCGCGATTGCCCGACGGTTCGCGTATCAACGCGATCATTCCGCCGCTGGCGCTCGACGGGCCGTCGCTCTCGATTCGCCGGTTCGGCCGTAAGCGCTACAACATCGACGACCTGGTCGAGAAGAAAACCGTCGTACCGGAGATCGTCGAGTTCCTGCGCACGATCGTGCGCGCCCGGCTCAACATCCTGGTCTGCGGCGGCACCGGCTCGGGCAAGACGACCATGCTCAACTGCATGTCGCTGTTCATCCCGGCCGACGAGCGAATCGTCACGATCGAAGACTCGGCAGAATTGATGCTCCAGCAGCCGCACGTGGTCAGGCTCGAAACGCGGCCGGCGAACGTCGAAGGCAAGGGCGAAGTCAGCCAGCGCGACCTGGTGAAGAACACGCTGCGTATGCGGCCCGACCGCATAATCGTCGGCGAGGTCCGCGGCGGCGAAGTGTTCGACATGCTGCAGGCGATGTCCACCGGTCATGACGGCTCAATCGCCACCATCCACGCCAACACTCCCCGCGACAGCATGGGACGTCTCGAGATGATGATGCTGTTGTCGGGCGTACAAATTCCGCAGCGCGCGATGCGCCAGCAGATTGCGTCGGCGCTCAATATCATCGTTCACGTATCGCGCCTCTCCGACGGCTCGCGCAAAGTGTTGCGCATCTCCGAGATCAGCGGAATGGAAGGCGAGATGGTGATGATGCAGGATTTGTTCGAATTCAAGCGCACCGGAATCGGACCGGGTGGCGAGGTGCTCGGCCAGTTTCTCGCCACCGGAATTCGCTCAACCTACTCACAGCGGCTGGAGGCTGCGGGCTACAAACTGGACGGTAAAATTTTCCGTAACACCATCGGTTAAACATCTATGGATTTTTTATTGGCAAGCGGCATATTCGCACTCGTCTTCGCGGGCGTGCTGATCTTCACCAGCAGTCGCGGCACCGAAGTCGAGCAACAGCGCGAGGTGGCGCGGCGCCTGACCCGCCCCCCTGACGAGATCGAGATCAACGTCATGCGCAAGCAGCGGCCCGAGGAAGGAACGTTGCTGGGCGCGCTGTACAAGATCAACCTGATGCGCACCCTGGAAGAGGCGATGTGGCAGGCGGGCATGTACATGAGGGTCGCCGACATCCTGCTGATCATCGTACTGCTTTTCGGCGCGGGTTTGTTTGGCGGCAATATCATGTTCCACGACATGTGGTTTGCACTCGGTACCGGACTGGTGATGGGTGCGTTGCCGCTTCTGTATATTCAATTCCGCAAGAAGCGGCGTTTGAAGGCTTTTGCGAACCAGCTGCCCTTCGCGCTTGACCTGATCAAATCGTCGCTCGAGGCGGGCCATTCGCTCCAGCGCGCATTGCAGGTCCTGATCAGCGAGTTCGCCGATCCGCTCGGCAGTGAGTTCCGCACCGTGCTCGAACAGAACCGGATCGGACTGCCGCTGCCACGCGCACTCGAAGACATGCTCAAGCGAGTCCCCGAGGATGACCTCCGGCTATTGGTGGTCGCGGTGCGCGTGCAAACGGAAGTCGGATCGAGCCTGGCGCAGATCGTCGGCCGGCTCTCCGAAATTGTGCGAATCCGGCAACGCTTGCGGCTGCAAATCCGGGCGCTAACCGCTCAATCGCGCTTTGGCGGCCTGGTAGTCGGCTGCCTGCCGGTCGTGGTGTTGTGCATTTTTAGTTTGATTCAACCGGGGTACACCAACCAATTGTTCCACGATCCGACCGGGCAGAAGATTTTGAAGTTTGCGGTCGGCTCGGACCTGCTCGCCCTGATCACCATCAGGCGACTATTGAGGGTGAACTTCTGATATGAGCCCACTTTTTATTGGCATAGCGGTCTTTTTGCTGGCGGCCGGTGCATGCGTGGCCCTGTACCTGGCCATCTCACCGCAGAGCCGTGCGGTGGACGAACGGTTCGCGGATCTGGCGGTCCAGATGCGCGCCTCGCAGGGCGCACTCGACGGCGATTTCCAGGACGACTCGGTGCTCCGCATGCTTTTCCGATGGGCCGCCAAACGCGTCCCGCCGCCGAACATGGATAGCCCCACCGGGGAAAAGCTGCAGCAGACCTTGAAGCAAGCCGGGTTTATGAAGTCCAGTGCGGCGCAGACCTATCAGGTCTTCCGCGTGCTGATGGCGCTTGGCGGAGGAGTATTCGGTCTGCTGATCGGACTCATCTTCCACCCCGCGTCGACTACGCCGCTGTTGCTCGGAATCGGCGGCGTCGGAATTGGAATTTTCGTGCCGAGTTACTACTTGGGACGTCGCGCGCGGTCCCGCCAGAGCAATATTGCAAAGCAGCTCTCCGACGTACTCGATCTGCTGGTAGTATGCGTCGAAGCCGGCATGGGATTGTTCGAGGCGATTCGAATCGTCGGCACAGAATGCGAGCGACATGAGCAGGAAATCGGTACTGAGCTGAGCTTGGTCGCAACCGACATTTCCGCGGGCGCGAGCCTCGGACAGGCGTTGCGGGGGCTGGCCGATCGAACTGCGGTTGACGATATCAAGCCGCTCGCGGCGACTTTGATTCAGAGCGAGCAGCTGGGCGCGCAAATCGGGCCTGCGTTGCGCTCCAGCTCCGACGCATTGCGCCAGCGTCGCCGGCTGCATGCCGAGGAAGAGGCGCAAAAGGCGTCGATTAAGAT
>NZ_DATDGQ010000355.1:0-2629 GCF_036522015.1 Binatus sp. (SeqCode)
GCTTCGGCTCTACCGCGGCGGCGCGAGCACCGTCATTACTGTCCCGGTCGTCGCGTCGCCATCCAGAAACGCGAGCCAGCGTCCCCGGAGCGACCAGCTCATCGTGACAATTCCCTGCGCCGGACCTTCCGCCAGCAGAAACGCGCTATCGTAGTGGAGCGAGTAGGTGACGATTTTCCGCCACGGTACCGGCTTGCTCGGCGCGTAAATTTCCATCGCGGCTTCATCTGCTCCCTTCGAGTAGGCCATCGTGCTCTGTGCGAGCATTTCCGGCCACGAGTCGAAGCCCAGCGATTTCACGTCAACCTTCGTCAAGTCGGCTTGCGCGACCGCAACTTGCGCGACAACCGGCGCTTCGGGACGCTCGATTGCCTGCTTGAATGAGAGCTCCCGATTACCCAGCGTGACAGTCTCGCTGCCCGCCGTGAACGAGGCCGCTCCGCTGGATACGCCCATCAGATGTTCGGCGCCAGTCGCGATGTCGTACTTGAACACGCCAATCGTATGCCGCGTAGGGTCGGAACCGACGTAGAGAAATGAGCCTTCGTCGTCCTTGTCCCAATCGAGTACGTGAATCGGCTGCGGTACATGAAATCTGGTGCAGGTCGATGCGCGCCGATCAATTATCACCGGCGGATCGCCCGCATCGCCCTGTCCGACCGCATAGACGCCGTGCGCGCTCCAACTGAGCGACGACATCGGGCACGACAACTTCAGCGGTGCGACGGAACCGGCGCCGGTGATGACGATCAACTGCAATCCGTCCGATCGAGTGGGCGGCGGCTGGACGTCCGCTTCATCCGGATTAGGCTTCTGCTCTTCCTCACTGGCGGCGGATTCCGGCGCCGGCTCGGGATGCATCCGCAACGCGAGCGCGATCGTCGCGTCATTCAGCCAGCTCATCGAGATCGAATCGTAACGGCCGTTGAAGTTCGCGATCACGTTGCCGGGACCGGTGGCTATCAGGTCGCGAACGATCACGTCGACTCGATCGCTCCCCGGCGCGACCATCGCGGTCGCCAGCGTCAGCCCGTTGGGGCTCACTTCCACGTCTGCGATCGTCCCCTCCTCGGCGGCGCCCGGCCCCGTCTCCGCTGCGAGGATTCTGCCGGTTCGCCACGCGGCGCCTCCCAAGCCATACACAATCGTGTGTCCCGCCTGCGTCCCAACGACGGCAATCTCCTCGCCGTTTTGCATCCAGATAGGCGGTCGCGTGGAAATCGGCGCGAACCCAGTCGGCATCGCGACGTTAGTCAGCACCTTGATGCCGTTGGTGACGGCAAGCGTTGTCGAACGCGCGACAAAGGGCGGCGGCCCCGGCTTGGGGGCGTCCGTGCTAGTCGAGCACGACGCAACGCTCACGGCACCTAGAGCAAGAATCAGGATGAGGACAGACCTGTGCATCGAAAAGCGGTAGTCTATTTGGACCGATCAAAAAAGGCGACCGATTCAACGAATGAAGAACCCATTTTCCGAACGATTGTGGATAAGCCGCGAGGTCCGACTCGGGATTATTGTCGCGATTTTGTTCTCCATCGGCTCCGTGTTTTGCGCGGCCGGCGACTTGAAGACCGGATTCAGCGTGATTGCAGTCGCGGTCGCGATGGTCGCGGCGTTTCATTTCGCCCTCGTCAGACCCGCGCAAATCCCGCATGACGCTGTCCTCGTAATCCGGCTGGCGGGTCCGATCGAAGAGGACGTCACCCGCTCGCCGCTCGATCAAATCATGCGCCGCGGGGCGCAGAGCCTCGACCATCTCCGCTATGCGCTCGAGTCCGCGGCAAGCGACGTCGACGTTCGTGCGATCGTCGTCGAGATCGCGGGTTTCGGCGCCGGCCTGGCCACCGCGCACGAAATCCATCGCCTGATGCGCGCCGCTCAGGCCGGCGGCAAGCGCGTGATTGCGTTGCTGCGCGGCGATGACGCGGGCCTGCGCGAATACCTGGTTGCCGCGGGGGCAGGAGAGATCGTCGCCAATCCCGACACGATGCTCACGATGCTCGGTGTCGCGACCGGCGGCGTTTTTCTGAAGAACGCGCTCGACAAACTGAAGATCCAGGCGCAGACACTGCAATGGAAAGAGTACAAGGGCGCCGCCGAAACGCTCGGCCGCGACACGATGTCGCCGGCGGTGCGCGAGAGCATGGAAGCGATCGTCGCGGACTGGGAGAAAATCCTCGTCGAGGCGATCGCGTCGGCCCGCAAACTCTCTCTTGAAAAAGCGCGCGAGTTGATCGCCGCGGGATTCGTCACCGCAAAGTTTGCCGTCGAAAATAAACTGATCGATCGCGAAGGCTACATCGAGGACCTCCGCGCTGAATTCGATCCCGAGTCGAAACGCAAGGTCTTCGTCAATCTGGCGCGATACCGGCGTCACGCAATCTTCACCCGCGAGCGCGGACGGCGCGCGCGCATCGCACTGGTGCACGCCAGCGGTCCGGTGATTTCCGGCGACGCGCCCGCGACCGGCGAACATATCAGCGGCGTCGCGACGGCCGCGCAACTCGATCGCGCGTCGCGCGACGAACGAGTCCGCGCAATCGTGTTCCGGGTAAATTCACCCGGCGGCTCCGCGGTCGGCTCCGACCTGGTTTGGCGCGCCGTTCGCGAGGCGCAGGGCCGCGGCAAG
>NZ_DATDGQ010000356.1:0-15915 GCF_036522015.1 Binatus sp. (SeqCode)
GGGTATGGTTGGCCCTATCGGACCGACGGGGCCGATGGGTGCGGTCGGTCTGACGGGACCGGCGGGTGACGAAGGCGTCACGGGTGCAGCGGGACCGACGGGTGACACGGGTCATCCGGGACCGACTGGACCTACCGGCGCAGTGGGACCGACAGGACCCAGCGGCATACCCTCATTTGGTCCGGGCGACAATGTTGAGATCCTGAGCGGCGGCACGCTCGGCGCAACGATCGGCGTCGCCGCGCAAATCCAGCTCACCCAAAATACCGGGTCCAATAAACTGCCGACCACCCCAATCTACATGGGGCCGGGAAATGGCGCGTCGGGGAATGGCATTACCTCTCCCTTCAGCCCTCCCGCCCCGGTCGCTGCCCCGCAAACCAGCGTTCAGGTGCCGACGCCAGGCGGCGAAGCGTTCAATCTGGAGGTTGCGATCGGACCGGGCGATGCCGGTACTCCGGGTGCCCAGTACACCTTCATCGTTTGTAACGAGGCGGACTGCGACATAATGGCGAATCCGTTTTGCCAAGTCGAAAATGCCAGCTTCCCGGGGACCGATCAGACGGTCTGTTCCTCCGCACTGCAAACAGGAAGCATCCAGTTCCTGACCTACCTGCCGGGGGACACTCTTTCGATCCAAGCCTACAATTCTGAAGCCTCGATGACGGTCAATACCGTTGACGTGAGGTGGTCGCTGGATTACGCGATTGCCGCAGAGGACGCAAAGTGATTCCGGAACGCGAGGAGGAGACCAGATGAAATCGCGATCGGAAGTCATCACGGCTGGAGGGGAACAGAAAATGGAGGGCGTCAACATGCCTGCTTCGTTTAAATTTGCGTGGCATTGGCTGGCCGGTGCGACCGCCGCCACGATACTCTGCCTGGCGGCACTTCCGGGTGTCGGCCATGCCGAGAATATTGAGATCTGTATCAACCAGAGCACCGGTTTAATCAAAGGCATCAACCTCGGGGTTGACGGCTGCTCTGGAAATACCGTGGAGCTCGACTGGGTGACGGTCGGACCGTCGGGACCCACTGGGCTTCAAGGCGTAATGGGCGATCCCGGTCTTGCCGGCACCCAGGGACCGGCAGGTCCTACAGGCGCCACAGGGCCTGCAGGATCAATGGGACCCGCTGGACCACAGGGTCCTGAGGGCGCGATCGGTCCGACCGGACCTACGGGCCCGTCAGGAATTATGGGTCAAGATGGAATCCGCGGGCCGACAGGCGTGGTCGGCCCGACGGGCCCGACGGGCTCGTCCGGCACACCCGGAATTCCCGAGCCCAACATATCGGTCTTCACCGGTGGCTCGCTGGGTACGCTGGGAGCTTTGAATGGCACCGATCTGTCGGGGAACAACAGTGTCGGTAACCCCGGCACCATCCTGATACTGGGGCCGGGCAACGGTTCAGACAGTGGCGCCCCGCCGGCAAGTTCATTAAATCCCGAAGACACGGAAGTGCCGATGTCCGCCCCGGGAACCGCGAAGCGCCTGTTCGTCAACGTGGATAACGATCCCGGAACTCAGATGAATAACGGGATCCCCAGCACTTTCTTCTTCTTCCTGTGCAATGGTAACAGTTTCCCCGCGAATTGCGGTCTTACCTGCTTCATGACCGGGCCTGATACCACCTGCAGCGACCTGACTGGTTCACAGTTCTTCAACGGGGGGCCCGCGGCGGGCTTAACCCCGGACTTTATGAGTCTGTGGGCATTCGCCGGATCGGACGACCCTTTTGCCAATCACGCCAATGTGAAATGGTCGGTGACTTACGACCACGGGAATCCTATCCCTATCCCCTTCTAGGATTGATCGCAGAATTGTTAGACCGAAAGCCCCCGGGTAACTCCGGGGGTTTTCTTTTTAGTCGACGCTACTTCAAGCGCGGCAGAACTTCAGCGCCAAACCTCTCGAGGGAACGGCGCGCCTTGGCGGGATCGAGTCCGGGCAATTGCGTCACTACTATCAGCTCGGTCATAGGAGTCGATTCCAGAGTCTCTTCGAGCCGCGCGGCGACTTCTGACGCCGTTCCCAGTACGCTGGTGCGCCTGAGACGGTCGGCGTCGGGACGAATCAGCACCTTGCTCTGGTCGGTGGTGCCTGCCGCAGCCGAGAGCCATTTGCCATATAGCTCGGCCTGGTACATGAGCGCGTCGCGGGTGTCGCGCCACGCCTGCTCCTCGCTGTCGGCGACGTACACCACGCGGCTGTTGACGATGCTGTAGCGCGCGGGATCCTTGCCGGCGGCCTTGATCGCGTCGAGATAGATGCCGATTTCCCTGCGTCCGCCGACGCATGCAAATCCGAGATCGAGCGCGGCTGCCCGCCGAATCGACTTGGCCGCACCCGCTCCCCACAGCAATTCTGGATACGGTTGACTCACAGGCTGCGGCAGCACGCGCACGTCTCGGAACTTGAAATACTTGCCGTCAAAACTGAATCGCTCGCCGGTCCAGGCCAGCTTGAGAATCTCAATAGTCTCGAGCGTCCGGCCGAGTCGCTGTGCGCGCGGCACGCCGAAGCCCTCGAACTCCTCAGCGCGGTAACCAAGTCCAATCCCCAGTCGAAGCCGGCCGCCCGAGATGACATCGACGAAGGCGGCGTCCTCCGCCAGCTTCAGTGGATGAAAGAACGGCGCGAGCAGGACGTAGGTGCCGATGGTGACGCGCGTGGTGCGCGCTGCGATAGCAGCAGCCGCGGGCATCAGCGCGGGCAGGTAGCCGTCGTCGGTGAAATGATGCTCGGTAAGCCAGATGGAATCGAAGCCCAGCCGCTCAGCGGCCTCAACCTGCGCAAGTGACTCGCGGTAGAGATCGCGAAACGACAGCGTCGAACTGGGAGGATTGCGGAAATCGAGCTGGTAGCCGACTTTCACCTTGCGCACGATCCACCTCCGGCTTTCAGCGTGCGGCGAGGCCGCCGTCGACGATCAGTTCCGTACCGGTGATGTAGGACGCGTCGTCGGACAGGAGAAAGACGATCGCGTTTGCGATTTCCCACGGAGTACCTTGCCGGCGCATCGGGATTCGCGGGGCGACGGTGCTTTCGCGATCGCCGACCAGCCGCCGCACCATCGAGGAGTCGATCAGGCCCGGCAGAATCGTATTGACGCGGATGTTGTCGCGCGCTTGCGAGACCGCGGCCGAGCGGGAGAGCCCGAGCAGCGCAGCCTTGGTCGCCTCGTAGGAAATCTGCGAGTTCGAGCGCATCGCGGCCAGCGACGAAACATTAACGATTGCGCCGCCGCCGGCTTTGGCAATCTCCGGCACCGCGTATCGCATCATCAGGAAATGGCTGCGCAGGTTGACCGCGAACATCTTGTCGAAGTTCTCGGTGGTGGTCTTCAACAGGTTGCCGCCGATGGCGATGCCGACGTTGTTCACGAGCAGATGCAGCGCGGAGAACGCGCGCGTGGTCGCTTCGACGGCGCCGCGGCATTGGTCCTCGATGCTCACGTCGGCGGCGACCGCGTCGGCGCGTCCGCCTTCTTCGCGAATGGCAGCGGCGGTCTGCTGCGCGAGTTCGAGCGAGCGATCGGCGACCATCACGGCCGCGCCTTCGCGCGCGCACATTATCGCGGTCGCGCGCCCGTTGCCGATGGAGAGCTTGTCACCCGCTTTCGCCGGTCCGTCGGCGCCGCCTCCGACGATTAACGCTACCTTGCCCGTCAGCCGAGCCATGATCTGCCTCCGATTCGGTTAGTCCGCGGCGGGTCGCGCGGTTGGAAAGCGCCGCACGTATTGCAGGAAACGCGCGAGTGCGCGGTCGGCGTCGATTAGCAGGCCGTCGTGAAAGTGGATGGTCTTCAAGATGGGCTCGTCTTCCTGGATCAGGCGCCGAAAGAACGCCTCGCCGATTTGAAGCCGCTGCTCGCGCTCGGCGTCGTTGCCCTCGGCGCGCGGCGTCGCGGTCACAGACCATCCGTGAGTGTGGCCGTCGGGCGTCGGCGTGCCGGTCGCCATCGAGAGAATCGCCATGCCGTTGAGGCATCCTGCAAGCGCGATGGTGTTGGTGCCGGTCACACGGATTCGCTGATCGAAGATGCCGAGATTGGGATCCTCGAAGCGCACGTCGTACTGAATGCGGTAGTCGCCGACCTCGATCGCGTCGGGGTCACATTCGATTTTGAGTCCGTGCAGGACTCGGAGATGCTGAAAGTCCATCGAGTTGGTGAACGGCACCCACGGCTCGACCGGCAGATCGAACGCGTCGGCGGCCGTACGGACGTCGAGGTCAGCCTCGGCGAAGTCGACAAATTCGGGCACGTCGAACAGCGGCGCGGTTCCGTTGAAAGCCCAAATCAACCCCCACTTTTCCCGCGTAGGATATTTGAATACTCGCGCCGCTTTAGGAATTTTTTCGGACGCGGGAATCTTCGTGCATCCACCGTCGGGGCCGTATTGCCAATGATGGAAGGCGCATTGGATGTCATTGCCGACGACTTTGCCCATGCTGAGATCGGCGCCGAGATGGCGACAGTATGCGTTCATCACAACAGCTTCGCCGGTCTCGCCGCGATAGACGATTGCGCGGCCGTCAAGGAAGTCGCGGCCGATCACCTCGCCGGCGCCGACTTCGCCGCAGCGCGCGATCGCGTACCAGGACTGATGGAATCCGGGCGGCTTCTTTGCGCGAGTCCGGGGAGCGCGGGCGCAGTTCGTGCGCGGGGTTGCGGTCGTCGATGCCATCGTCGCGGACCTCCAATTGTCGGTGCGTACCGCGCTCAGGCGGCTGCGGCTGCGGATTTTGTGTCGAACTTCGGGAGCTGTACAAAGAACAGCACGCAGTCTTCCACGACTTCGAGTTCGCGGCCGGTGTCGGCGGGATCGACGCGGAAGGCAGAATGAGTCTCGAGCATCTGGCCGGAGGTGACGTCGCGAATTGCGCCGCTCTCGACGAACAGCAACTCGGGTGCGCGATGCCGATCGACCTTGTGCCGTGAGCCGCGCGTCGCCCGAATCTCACCGATGTTCACGGCGCGCTCGCCGAAGGTCGCCATGTGCTTCAACTCGAAGCCGGGATCGCGCGTCGCAAGCCATCCGAAGCCTTCGGGATGAATGACGATCGGTTCCTCGTAGCGCGGCGGCGGATACTCGACGGCGCGGCCGTTGATGTGCTCCCAAATCGCCTCGTAGCCGTCCTTGCGGACAACCCGACCGTCGGTAGTCGAGCGCGTGAATACGCCGCCATCGAATTGTCCGAGGTCGGCCAGCTTTTCGTAGCCGGCGGTCAGCTGCTGATAGCTCATGAAGCCATAGCCGGCTGAGCCGCCCATCTGGAGCACCAGCACGACGGATTTGCAGGTGTCGGACTGCGGGCCGTAAAAGGTACCCTCGGGGAAATAGCCGATGGTGCCGGCCTTCAGATCCTTGCCGGGCGCGTAGTTCATCGCGCCTTCGAGGCACAGCCGGACCTGGTCGAAATTGTGGCGATGCCGCGGCGTGAAATAGTCGCCGGCCGTCCGCACGATACTCAGTTCGAAATTGTCGGGTGAGCCGGGCGTGCCCTGGAGCAGGCGCTTGAATTCAATTCCGCCCGAGCGATGCCCCGACACCTCGCCCCATTCAACGTCTGCAGCGCGTGTCGTTTGCATAGCAGTGGGGTTAGCGCGGTCGCGTGCGCCGCGTCAAGGCTACGACGTCTGACTGGGATGTGTGTTCTTCAGAATAGCGCCGCAAGCCGCGATGGCCGCGAGGACGCCCTGGGCGACGTGACCAGCCTTCACGGTGGTCAGGAATTCATCGACGATTTTGTTCCACGCTCCGTCTGGCGCGATCGCATGGGTCTCGTGGTCGGCGACTATCTCGACGTAACGCTCGCCGAGTGACACGAACAGCAGGATTCGATGCGGCTGACTGGGATTCGCGATCGTATGCGCGTTGAATTCGCGGTGCGCGAGTTGCTGAGAGCGCAGATGCTTGATGTGCTTGGGCACAAGCTGAAGACGGATTGGAAGCCAGTCCAGCAGCAACGTCAGCACAATCAAGGACCAGAGCTGGATCACGATCACCGTGCGACTTCCGAGGTCGGGACGGAGGAGACTCACGATTGCGCCGATAAGAATCGCGCCGAAGGCAGCTCCTGCGAGCGGATAGAGCGAATAGCGATCGCTGACGCGGGTCACGACAACGGTAAGATCGGCCGACGTATCGCGATTGATCGCGGCCATCGCGCCATCGATGCGTTGGTGCTCGTCAGGTGTGAATGGACTTTTCATTTTTCCATCTTTCAACTTTTATCGTCACCAACTTCCTGACGCACCGCCGCCACCGAAAGATCCGCCACCTCCGGAGAAGCCACCCCCGCCACCACCTCCACCTGAGCCTCTACCTCCGAAACCTCCGCCAAAGCCGGGAAAGCCAGTACCCGGACCTACCACTCGCCCCAGCCGGCGGATCTTCTGCTCACCATTGCCGAGGCTATCCAGAAAGATAACCAGGAGCACCCATATGACTATAGCTATAAGGATCATCCAGTTCGTCGCCTGGGGGTTTCCTTCCGGGGCTTCGTTGGACGCGTCGCTCGGCTCGATGACTTCGCTGCCGCGGAGCACCTTCAGGATCGACGTGGTGCCGGCGATGACGCCCGCATTGAAGTCCCCGCGCTTGAAGCTGGGCAGGATTTTGGTCTCGATTATCGTGCGGCTGGTCGCGTCGGTTAGCGTTCCTTCGAGACCGTAGCCGACCTCGATGCGAACCTTGTGCTCTTTGGGCGCGACGATGAGTAGTACGCCATTGTTCTTGCCCTTCTGCCCGATGCCCCAGTAGCGTCCTAGCTGATAGCCGAAATCCTCGATCGAAAATCCTTGGAGCGATCCGAGCGTGACCACCACGACTTGCTCGCCAGTTGTGTGCTCGTGCTCGGCCAGCATATCGGTGATTTCGTTCCGGGTCGTAAGAGTGAGGATGCCGGCGTCATCGACGACGCGGCCGGTGAGCGCGGGAAATTTGGGTTCCGCGGCGTGGGCTGATGACGCGAAGATCAGAAAAAGGAGAATAAGGAGCGCGCATCGCGTGCGAGTGTTATCGATGCGACATGGGTAATTCACCAGCTTCCTGACGCGCCTCCGCCGCCGAACGATCCACCGCCGCCCGAGAAGCCGCCACCGCCGCCGCCGGAAGATCCTCCTCCAAAAGATCCGCTGGACCATCCGTCACCGCCATAGGTCGTCCAGCTATGCGGGTCATTGCGATGACGGAACCACAAAACCAGGAAATATCCCCACGGACCAAAGAACAACAGGGCCCAGATGAAGACTATCTCCCACGGACCCTGCCAGAACGTAAGCGGTTGCGGAGCTGGTGGTGGGCTGGGCGAGCTACCGCCGAGCACGCTCAAAATCGACGTGGTGCCGGCCACGATGCCGGCGGAATAGTCGCCGCGCTTGAAGCTGGGCAGGATGTAGTTCTGAATTATGGTGCTGGAGATGGCGTCGGTGAGTGTTCCCTCGAGTCCGTAGCCGACCTCGATACGGACTTTGTGCTCCTTGGGCGCTACGATCAGCAGCGCGCCGTTGTTTACGCCTTTCTGCCCGATGCCCCAATGGCGGCCTAGCTGATAGCCGTAATCCTCGATGGTGTAGCCCTGGAGCGAATGCAGCGTGACGACCACGACTTGCTGGCCAGTGTCACGCTCGTGATCGGCGAGCATGAGGGTGAGTTCGCCGACCGTGCGAGAGTCCAGCACACCCGCTTCATCGACGACTCGCCCGGTGAGCGCAGGAAATTTAGGTTCAGAGGCGAGGGCAGGCGACGCGAGAATCAGCAGCAGGACGAGCCACGGCCATCGCGCTCGCGCGCCGTTGTCCGCCGCGGATGCGCAGCGACGCATCAGAAGTTGACCTTGGGTACCTGCTGGCTTTGCTCGGAGATCGTGAAAGTCTCGCGGACCTTCATATCGGGGTAAAGGATGGATGCTATCCAGCGCTGCGGGATGGTCCGCAGCGCAGTGTTGTAGTCCTGTACCGCGAGAATGTAATCGCGGCGCGCGACGGCGATGCGATTCTCGGTGCCCTCGAGTTGCGATTGGAGCGCGAGGAAGTTCTGATTCGATTTGAGGTCCGGGTAGGCTTCCGCGACGGCCAGCAGGCGGCCGAGCGCGCCGCCGATAGCGGCCTGGTTCTGCTCGAACTGGTGAAAGGCCTGAGGATTCGACAGGATGTCCGCTGGAAGCTGCATCTGCGTCGCATGCGCGCGCGCTTCAGTCACCTGGGTCAGCACTGTCTGCTCCTGACGAGCATAGCCCTTGACCGTCTCGACGAGATTGGGAATGAGGTCAGAGCGGCGTTGAAATTGGTTCAGCACTTCGCTCCAGGCGGCCTTAACCTGCTCGTCCAGCGTCGGCAGCTTGTTGACGCCGCATCCCGGGAGACCTACCAGCAGCAGTCCAAGAGCGAGTACCAGAGTCGGCGTGCGAAAGTATTTCAAACGCATTTAGGCGGCATTAGCCCGGGTGTTGGCGACGCGTCAAGAGAATCGCGTTCAGGCGCCTTCGCGACTCTTGAAACGATGCTGACGCGGTTCGGGCGGCATCGTCAGCAGCTCGCGCGAATAGATCTCGCCAAGATACTCGATCAGATTGCGCATCGAGACTACCGCGGTCGGACGGCCGTCGTCGTCGACCAGGGGAATGTGACGAAATCCCTCCAGCACCATCTTGCTAAGCGCGAAGGCTACATTCGCGTCGTCGGGTAGCGTGAACGGATCGGGCGTCATCGACGTTGCCACCGGGGTGTGGACGAGGTCGAGCGGCTGGCCCGCGATCTTCATCAAGATGTCGCGCTCGGTGAAGATGCCGACCAGGCGGTCGTTCTCCATGACCAGGACGGAGGCGCGCCGCTCCTGCTGCATCAGATGAATCGTGTCGGCGAGCGTGGTTGAGGCGGACACCATCAACGGCGGCTGCGAAACCACCTCACTGAGGGCAGTGTGGGCCAGCGCGGATTCCAGAACCTGCGGGCCAGGATGTTCTTCGTCGAACAGCTCGCGGTCGTCGTCGTCGCCAGGCATGGTGAGCCCTCCTGTAAGTGGTCTGGAAATAGACAGCCTAGGCCGTTCTCAAGGTTAGGGCAAAGGGAGCAATCTAGCTGCGGCGGCCTCCGCGCTTGACACGGTTTGATTTGAGCTTAGTCGCGCGACCTGTCAAAGCGGCGTGCGCGGCGGGACGCCGGGGCGGTGCACATCCGTCAAGGAAAACGTTGACCGCGTTCATGAAGCGCTGCTCGAGCGTGTCGGTCCTGTTTTTCCACCATCCGACGAGCCAGTTTCCCGAAATGATCGTGACGATTCCTTCGAGCATCTCGGCCAGGTGCAAAGGCGTCTGGTCAGTTCGAATCTCGCCGCGACGTTGCCCTTCGGCGAACAGCGCTTCGTACAAGTCGTAAAGGCGGAGCGACTTTTCCCGGAGCTCGCCTTGCGGACCGGAGAGCATCCGCGAACGGGTCGCGACCGTCGCGTAGAACTTGCGATCGGAATCCCAGTCGCGCGCCCATTCCTTCATTACCCCGCGGATACGGTCGGGGACGCCGCGATGATCTTGCGCGAGCGCGTTTCTGACAGAGGAGATTGCGAAATCGAGTTGGTCGAGCGCGAACTCCTGCAAGAGCGCGTCCTTGGTCGGAAAATAGTTGAAGAAGGTCGCTTCGCTGATGCGCAGCCGCTCGATTATGTCCTGAACGCGGGTCTTCTCGTACCCGCGTTTGCGGAACAGGGCGACCGCCGCGTCGAGGATCGCGCGACGCTGCTCTGCTTTTTTTTCTTCGCGGAGACCCACGGTCTCTACTGAATTGCACATCGCGAGCGGCAAGGGAAATTCCCGCCGCACGCCGGCGGCTTGACCTTGGGTGCTCATTATTTATAGGGTCAACCCTATTATTAGGGTTCACCAATGAAATTCGCTCGTCTCATAATAAAAAATCTGATGCGCAACGAGCGCCGCACGATTCTGACCGCGCTGTCGATCGCGATTTCGCTGTTCGTCTTCTCGGCGCTGGTCAGCCTCCCGGTGCTGGCCGACAGAATTCTGGCCGACTCGGCCTCATCACTCAGGATTGCCGTGCATAACAAAGCGGGCCTCGCCTACGAGATGCCAATGGCGTATGCGCAGCGTATCGCGACTGCGCGGCACGTCGTAGCAGTCACGCCCGAGAGTTGGTATGGCGGGCTCTATCATGACGTCTCCGATCAGTTTCCCAACGAAGCCGTCGATCCCGAGCAGGCCCAGAAAGTGTGGCCGGACCTGGTGCTCAAGGTTTTTTCGTCGACCGTGCCTTCACTTGGCGGACTGCCGATGGAGATGCCTCCGCTGGTTTTGATCGACGCGCTGGTGGTTTCGGCTTTGATCGGAATTTTCAGCGCGGTGGTGCCGGCCAGTTCCGCGGCGCGGCGCAATATCGTCGACGCGCTGAGGACAGGCGGTTGAGACCGCTAGCCGGTCGCCGCGATCATCTCCTCGACGTCACGCAGGCGATCCTTGCCGAAGAAGATCTCGTTGCCGACGTAGAAGGTCGGTGAGCCGAAGGTGCCGCGCTCGACCGAACGATTAGTGTTCTCGATCAGTTCGTCCTTCACTGGCTTGGTCTCAATCAGCTCGAGGATTTTCGCAGTTGGCAGCCCAGCCTCGTCGAGCGTGGTGCGGAACACGTTGGGGTCGTCCATCTTTTTTGGGTCAGCCCACATGTTACGGTACATCTCGTCGACGTAGCGCTCGAACGCGCTGAGCGAACGCGCGGCGATCGCTCCGCGCATCATCATAAGGGTGTTCACCGGGAAAAACAGATTGCTCTGAAAGCGCGTAATTCCATGACGCTTGATAAAGCGAGTCATCTCGAGCCGCTCGTACTCGGGCTTGTTCTTGATGCCCGCCAGGCTTTGCGCCGGCGAGCGGTTGTTAGTCAGCTTGAAGACGCCGCCGAGCAGCACGGGTACGTACTCGAACTTCACCCCTGTGCGCTTTTCGATTCCCGGAACGACGAGATGACTGAGATACGCGTTAGGACTGCCGAAGTCGAAATGAAATTCTACTTTGACCATGGTCTCACCATTTTTCCCCGAAGGGGCGGATTTCCTGCTCGAAGGTCCACGCATCACGCGGCTGCTGGTAGAGTTGCCAGTACGATTCGGCGACGGCGGCCGGCCTCATGAGCCGTGCAACATCGAGATTTTTCATCGCCTCATCGCCCTCTCGTTCCCTGATTCGATCGCGCACCCAGGCGGTATCGACGCCGGCGTCGATTACGAGATGCGCGACGTGGATATTCTTCGGTCCGAGTTCGCGCGCGGCGCTTTGCGCAACCGCACGCAGACCGAATTTCGCGGCCGCAAATGCCGCGTATCCGATCCCGCCGCGCAAGCTCGCGGTGGCGCCGGTGAAAAAAATCGCTCCGCGCCCGCGCGGGATCATCAAGCGAGCCGCTTCCCTGCCGGCCACGAAACCGGAGTAACAGGCCATCTCCCAAACCTTGCGGAACACGCGGTCGGTCGTCTCGAGCAACGGAAAGTTGACGTTCGCGCCGATATTGAAGATGCACACTTCGAGCGGCGCTTGCTGGTCGGCGTCAATGAGAAAAGCAGTGAGGTCATCTTCTTTGCGAGCGTCGAGCGACCGCGGCGAGATTCGGCCGCCGCCTGCCTCGACCTCGGCGACTAGCGGCGCGAGCTTGTCGCCTTGCCGGCGACCCGCGAAAACCGTGAAGCCCTCAGCCGCGAATTTTTTTGCGATTGCCCCGCCGATGTAGTCGCCGGCTCCTATCACTGCCGCCGTGGCATTTCTGTGTTCCAAAGGACCATCCTCCTTGCGTCTAGGAGCGGCGAGTGCCCGCACGAACCTTGCCGCGCCTGGTCACTCGCTTGGCCGTGCTCTTCAATATCAGATCCGAAAGCGCTTCATCGTTGACTGCACGCGCGAGAATCAGCGCGCCGGCCATCGAAGCAAACGCGACGATCGCATCTTCGTAGCTGCGAGAATGGTCACCGTTCGGCATCAGCCGGGACAGGAATTCGAGGTCGTCTTTTATCTCCCGGGTGAAAGCTTGACGAACACGTCGCGGTTGCCGAGCGATGTCGGTGCCGAGTGCCGCGACCACGCAGCCGGTGCCTGGCGCGTCGCGATGAGCGCGCGACAGGTAGCCGTCCACGATCGCGGGGAGAGCGCGCTTGCCCGGGTTGCGTTCCAGCGCGCGTTGCCAGACGCGCTTGCTGCGCGCCAGCGCAAAGCGAATCGCCTCGGCCGCGATCGCTTCTTTGGAGCCGAACTGGCTGTATAGCCCGCCGTGCGTAAGGCCCGCATCTTCGGTGATCGCGTCAACGCCGGTAGCGCCGATTCCATTCTCGCGGAACAAGCGCGCGGCAGAAGTCAGGATTCGTTTGCGGTTTTTCGCCGCCGTTTTTTTGGAAACCCGCATCCACCTCTCCAAATGTTTGCGATCGGTCCTTGACACATATGATTACGAGCGTCATTAATATGCCAAACATGACGGCCGCCATCAATAGGTCGTTCGGAAAGAAGCATGAGCAATATTCCTCAGGATAAATCAGGCAGAGTCTGTGTCGTGGTCGGTGTCGGCGAAGGTCTTGGCATGGCCCTGGCGCTACGCTTCGCCAAGGGTTACAACGTGGCGTTGGTAGCCAGGAGTCCCGAGGTTATCGGCAAGACTGCCAGCGAGATCAAGGCGGCTGGAGGCGTCGCGCTCCCGGTTCAGAGCGACGCTACCGTCGAATCCGAGGTCGCGGCTGCATACGAACGAATCAACCGCGAACTCGGGCCGGTCGAAATTCTAATCTACAACGGCGGCCGGCGTCCTATGGGCCGTTTGATGGATACCACTCCGCAGGTATTCGAGGAGACGTGGCGATTGCATACCTTCGGCGCATTTCTGTGGGCGCGTCAGGTCGTGCCTGAAATGCTCTCGCGCGGCACCGGCGCGATTCTGATTACCGGCGCGACCGCGGGCATCAGGCCGTGGCCAACCTCGGCAGGTTTCGCGCCGGCGAAGTTTGCGGTACGAGGACTTGCCGAAGTGATGTCGCGCGACCTTCATCCGCAGGGCATCCACGTCGCGTACGTGAACGTGGACGGCGGCATTGACATGCCGCTGCTCAGGAAGTTTCGCCCCGAAACCAGGGACGAAGACTTGCTCAAGCCGTCGGCAATCGCCGACGCATTTTGGTACCTTGCGCACCAGGACAAGAGTGCATGGAGCCACGAGCTCGACGTGAGACCCTTCAAGGAAAAATTCTAGGCCGGTGCCGCAGGCTATTCTCAATGACGCATGATCTAACTCTATGGGGAGTCGGGACCAGCCGCACGATGCGGCCTCATTGGATGTTGCTCGAATTGGGGTTGGAATATGAGTTTCATCCCATAGGATCGCGCACGGGAGAGACCAGGACTGATGAGTTCATGCAGCTCAATCCCCGGCATAAGATTCCAGTCCTTCGTCATGGTTCCTTTGTATTGACTGAGAGCGCGGCGATTATTCAGTACCTGAGCGAGACCTTTGCCAAGCCCGAAATGATCGCGCCACTTGACAACGCTGAAAGTCGAGCCGCTCTGAACGAATGGTGCTACTTCGTCGCGACGGAGCTCGATGCGGGTTCACTCTACGTGATGCGGCGTCATGTAGGTCTCGAGCATATCTATGGCGCGGCGCCAAAGGCGGTCGAGGCTGCCAGGCGCTACTTCATGGAGAACGCTGAAGCGATGGGCCCGACGATTGCAAGGTCGGGGCGGTATTTGATGGGTGACCAGTTCAGTGTTGCCGATATCCTTTTGACGACCTGTCTGGATTGGGCAGTAACGGACCGAATTCCCCTATCCGATACCTTGCATGAGTATCGCTCGCGGATAGCCATGCGGCCCGCATATCAGAAGGCCCTCGAAAGAAACTTTCCGGCAAGAGGATAGCCGGACTAACCCGGCCGAAGTTAGGAGTAAGGAAATGCCCGGTGCGCTTGACGGAGTCCGAGTGCTCGATCTGGCTACGATGGTCGCGGGGCCGGTTGCGACTATGATCCTCGCCGACCAGGGTGCTGACGTAATCAAAGTCGAGTCGCCGCGTGGCGACCTTATGCGTCATTTCAGCCGCGGCCGCAACGGAATGAATGCAGCCTTTTTGAGCTGTAATCGCAACAAGCGTTCCTTAGCCGTCGATCTCAAGTCGGCAGATGGTCTTGAGATCATCAAAAAGCTCATAGCTACCGCGCACGCCTTTGTGCACAACTTCCGTCCCGGCATTGCTGAACGGATGGGTCTTGGCGAAGAGGCAGTGAGAGCAATTCGGCGCGATATAGTCTACGTATCGATCACGGGATATGGGACTAAGGGCCCTTATGCCAACCAGCGCGCCTATGATCCAGTGATCCAGGCTATGTCAGGCCTCGCAGATATTCAGCGCGATAGGGACACCGGTCGTCCGAGGATGGTGCGAACGATCATCGCCGACTACACTACCGCTTTGACTGCGGCCCAGGCGATAACCGCCGCGCTTTTTGCGAGCGAGCGCTCCGGCCAAGGTCAGCACGTGCAGCTCTCAATGCTGGACTCGATGATTTCCTATCTGTGGCCCGAGGCTATGCCAGGCTTGACCTTTGTAGGCGCTGAGACCGATCCCTCTGATGGAGAAGTAGGTCCTGACCTGGTGTTTGCTACACAAGACCGCTACATAACAGCGGCTGCGCTGTCGGATGACGAATGGGCGGGGATCTGCCGGGCTCTCAACCGGCAGGAACTGATCGAGGATCCCCGCTTCAAGACCGCACGCGATCGATCGATCAACGCGGTCGAGCGCCGCACGATAACCTCGGCGGAATTGGAGAAATGGCGTGCCGACGAAATTCTGCGGCGGCTGCTCGCCAACGATGTCCCGTGTGCGCCGGTTCTTAGCCGTTTTGAGCTGCTGCAAGACGACCAGGTCCGTGAGAATCATATACTCGAAGAGTTTGAGACCAAGGCGTTTGGAAAAGTGCGAATGCCGCGCGCAGCCGCTCAATTCGATCGCACGCCTGCTACCGTCCGCGCGATGGCGCCCGTGCTAGGCGCGGACAACGCCGCCATCCTTGGTGAGCTCGGCTACGAAGCAGCTGACATTGCACGGCTTGAAGGCAATCGAGTCGTGCACAATCAACCGAATAAGGAATCCGCTGATGGATAAGAAGAATCCAGTTGCAGTCGTGACCGGGGTAGGTCCCGGAACTGGCGCGGCGATAGCGCGCCGCTTCGCGCGCGGCGGATACTCGGTTGCGATGCTCGCGCGAAATCGCGAGCGCTTAGCTTCGCTCGAGAGGGAGATTCCGAACTCGCACGCTTATCGATGTGATGTCACAGATGAAGTGCAGCTCGACGCAACCCTTGATGCGATTCGCAATGACTTAGGTGCGCCCAAGGTGTTAGTCCACAATGCGGTTGGCGGCGCGTTCGGGAACTTCATGGAGATCGATCCCAAAGTTCTCAACCAGAACTTCCAGGTGAACACGATGGCGCTGCTGTATCTTGCTCGGCGTCTCGCACCTGCCATGGTCGCCGCGGGAGAAGGCGCGATTATCGCCAGCGGTAATACGTCGGCTCTTCGCGGCAAGGCCAGCTTTGCCGGGTTCGCGCCGACCAAGGCCGCGCAACGGATTCTCGCGGAGTCGATAGCCCGTGAACTGGGACCCAAAGGTGTGCACGTCGCCTATGTCCTGATCGACGCGGTCATCGACCTTGAATGGACGCGCAAACGTTTCGCCGACGCCCCCAACGACTTCTTCATCACACCCGCTGCCATCGCCGACGAAGTCTGGCATGTCGCGCATCAGGATCGCTGCGCGTGGTCATTCAATGTCGAGGTCAGACCCTTTCGCGAGACCTGGTAAGCGATAGGTCTTACCGGGAGGAACGACTAATGAGCGACTTGCGAATATTTTCGTACCTGCCTAAC
>NZ_DATDGQ010000357.1:0-11795 GCF_036522015.1 Binatus sp. (SeqCode)
GGTGGTCGATCCGGTAATCGTGTCGAGCAGCGGGGCGCGGCTGATTGGTCCGAAAGGGGAGCGCGCGATTCGAAGGCGACTCATTCCTCTCGCGGCGATCGTCACGCCCAATATTCCAGAGGCCGAAGGATTGGCGGACATTGAAATCGATTCCGACGCAGCGATTCGCAAGGCCGCCGGTAGAATTCTGAAGCTTGGCGCGCGAGCGGTGGTCATCAAGGGAGGGCATCGCGAGGACGACAGCTTCGCGACGGATTTCTTTTACGACGGCCGCAACTTTATCGAGCTCAAGGGCCCGCGAGTGAAGGGCGGCGGTGCGCACGGGACAGGATGCGCCTTCTCAGCGGCGATCGCGGCGCACCTCGCGCGCGGCGCGAGTCTCGAGGACGCGGTTCGCGGCGCGAAACGTTTCGTGACCGCGGCACTCCGGCAGAGTTTCAAATTGGGCAAGGGGCGCGCGCTGCTCGATCACTTCGCGCGCAGCTGACGATCAACTCGCGCGATCGCGGGGCACGCCAAATTCTTTCAGCGCGGCGCCGAGGTTGTGACTCGGTGTGTCCGCATCGCCCATTTTCATCAGCGCGAATCGTTCATCGCTGTCGAGCCGCGACCAGACCGCGTCACTTAAGTCGAAGCCCGCCGCGCGCGCATTGGCCACGACTCGACCCGGCGGCGACGCGGGCGGTTCCGCCGACGCTCTTTGCGCATCGCTCAGGCTCTTCGGCTCGACGCCGAATCGGCGCTTCATTGCCTCGCGAATGAAGACTCCCAGCCCGTCGCACTCTTCGGATGAATCGACCGGGAAATAGCAGATGGCGAGCCGCTCGCCGCGGTCGAGCGACTTCCATTGTTCGAGTCCGATTTTCAAACCAACGCGATCGAGCTTGCGCCGCACCGCCATCGGGACGCATTGGAGACTTTCGTGCATCTCATCTTCAAACTTGAATTTGCGAATCATTTGAACCTCCAAAACGCCGCGCCAATACAAATTCGCAGCCGCGTTCTCGTCTTTGTGATTTCCTTCCGGGGTCTTATTTTTGTGTCATCCCGAGCGTAGCCGAGGGACCCCGGATCTTTCTCGATGCCTGCCGCCGCACCCCGACCACGGCGCATGCGAGATGCTCACCGCTCGCGCATGGCGACCACCTCTACGCGACGGATTCGCGCGCCGCGTAGTCAGGTTGCAATACGCAACCGGGCAGATCAAGATCGTCAGCATCAATCGTGGTATAGCGATTGACAGTGGCTGCGATGAATTCCAGAAATGGCGACGCCGGTTTTGACGCGCGGATTGTCGACGAAATCGTCGCCGGTCTCGCCGACAAACCCGGTGCGCTCATGCTGGTGCTGCACGCGGTGAATGAGCGCGTCGGTTACATCCCGGTCGAGGCGGTGCCCGCGATCGCGCGAGCATTGAATCTGTCGCGCGCCGAGGTCCACGGCGTCATCAGTTTCTATCACGACTTCCGCACCCAGCGGCCCGGCCGGAAAGTCATTCGCGTATGCCGAGCGGAGTCGTGCCAGGCGATGGGCGCAGTGGCGCTCGCGGCGCATATTCAAGCACGCCTTGGAATCGAATTTGGACAGACCAGCGACAACGGCGATTTCACGCTCGAGCCGGTTTACTGTCTAGGCAACTGCGCATGCTCGCCGGCAATCGTCGTCGGCGACGACCTCTACGGCCGCGTCACTCCAGACCGCTTCGACGAAATCCTCTTTTTAGAATCTACTTCGGGGCGCCCCTAGATGACTGCGGTATTATCAACACTTCTCAAAAGGAGGACACCAGCGGCGCCACGGACAGTGATTTACGAGGTCAAGCCCGAACGATTCGACACCTGATGCATCCCGGAATTCACACCAAAAGCAATCCTGGCAAGGCCGCTTACATCATGGCGGCGACCGGCGAGGTTGTCACCTATCGCGAGCTCGACGATGAGTCGAATCGCGCCGCAAATCTATTCCGTTCGCTTGGACTCAAGCCGGGCGACACAATCGCATTGTTCGCCGAAAATCATCCCCGCTATCACCAGGTGCTCTGGGCGGCGCAGCGTTCCGGACTCTACTACACCGCGATCAGCTCACGTTTGACGGCGGAGGAAGTCGCCTACATCGTAAACGACTCCGGCGCGAAAGTTTTCAGCACAACGCATGCGATGGCCGACGTCGTGGCCAAGATGGACGCGGTAGGGATGATTCCGCGCACCATCAAGCGCTACATGATGGACGGCATGATCGCGAATTATGAATCGTGGGAGGATGCGGTTGGTTCGCAACCAACGACTCCGATTACCGACGAGACCGAAGGCGCCGCGATGCTCTACTCGTCGGGCACTACCGGCAGGCCCAAGGGCGTGAAGCATCGGCTGACTGGACAACCGCTGGGCGCGCCGAATCCAATCGGGATGCTGCTGGCGGGGCTTTACCAGGCGACTCCCGAGATGGTCTATCTCTCGCCGGCGCCGCTTTATCATTCGGCGCCCCTTCAATTCACGATGGCGATACATCGGATCGGCGGCACTGTGATCGTCATGGAGCACTTCGACGCGGAACAGTCTCTCGCACTTATCGAGAAGTACCGGGTGACGCATACGCAGATGGTGCCGACGATGTTCATCCGGATGCTGAAGCTGCCCGAGCCGATCCGTCGCAAATACGATCATTCAACGCTGAGAGTGGTCATACACGCGTCCGCGCCGTGTCCAATATCGGTCAAAGAACAGATGATCGAATGGTGGGGGCCGAAAATTTACGAATATTATGCGGGCACCGAGGGCAACGGGTTTTGCGCGATCAACAGCGTGGAGTGGCTGTTGCACAAGGGCTCGGTCGGTAAGCCGCTGGTCGGAAAGGTACACATCGTTGACGATGACGGAGCTGAGCTTCCGACTGGCGAAGCGGGGACGATCTTTTTCGAAGGCGGCGGCACATTCGAGTATCACAACGATCCCGAGAAAACGAAAAGCTCGCGCAACGATAAGGGATGGTCGACGCTCGGCGATATCGGCTATCTCGATCGCGACGGCTATCTGTATCTGACCGATCGCAAAGCAAACATGATCATCAGCGGCGGCGTGAACATCTATCCGCAAGAGGCGGAGAACCTGCTCGCGACTCATCCGAAAGTCGAGGACGTCGCAGTGTTCGGCGTGCCCAACGAGGATTTCGGCGAGGAAGTCAAAGCCGTAGTGCAGCCGGTGGACATCAAGCGGGCCGGACCGGCTCTCGAGGCGGAGCTGATCGGTTTCTGCCGCGCGCACCTGTCCGCGATCAAGTGCCCGCGGACAATTGATTTCGATGCGGAGCTGCCGCGCCATCCGACCGGCAAGCTCTACAAGCGCCTAATCAAGGATCGCTACTGGATCGGACACTCGAAGCGAATCGCCGAGTAAGCGTCGTGTGCATCGCAAGGCGCAGGTCATGATGAACACTCTGGGACTGGATGACGAACTCGATACGGTCGAGGTAGTGTCCAGCCTCGAAACCTCTTTCAGCATCCAATTCACCGTCGCAGAAGTCAGCGCCTGGCGAACGGTCGGAGATATATACAGCACCTTGCGCATTCGCTTCTCCAACTCAGGGAAGCGAGCAGGTCGATGCGCCACCGCGATGACGTTCTACCGCCTGAGGCGGGCGCTCTCCGATCTGAGTATCGACACCAGGCTCAGACCCGAGACTCCTGTCAAAGGGCTAACCACTCTCACCACCAAAGCGCTGTTCAAACAGATAAGCGCCCGCGCGGGGTTGCGTCTGCCACGTCCGAGAGTCGCATTGTGGGGTACTCTGGGTGCGTGGTCGATATTAGCCAGCTTTGTCGGTCTGGCTTCGGCCGCCGTCTTTGCACCGTACTTGTGGCTACTCCCCATGCTCGCCGCCGCACTCGGGATCATGCTTCTTCGGCTCGACCCCGGTGACATACCGTTCGACTGCCAAACCCTCGGTGACCTCTCGAGGAAGGTTACAGGCCTGAACTTCGGAAAGTTGTCTAACGAGGGCGCGGAACTTCAGGATAAGGACCTGTGGAACGCCCTGGTTGAGGTTCTGTCTGAAGATACTTTCCTTCCGAAATTGGAAATTCGGCCCGAGACCCTGCTGCTCCAAAAGCAGCTCCGATCGGCATAGTTATGCTCTATTTTAGAAGCGTGCGTTGCGAATGACGAATTCAATATTGTATGTCCCGCGCGACTCGGGCGCGGTATCACTCGGTGCCGACGCGGTCGCCGAGGCGATTCGCAAAGAAGCATCGTCGCGCAAGCTGGACGTCAAGCTGGTGCGCAACGGCTCGCGCGGGATGTTCTCGCTTGAGCCGATGGTCGAAGTCGCAACCAGTGGCGGACGGATCGCGTACGGACCAGTTGCGGCGAGTGACGTCGCGTCGCTGTTCGATTCGAACTTTCTCGACGGCCGCGAGCATCGCTTGCGCCTCGGAGTAGCCGAGGAAATACCGTGGCTCAATCCGCAAACCCGGCTGACGTTCGCGCGCGCGGGCGTGACCGATCCGCTATCGCTCGACGACTTCATCGCGCACGGCGGATACCGCGGCTTGAAGCGTGCGATCGAGCTCGGCGCTGACGCAGTGATTGCCGAGGTCACGGAGTCCGGTCTTCGCGGCCGCGGCGGTGCGGGTTTTCCCACCGGCATCAAATGGAAGACCGCGGCTGAGGCGCCGGCCACACCGAAGTATGTCGTTTGCAACGCCGACGAAGGCGATTCGGGCACCTTCTCCGACCGCATGATCATGGAGGGCGATCCCTTCGTGCTGATCGAAGGGATGACGATCGCGGCGCTCGCGGTTGGCGCGACGCAAGGTTATATCTACCTGCGATCTGAGTATCCGCACGCTCGCCGATCACTCACAGAAGCGATCGCGACGGCCCACTTGAAAAGCTATTTGGGCGCGAACATCGTCGGCAGCGGCAAGGCGTTCGAACTGGAGATTAGGCTCGGCGCCGGCGCGTACATCTGCGGCGAGGAAACCGCGATGCTGGAGAGCATCGAGGGTCGCCGCGGGATGGTCCGCTTCAAGCCGCCGATTCCCGCGCTCGAAGGACTGTTCGGCAAACCGACGCTGATTAACAATGTAGTCTCGTTCGCGACGGTGCCAATCATCATCGAGCGCGGCGCGAAATTTTTCCGCGACTTCGGCGCCGGCAATTCGCGCGGCACGATCCCGTTTCAGCTCGCCGGCAACGCCAAACGTCCAGGCCTGATCGAAACGCCGATGGGCGTGACGCTTCGTGAAATCGTTTACGACTACGGCGGCGGCACCGCCAGCGGCAGGCCGGTTCGCGCGGTGCAGGTCGGCGGGCCGCTCGGCGCGTACTTCACCGAGTCGATGCTCGACGTGGCCCTGGATTTTGAATCAGTCGCGGCGCGCGGCGGAATCCTCGGACATGGCGGAATCGTGGTCTTCGACGACACTGTCGATATGGCGCGGATGGCTGGGTATGCGATGGAATTCTGCGCAATCGAATCGTGCGGCAAGTGCACGCCGTGCCGAATCGGATCGATTCGCGGCACCGAGCTGATCGACGACATTATCAACCGCCGCCGTCCGCGCGAGAATCTCGAAGTGCTCCGCGATTTGTGCGACACGATGAAGTTTGGCTCGCTGTGCGCGCTCGGCGGCCTCACTCCGCTGCCGGTTCTCAGTGCGCTAAAATATTTTCCGGAAGATTTCGGTCTGGTAGCCAGCGATGTTGATTTCATTGGAGCAGATCTGACGATCTCTTTGTCAGGAGTTGGCAACAATCATGCGATCGCGCAGCGATAAGGACTTCGCCACTCCGCTTCGCCCCGGCGCGCGAGACGTCGCGTTGGAGATCGATGGACGCGTCGTCGCTGTACCCGCCGGCACGTCGCTGATTCGCGCGGCCGCAGAGGCCGGAATCCACGTACCGAAACTGTGCGCGACGGATTCGCTCGAGCCGTTCGGCTCGTGCCGTTTGTGCCTGGTCGAAGTCGAAGGTCAGCGCGGCTTTCCGGCGTCGTGCACCACTCCGGTGCGGGCGGGAATAAAGGTGCGCACGGAGAGTCCCGCGCTCGCGCGGCTCCGGCGCGGCGTGATGGAGCTGTACATTTCCGATCACCCGCTCGACTGCCTGACCTGTCCCGCCAACGGTAATTGCGAGTTGCAGGACATGGCTGGTGCGGTCGGCCTGCGCGAGGTGCGCTACCGCAACGGCGACGGCGCCAATCATCTGCATGCGGAGAAGGATCAGTCGAATCCGTACTTCACTTTCGATCCGTCCAAATGCATCGTGTGCTCGCGATGCGTTCGCGCGTGCGAGGAAGTGCAGGGCACCTTCGCGCTGACCATTGACGGGCGCGGATTTTCGTCGGTCGTCTCGCCGGGACAGAACGGTCCGTTCTCGGCGTCCGAGTGCGTTTCGTGCGGCGCGTGCGTGCAGGCTTGTCCGACCGCGACCTTGATGGAAAAATCCGTGGTCGAACTCGGGCAGCCGGATCACAGCGTCGTCACGACCTGCGGATATTGTGGTGTCGGATGCTCGTTCCGCGCCGAGATGAAGGGCGACCTCGTCGCGCGCATGGTGCCGAACCCCAACGGGCAGGCCAATCACGGGCACTCGTGCGTCAAGGGCCGCTTCGCGTGGGGCTACACGACGCATCCGGATCGCGTCACGCGCCCGCTGATTCGCAAATCGATCGACCAGCCGTGGCGTGAGGTTTCGTGGAGCGAGGCGATCAATTACGCCGCGGCGGAGTTCAAACGCATCCAGGACAAGCATGGGCGCGGCGCGGTCGGAGCGATTACGTCTTCGCGATGCACCAACGAGGAAACTTTTCTCGTACAGAAACTGGTGCGCGCCGCGTTCGGCAACAACAACGTCGACACCTGCGCGCGTGTTTGTCATTCGCCGACGGGCTATGGACTCAAGACCGCGTTCGGCACCTCGGCGACCACGCAGGATTTCGATTCGGTGATGCAGGCCGACGTCATCATGGTGATCGGCGCGAACGTCACCGAGGGACATCCGGTGTTCGCGGCGCAGATGAAGCGGCGAATCCGCCAGGGCGCGAAGCTGATCGTCGTCGATCCTCGCGTCACCGAAATCGTGCGGTTGCCGCATGTGCAGGCGTCGTATCATCTTCAGCTCCGTCCCGGCACCAACGTTGCGTTGATCGACGCACTCGCCCATGTCGTCGTGACGGAGGGACTCACCGACGAAGAGTTCGCAGCCGCGCGATGCGATCCGGATGAATTCGAGGCGTGGAAGAAGTTTGTCGCTGAGCCGCGCAATTCGCCGGAGTCGATGGAGAAAATTACCGGCGTGCCGGCCGACCAGGTTCGCGCGGCGGCGCGGCTCTACGCCAGCGCTCCCAACGGGGCTATCTACTACGGACTCGGTGTGACCGAACACAGCCAGGGCAGCACGATGGTGCTCGGTATCGCGAATCTCGCGATGGCGACCGGCAATATCGGCCGGCCCGGAGTTGGTGTGAATCCGCTGCGCGGCCAGAACAACGTGCAAGGCTCGTGCGATATGGGTTCGTTCCCGCATGAGTTCAGCGGCTATCGCCACATTTCGGACGCGGCGGTGCGCGCGAGTTTCGACGCGGCATGGGGCGTGCGCGTCGATCCCGAACCGGGCCTACGCATTCCCAATATGTTCGACGCCGCGCTCGAAGGCAGCTTCAGGGGTCTCTACGTGCAGGGCGAGGATGTCGCGCAATCGGAGCCGAACGGCCATCACGTCGCGGCGGCGCTGCGGGCGATGGAATGCGTCGTGGTGCAGGATTTATTTTTCAACGAGACCGCGAAATACGCGCACGTCTTTCTGCCCGGTTCATCATTTCTCGAAAAGAACGGCACCTTCACCAACAGCGAGCGACGAATCTCGATGGTGCGCAAGGTCGCGGCGCCGCTCGCCGGCAAGGAAGACTGGGAAATCACTTGCGAGCTCGCGACCGCGCTCGGCTATCCGATGAAGTATTCGCATCCGTCGGAAATCATGGACGAGATCGCACGGCTGACTCCCACGTTCTCAGGCGTCAATTACAAAACGATCGAGCGGCTCGGTTCGGTGCAATGGCCATGCAACGACAACGCTCCGTCCGGCACCCCTACGATGCATGCCGATCACTTCGTGCGGGGCAAAGGCAAGTTCACGATTACCGAGTACGTACCTACTGAGGAGCGCACCAACTCCGAATATCCGCTTATACTGACTACTGGGCGAATACTCAGTCAATACAATGTTGGTACTCAGACGCGACGCACGCTGAATGCCGCCATGCATGCGGAGGATCGTCTCGAGATACATCCGAGCGACGCCGAATTGCGCGGCATCCGCGACGGACAGTGGCTCCGGGTGCAGGCGCGCCGCGGCGAGACGCGCTTGCGCGCGGTGGTAACGGAACGCGTCCAGCCCGGTGTGGTATATACTACGTTTCATCATCCGGAATCGCGCACCAACGACCTGATGACCGATCACTCCGATTGGGCGACCAACTGTCCCGAGTTCAAGGTCACCGCTGTCCAGATCGCGCCGGAACGCGGCGGCAACGGCCACAAACAAGATCGAGTAGCTAATCTGGATGACGCAACTGATATTCATCACCTCATCATGATGGCTAACGATATCGGCGCGTACTTCGCCGGTTATCCGGATCAAGACGAAGCCATCGAGGGCGTCGCGAACCATCTGCGCAATTTCTGGGAGGCTCGAATGCGCCGCGAGATCGTTGACTATGTGGCTGCGGGCGGCGATGAGCTGAGCCCGCTCGTGCGCGAAGCCGTTGAGTTTATAGCGACCGAGTCTGTCGTTGAATCGGAGGAAGTTGGCGAGGGATGAAAACCGATCCCGCGCACATCAGGACTGATGACGATGCCCCGGATGCGGTTCGCGATGAAGTCCGCGAGCATCGCGCGACTAGATGGCGCGGTGGCAGGAGTTCGGAGCGCAGCGAAAAGCTGGCGGTCGAAGAGCCGCTGGAGATTCGACTCGCCGGGCGCCGCTTCACGCTCACGATGCGCACGCCCGGGCATGACGAGGAACTCGCAGCCGGCTTTCTCTTTGCGGAGGGTTTTATTAATGACGCGAGCGAACTCGGCGAGGTTCGGCGCATGCGTGGGCGCAAGGGCGCGCCCGAGCCCAACGCTATCGATGTCATCCTGAACGTGCCCGCCGACGGATTGCGCGCCCGCCTCAAGCGCAACTTCCTGATGAGTTCGAGCTGCGGCGTATGCGGCAAGACCAGCATCGACTCGATTCGTCGACGCGTCACGGCGCCTGCGGATTCCGCGCGCGTCGCGCCTGCCACGCTGCTCGCGCTGTCGGAGAAACTGCGCGACGGCCAGCGCGTGTTTGCCGCAACGGGAGGACTCCACGGCGCCGCGATTTTCACTTCCGCCGGTACGCTGCTCGCGATACGCGAGGACGTCGGGCGTCATAACGCGGTCGACAAGGTGATCGGCTACGCGCTGACGAATGCGATGGTCCCGTTGGCGCAACATATAATGATGGTGAGCGGGCGGCTCAGCTTCGAGATCGTGCAGAAAGCGGCAGCGGCAGGTGTGCCGATTCTCGCCGCCGTGTCTGCGCCGTCGTCGCTAGCGGTGGAGCTGGCCGAGGAGATCGGCACGACGCTCGTCGGCTTCCTGCGCGACGGCAGCTTCAACATCTACACGCGCCCCGACCGCATCGCGCAATGACGCTTTCCCGGACGTGAGCGAAACCGACAAGTACGATCTGACTATTTACGAAGGGACCGCGTGGTACTACTCGCGATTCCGTCCGAAGTACCCGCCGTCGCTCGTCAGCCTTCTGCGTGAGCATTTTCGACTCGACGGCACCGGCAGGCTGCTGGACCTCGGTTGCGGCCCCGGGCCTGTCGCGATTGCGCTGGCGCATCTATTCGACGAGGTCGTCGCGATGGATCCCGATGATGGCATGCGTGCGGAGGGCGAGCGGATCGCGCGCGAACGCGGGATCAGCAACATCGAATGGCGATTCGGCGGCTCGAAAGACTTGTCGCCCGCGCTCGGACAGTTCCGCCTTGTCACGATGGGTAACTCGTTTCACTGGATGGATCGCGCGCGCACGCTCGACGCGCTCTACGATATCGTCGCGGACGGCGGCGGCATCGCGGTGGTGGGCGAAGGTGCTCCGATTCCCCCTCCGCCGATGACGCGATGGCGCGCCGCGATTAACACGGTGCTGAAGCGCTATCTCGGCCAACGGCCAATCCCGTGGGAGAACCCGGGTCCGACGCCCGAAGAGCGTCACGAGGCGTACATCACGCGTTCGCACTTCAAAGATCTCGTCAGCCACGAGGAGTCCTTCGACGTCGAATGGACTGTCGATTCGATCATCGGAAATCTCTATTCGATGTCGTTCTGCAGCCGGCGAGTGCTCGGCGACCGCGTCGACGCTTTCGAGCGCGACGTCCGCGAGGCGGTGTTGGCCGCCGAACCGTCGGGCATTCTCAAAGGCGAACCGCCCGAGTTTTTCGCGTATATGGCGTGGAAGCGCTGAGCCCCAATGGCTTCGACGCTCCTCTTGAGCGTGCCATCCACCGGGCGATACTCTGTATGATCATGTTGGAGACGGCGAATGTACCCGCGTAAGCGCGCGCTCGAGCGCATCGCGCGCGAAAAAGTGCTCTACGCGCGCCAGCCCGGCGGCGACATTTCCGTCTGCGTCATCTACCCCAACACCTACCGGCTCGGAATGGCCAACCTCGGCTTCCAGGCCGTGTTCCACATCTTCGAATCCGATCCGTCTGTGGCCGCAGACCGCGCATTTCTCCCCGACGCCGACGAGCGCGACAGCTTCCGCGACGGCGGCGAGCGCCTGGTGTCATTCGAGCGCGGGCGTCCGCTTTCCGACTTCGACGTCCTCGCGTTCTCGATTTCGTTCGAGACCGATTATCTGAACGTCCTGAGCGTTCTGCGGATGGCCGGGATTCCCGCTCGCCGCGCCGACCGTGCTGGCCGCAATTTTCCGTTGATCATCGCCGGCGGCTCCGCCGTGTTCCTCAATCCCGAACCCATCGCCGATTTCATCGACCTGTTCTTGATTGGCGAGGGCGAGGAGATGGTCCCCGAGTTCATCGAGCGATGGCAATCGACGCGAGGCTCGGCGGATCAACTGCGCGAACTCGCATCCGTCGCGGGCGCATATCTCCCCGACTTTTACCAACCCGTTTACGACGAGGCCGGCCGCCTCGTGACGGTCAAGTACAGCGGCCCCGGCTCTGCCCAGGTGAATCGCCGCCTCCTTCGCGACCTCAACCGCTTCGCCACGTCGTCGCTGATTCTCACCGAGGAGTCCGTGTTCGGCGACATGTTCCTGGTCGAGGCGAGTCGCGGATGCCAATGGGGATGCCGCTTCTGCGCGGCGGGGTTCATGTATCGCCCGATTCGCTATCGCGCGCCTGAAATGCTGATCGCCGAAGCCGAGCGCGGTCTTGGCGAGCGCAAGGTGATTGGCCTGGTCGGCGCCGAGATGGCGAGCGTGCCCGGCGTCGCAGATATCGCGTCGGCGGTCGTCGATCGCGGCGGGCGATTGTCGCCGTCGTCGCTGAAAGCCGATTGCATTTCACCCGCGCTCGCGTCCGCACTTGCGCGCGGCGGAAATCAGAGCGTAACCGTTGCGCCTGAGGCCGGCAGCGAACGAATGCGCAAGGTCATCAACAAAAATCTTACCGAAGGCGAAATTCTCCACGCTGCCGAGATGATGCTGGGCGAGGGCGTCGGCAACCTGAAATTCTATTTCATGATCGGCCTGCCCGAGGAGCGCGACGAAGACGTGCTCGCGATTGCCGACCTC
>NZ_DATDGQ010000358.1:0-2084 GCF_036522015.1 Binatus sp. (SeqCode)
CGCTCCCAGCTCGACATGATTGAACCCCATCCCGAAAGTTTGCGCCATCCGGGATGGATGCAGATGATTCGCGGGTCCTTCAGCCAGACCGCTTCCATCTTTTCCGCGTCGAGACTTTCGAACGCGTCGTAGAAGGCGCGGTTGGCGGCGAGCACTGATTCACGATCTGACATACTGTTTTCCAGCGTAGTTTTTCGGAAGAGCAGGCGCCAGCAGCAGGGTTCATGCCGGCGGCGAGGTTTTCTCGGCGAGTGCGGCACCGGATGACTTGAATCGGATCGCGTCGTCGATTAGCGCGGCGACTTTGCGCGCGGCGTCCACGATTGGAATACCGCCGCGATGAATGCTTGAAATCACGGTGCGGTCAGGCTCGATCGATTTGAGGGTGGGCCGGTAAATCACGTAGGCGCTCAGGCTCTCGGCGGTGACGAGGCCGGGACGCTCGCCGACGATCATGCAGACGATGTCGGGGCGCAGAATTTCGCCGAGATGATCCTCGATTCTGACCCGCGCGTTGCGAATGAAGATCGGTTTCAGCAGCCGGTATCGCGACGCGAGCATCTTCGTGAGAGCGCGCAGCAGCGGCGCTGCGTTCCTTTCGATGGCGGCGGACGAAAGTCCGTCGCCGACGCATATAAGCACTGTGGGAGTTGCCGATTTGCCGCGCGGCTTGAGGTGCGTGAAACGCTTTGCGTCTGCATCGGTGAGACGGCGGCCGCGCTCTGGATAGCGGAGGTAGTCTTCGCGCGTGAGCGCTTGCGAGTGGACTTCGAGCAGGCCATTGCGCCGCGGCCAATCTCGCGCGACCTCGGTCATGACCGCGTCGACGGCGCGCGCGTGATCGGCGCGCAGTGAGAGCATCGCAGCCGTTGTGTAGCGCGAGCCCGCGCGTCCGACGCCGAGGCGCGCGGGGGTAGATTTGCGCATCACGTCGAAATCGGTGTTCGCGTCGAGCTCGACTTTTTTCAATGCTCGTCCATGACGATTCGAGCGTCGCCGGCGCGTGCGGTGAGACGGCCTTCGTGCAGAATTTCTCGACGCTCGCACCACTCCTCGAACTCGGGCGCGGGTCGCAGGTTGAGCACCGCCCGAAGCGCAGCGGCGTCGTGGTAGCTGGTGGATTGATACGAGAGCATCACGTCGTCGCCCATCGGCACGGCCATGAAGTAATTGCATCCGGCGGCCGCGAGCAGCACCGCGAGATTCTCGCAGTCGTTCTGATCGGCGCGCGCGTGATTGGTGTAGCATGCGTCGGCGCCGTGCGGGACGCCGAGCAGCTTGCCCATCAGGTGATCCTCGAGGCCGGCGCGCGTGATCTGTTTCGCGTCGTAAAGATATTCAGGCCCGATGAATCCGACCACCGTGTTGACCAGCAGCGGCGAGTAGCGGCGCGCCAGGCCGTAGCATCGTGCCTCGAGCGTGACCTGGTCACTGCCCTCGTGCGCGCCGGCGGACAGCTCCGAGCCCTGCCCCGTCTCGAAGTACATCAGGTTGGGCGAGCGCAGGCGGCCCGTCTCGCGAATCATCGCGTAGCCGTCGTCGAGCATCGCGACCGTGATGCCGAAACCGGCGTTGCCTTTTTCGGTGCCGGCGAGGCTCTGGAACATGATGTCCATTGGCGCGCCGGCTTCGAGCGCGCGCATCTGTGTCGTGATATGGCCGAGCACGCAGTTCTGCGTCGGCACGCCGGTGCGATCGATGATGCCGGCGGTGAGTTCGAGCAGGCGTCGGATGTTGTCGGGCTCGTCGATGCACGGGTTGATTCCGATGAGCGCGTCGCCGGTCGCGTAGGCGAGGCCTTCGTAGGTTGCGGCTGCGATTCCAGTGAGATCGTCGCGCGGATGGTTGGGCTGCAGGCGCGTCGAGAGCCGTCCCGGAAGGCCGAGCGTGGTGCGCGCGTGAGTGACGACGCGAATCTTCGACGCGATCGTGATCAGATCGAGATTGGTGCATAGCTTGGCGACGGCGGCGGCGATCTCGGCGGTGATTCCGCGGCCGGCCGCGAGAATCGCGTCGCCGGTGGTCGCGTCGTCGAGCAGCCATTCGCGAAACTCGCCGACCGTCTGGTTGCGCACGGTGGTGAA
>NZ_DATDGQ010000359.1:0-10323 GCF_036522015.1 Binatus sp. (SeqCode)
GTTGACGAGTTTCAGCGAGGTGACAGAGCGATCGGGATCGACCAGCGTGCGCACCCGCTCGAGAGTTCGCTGGATCGGATCTATATGCTGGCGGGTGCCGAGGAGTTCCTTGGCCATGCGCATCTCGAGCAGATCGTTGAACGCGAAACGATAATTGCGGCCGCCAAGATTCAGCGGACGCACGAGGTTGCGCTTGACCCAGTAGCGGATACGCTCAGGCGTGACCGCGAGAATTCTCGCAGCCGTACGCGTTGAGAAAGTCTCCCCCACACCGCCCGCCTCTGCCGTCATCTTCACCACCAACGTCGAAGAGTATAGGCAGTCCGGCGCATGCTCTCAACGAGGCGCGGCGCGGTTTCTCAACACCTGTTGAGCGTCCGGCGAGCTAGCTGCGAATTTCTTTGAGTGCGCGAGCCACACTGACGACTGCGTTGACGCCGTTCTTCGCGTTCTCGATGCGCGCAACGGCCTGCTCATCGGTCATCGCGGGCCCGATGATTGAGAGGCCGACGGGCTTGTCGAACTCGAGCGCAAGCTCGATACCGGCGCGGGCGATCGCATGCGCGATCACCTCGTCGTGATTGGTCTCGCCCTTGATGACCGCACCGATCATCACGACGCCGTCGATTTCCTTGCGCTGCAGGAGCGCTTTCACGACCGGCGCCATGTCGTACACCCCGGGGACGCGGACCACGCGCGTGACTTCGACGCCGAGCGACTCGGCATGGCTGCGCGCCCGCTGTTCCATCGGCGTGGTGACCTCGGAGTTGAATTCCGACACTACGAAAGCGATTTTCATCGGGCGCTCACCAAGTCGATTGTGACGGCGTCGCGAATCTCGACCCCGTTGCCTTTGAGATACGATTTCAGCGCGGGTATCGGATGCTCTCGATAGTGAACAATAGATGCGACGATCGCGGCGTCGGCCATGCCGCTGGTGAACGCGTCGCGCAGATGCGCGGGCTCGCCCGCGCCGCCGGATGCGATCACCGGTATCGAAACGGCTTCGCTGATGCGGCGGGTGATTTCGAGATCGTAGCCGAGCTTGGTGCCGTCGCGATCGATCGAGTTGATGCACAACTCGCCGGCGCCGAGCCGCTCGCCCTCGAGCGACCATGCCAGTGCGTCGCGGCCGGTGGGCTGGCGTCCGCCGTCGATCACGACTTCGTAACCGGTCGGTACTTCGGGACGGGCGCCGGTTTTTTTCACTTGCATCGAGAGCACGATGCATTGGCTGCCGAACGCGCGCGCGCCCTCCGAGATAATCGCGGGATTTCGTACCGCACCGGAGTCGATTGAAACTTTCTCGGCGCCCGCGAGCAGAACGGCGCGCATGTCGTCGACGGTGCGCAGCCCACCGCCGACGCTGAACGGAATGAAAATTTCGCGCGCCACCGCGCGAACCACATCAAGCATGATGCTGCGGCGCTCGTTGGACGCGGTGATGTCGTAAAAAACGATCTCGTCAGCGCCTTCCTTATAGTAGTAGCGCGCCATCGCGACCGGATCGCCGACATCGATGTTTTCGAGGAATTGCACGCCCTTGGTTACTTTGCCGTCGCGGACGTCGAGGCATGGGATGATTCGCTTCGCGAGCATCGTCAGAAATCCAAACGGCAGAAGTTGTCGAGCAGCTTGAGGCCGGCCGCGCCGCTCTTTTCGAGATGGAACTGAGTCGCGATCACATTGTCGCGCGCGACTGCCGCAGTGAACGGGACGCCGTAGTCGCACGCGCCAATCACGATCGAAGGATCGTCGGTAACCGGGTAGTAGGAATTGACGAAATAAAAGTGGGTGTTGTCGGGCACGCCGGCGAAGACCCGATGCGGCTGCGTCTGGCGGACGCGGTTCCATCCGATTTGCGGGACCTTCAGCGGACGTCCGTCGATCGAGCGCGGATAGCGCGCGACGCGGCCTGCGATGATTCCGAGGCATTCGGCACTGTCCTCTTCGCTGCGATCGAACAGGACCTGGATCCCGATGCAGATGCCGAGGAACGGTTTGCCGGCGCGAGCGATGTCGTTGCGCAGAACTTCGACGAGTCCGAGCGCGCGCAGATTTTCCATGGTAGCGCCGGCCGCTCCGACACCCGGCAGGATCACGCGGTCGGCGGCAACGATGCGCTCGGCGCGATCGGTGATTTCGGATTTGTGGCCCAGAAATTCCAGCGCGCGCTGAACGCTGGTGAGATTGCCGGCCTTGTAATCGACGATTGCGATCATCGCTTTAATCCAGAAAAGCGATCATAGCTGGTGTCGCATCGCCACCCAAGGCGTACACGTTCAGAGCGGAGCCCTTCCGCTCACTCGGGTTGCTCGCAGAAAGAATCGTGACTCAGATTTCGGCTCTGATGTCCTGCTGGTCGGAGAGCACGCGCACGTTTACGTGATGCTCTTCCGAATCGCCGAGCGAGCCCCAGTGCATCGCGAAGTTCTCGAGCTGGATGTCGGGGTTGAAGCGTTCCGACGCGCCCATCACGACTTCGTCGACGCTGAGCAGGAACGCCATGCGCGCGATCGCATAGACCTGGTCGTTCGAGACCACCACCAGCGGGGTGACGGCGCGGCCGTGATCCTCGCAAACTTTGACGACCTTGCTGAACAGTTTGCCTTCGGCGTCGCTGAAAATTTGACCGCCGTCGCTGGACGCGAGCCCCTTCTCGGTGCGCACGGTCAGCGCGATCAACTCGGCGTCATCGCGCTCGGAAAGGTAGCGATGAAGATGTGCGAGATTGTTGGGGTCGCGGATAGCGATCAGTTTCTTATGCGAGGCGAACAGGCCGAGACCGATCGAATCGACCTGGCTTTCCTCGATCAGCTGCAAGTTAAATTTCTCGGGTTCCTCGCCGTAAGCATGCGCCGCCTGGCCATTGATTTTTTCCGAGATCTCGAAAATCACGAACAGCGCGAGCGTGAAACTGACCCCGGAGATCGTCGCGACCTGCTTGGTGAACAGGTTGATGACCGCGGTTGCGAACAGAACCGTAAACGTCAACGCGAGACCCAGCGGGAAGTCTTTGCCGCCCGGGCGGAACCAGGTCAGGTTCAGCGGCATGCGCCACAAGCGATGGTACTTATCTTTGTAGCGCAGGATCAGCACCGACAGCGTTTTGAAAACGAAGCTCCAGATGACGCCGAATGCGTAAGCCTCGCCGAGCACGAACATATCGCCGCGCGAGAGCACGATAGTGGCGATTTGAAGTATCGCCACCATGTTCACGATGCGATAGTTGGTGCCGTACTTTTTGTGCGGGTGGCGGAACCAGTCGAGCAGTACGCCATCTTCCGCCACGCGGGTGAGCACGCCGGTCGAACCGACGATCGCGGTGTTAACCGCGCCGGCGAGAATCAGAAATCCGACGAATACGACGAACGCGCGCAGCGCGAGCCGCGCCCACAGCGGTCCGACCATGAACATCGCGAGCCCGCCGATCAAGTCGTCGCCGTAGTTGGACATGCGGACGCTGTCCGGGATGATCATCACCGCGAAGAACGACACCAGCGACGTCAGCAGCAAGCTGTAAATGAAAATGACCATGCCGGCGCGCAGCAGATTCTTGAGCTTCGGCGCTTCGATCTCGCGATTGACCTGGGCCAGAGATTCCTCGCCCGACATCGCGAGGATCGAATGGCCGAACGCGATCAAAATTCCTAAAGTGCCGATGGTACGCGCGCCGGGAAAATGCTTGAGCCAGCCCAGCGAGTCGTTGGTGAACTTCAATTCGAACGGCGGCAGATGCGCGCCGCGCGTATAAATCGTCAGCCCGCACCATGCAATCATGAGCACGGCCATCACGGTCGTAATCTGCATGATTCGCATCGCCTTGCCGCTGGACTCCTCGATGCCGTAAATGTTCTGGCGCCAGAAGTAGACGGTCACCGCAATCGCGAAGAAGGCGGCGGTGAAATCCGGCGGCAGTATAATTGTCGAATGCGCCAGCTTGAGCAGCTCGTTGATCAAACCGACCATGTACTGGCCGGCCGAGACGCCACTTATCGGCCCGGTCAGGATATAGTCGAACATCAGCGCCGACACCGAGATCTTCGCCAGCGTCGAGCCCATCGCTTCTTTGACGACGCGATACACGCCGCCGCGCGTGAACATCGAGCACGACTCCACGTACACCGCACGCACGGCGTACGAGAACATCATCACGGCGAGAATGAAGTACGGCGCGGAGCGGCCGCAGGCTTGCTCGACGATGCCGCCGATGTAGTAGGCTGACGAGGCGAGGTCGCACAACACGATCGCGGAGGCTCGCCAAAAGGAAATGAAGGCGAGCATCCCGGTGGTAACTACGATTGCTTTGGTTTGTTTGCCGAAGGTCGCCTGCGGTTGTGGCCGCTCGGCGCCGAGAACTTTTGGAGTCGCAGCCAACTATGAATCTCCCCGGCAAACGCCGAAAAGGTCGGCGATGCAGGCAGTTCAAAGTGCAAGATGCAGACCGCAATGATTCCGCATGATCTCTCTAAGATTTGTTAAACTTGAAATGCTAACCGCAATATCTTTGACGATTAGGGTCGTGCAACTTGCAATAGAACGCGGCGGAGCGGCTCTTGATGCGGCTGGCCGATAGAGCATTAGAATGGAACCTGAACAGCTAATCGAGGATTCGCTTGGCTAACATTCTTGTCGTCGACGACGACCGCAATATCCGACGCGTACTCGCAGCGAGCCTTGAGTCCGCGAGTCATCAAGTGACCGTCGCGGAAAGCGCGGAACACGCACTGGAACTGTTTGGCCCGTCGGCCCCTGCGGTAGTCGTCTCCGACGTCCGAATGGAGGGAATGGGAGGGTTGAAGCTGCTCGAGTCGATCAAGCGCCTTAACCCCGCGATGCCGGTAGTGATGATGACGGCGTTCGGCTCGATACCCGACGCGGTCGAGGCAATGCGCCAGGGCGCTTACGACTACGTCACCAAGCCGTTCACTGCCAACCACATCGTGCATGTCGTGGCACGCGCGCTCGAGGTGCACGAACTCCGTTCCGAAAACAAAGAGCTGCGCGATCGGATCGAGAGCCTCACCGAGCCCGAGCCGTTTCTCACCTACAGTCCGCATTCGCGAAAACTTGCGGAGACCGCGACGCAAGTGGCTGACAGCGACGCGACCGCCTTGATCACCGGCGAAAGCGGCACCGGCAAGAGCATGCTGGCGTCGTATATTCATCGCCTCAGTCCGCGCAAGAATGGGCCGTTCGTGCAGGTTGCGTGCACAACGCTCAGCGAGCATCTGCTGGAGAGCGAACTCTTCGGACACGTGCGCGGTTCGTTCACGGGCGCGATCAAGGACAAGCCCGGGCGCCTCGAAGCGGCAGAGGGCGGAACGGTTCTGCTCGACGAGATCGGCGACCTGACGCCGGTCGTTCAATCGAAGCTGCTGCGTTTTCTGCAGGAGCGAACGTTCGAGCGCGTCGGCGGCGCGCAGACGATCAAAGTGGACGCGCGCATAATTGCCGCGACCAATCAGCATCTCGATCAATTGGTCAAGGAAAAGCGCTTCCGCGAGGATCTCTACTACCGCCTCAACGTGATCGAGCTGCAGGTGCCGGCACTGCGCGACCGGCCGGGCGAAATCCTGAAGCTCGCCGAGCACTTCGCCGCGCAAGCCGCGCAGACGCATCACAAGCACGCCCATTCGATCGCGGCCGAGGCGCGTGAAGCGCTCGTATCCTACTCGTGGCCGGGCAATATCCGCGAGCTGCGCAACGTGATGGAGCGCGCAGTGATCCTGAGCCGCGGCGAAACGATCAACCTGAGCGATTTGCCCGACAAAATTCTCGCGTCACCCAACAAACTCGATCACAGCCACACGCTCGAGCAGATGGAGCGCCGCCACATCGAGGTGGTGCTCGAGCAGGCGATGACGCTCGAAGAAGCCGCCGAGATGCTGGGAATCAACGTCGCGACATTGTGGCGTAAGCGCCGGCGATACGGCCTGGACTAGACTACAAAGCGCCGGCGCGCTGCGCGACGAAGCGCGCCGGTCTTTGCCGCGAGCGATCTGCGCGAACTATTTTTTGTTGAGCAGGCCTTCGAGCTGACTGTGATTCTTCACGCAAACACCGAGGCTGGTGAACGGACTCGGCCAATCGTTCTTGACGCAATACGGCAGCGCATTCATTTCGTCGCTACTCATTCCGCGCGTCGTGAGATCCTTCCTGATGCAGTCGCTGTGCGCTTTGCTGGAGCCCGCGACTGATGCGGCGTCGTCGGCGGCTTCAATAATCAGCGCGTTGCGAAGCGCGATCTTTACCGCGGGATCTGCACTCTTGCCGAGCGAGCCGGCCACGTTGCTCGAGGGACCGCAAGTGCCGACGGCGTCCACGAATGCCTCTTCGATCCCGGTCGTTGACAGAGCGAACCCTACACTCGCCGCGCTCATCAGCATGCTCGTCGTGATCAATGCCACAGCAAATCGTTTCATCGCACTCGTCCTCCAGGTTGAGGGTGTGACCCACTAAAAAGTGAAAACGGTCGCATCGTTGGAAATTCCGACTCATCTGTACGATGCGACCGCCAAAAAAGTCCAGCCCGCGCGGCTCGTACCAAGTGCCTGGCAGCACGCCGCTTGACGAAAACTCCCGCTTGATGAAAGTGTCGCGTCAGTCAGACGAAAGGAATTTTCATCATGGCCAAAATTGCGCTTGCTTGCACCATACTTCCTGACAGCCCGCCCGCGCGGCTCATCGAATGGTCGCGCGCGGCGGAGGACGCGGGCTTTTCCGGCGTGTTCATGACCGAGGCGAACAACGACTCGCTGGCGTGCTCACTCGCGCTCGGGCTTCACACCAAGCGAATCAAGCTCGGCACTGCGATCACGAACATCTATCTGCGCCATCCGAATTTGCTCGCCAACGAAGCTGCTGCTGTGCAGGAATTTACCGGCGGACGATTTATTCTCGGGCTCGGCACTGGACACCGCGAGGGGAACTCCGCGCTCGGAATCGAGATGGGAGTTCCGCTGACGCGGATGCGCGAAACGGTGAAGACGCTCCGCGCCGCGCTCGACGGCGGCAAAACCGGGCCGCGCGTCAGTGCGAAGTTGCCGCTTTACCTGGCGGGCGTCTCGCGCCCGATGGTGAAGCTGGCCGGCGAAATCGGCGACGGCGTCATCTTCAACTTCTTTCCGCCAGCTCGGGTCAAGGAAGCGCTCGGCGAGCTGGCCGAAGGCGCAAAGATCGGCAGCCGCGACCCCAAGCAGATCGAGGCGACTCTTTTCGCGACCGCATTCATTTCGGATGATCTCGAGGCCGCGCGCCGTCCCGCACGCAAGCTGCTGTCACGCTACGGCGCACTGAAGTTCTACGGCAACATGATGGCCCATTCAGGCTTCGAGCGCGAAATCGCAGCGATTCGCGCGGCAGGTCGCGACGCCGACGCGGCAATCAAGGCAGTCAGCAATGAGTTGATCGACGCAACTCTGCTGGTCGGCTCAGAGTCGCGCGTTCGCGAGCGGCTGCAGGAGCTATGCGCGCCGGGTATCGGCACCGCGATCGTGTTCACAAATCCGGTCAACGAAGATCGCAACGCCGCCGTGATGCGAACGATCCGCGCGCTCAGGCAATAGCCCAGAACGCGCTTACGGCTGATCTTCCTGATCGCCGGTGTTCTGGTCGTTGTCGTTGCGCGACAGTGCGACGCGATCGAAGAATCGCTTGATGCGCCGGGCGTTGACGCCGAAGTCGCCGATCCCGTCGCGCGATTTCGATCGCATCTCGATCAGGCTGGCGCCGTCGGGCGTCGGCCGAATCTGGATCACGACATCGTCGTTGAAATGCCACAGCTTTGAGGTCGCGACCACCTCGAGCGTATTGGTGGCCGGATCGGAATAGGTAATCGTCCACGTCGGAGAGGCCTTGGCGACCTCGGTGACGCGCGCGAAAGCATCGGCCGGTGACAGGCGCTCCTTGATTGGACCGATCGGACCGTAGCCCTTCAACTGCCGGTCGGCGTACTTCGCCTTGTCGTATTTCATGTCGCGATTCGGTTCATGCTGCAGTTTCTGCGCGTTCACGAATTCGGGCGGATTGTCGAAATCGGTCGTGATGTCGTTGATTGGCGGATACTTGGAACTGCGCAGCACCGTCACGATCAACGGCAGCGCGATCACCGCGCACACGACCGTTGCCATCAAGGCCCGATTGCGACCGGCGCGCGCTTGAGGCTTGCGCGTCAGGAAAATGGCGAGCAGACCGACCAGGAAACCCAGGATGCTCAGCAGAAACCCGAGCGCAAATAGCTGAAAACCCATGAATGGCGCGGTCAGATGGAAGTGCGCGCCGACCATTCCCGCCGCGATCATCGCGATCGCCAATAGTGCGTCAAAAAATGCGAGCCATGCAAAAGTCATTCGTATTTCCCCCGAAAGAGATTTGCGTTCACACTAGAGGCCTGCCTGCTCACCTGATTCCTCGTACCACGAATTGCGGCAATACGAACAGAAACGATCCGCCAGCGACGGCGCGATCGATGTCGGCGAACCAACCCTCGACCTCGGCCGCCGCGACCTTGCCGGAGTCGCGCGCGTACCGCGCGAAACTTGCCTTCAGCATCGGCAGCGAGCGTCCTGCGGTGTCAGCGCCGGCGTGAATCTCGACTTTAACGTCGTCGAGCCCGGACGCGCGGAACAAGCGATAGAGCTGGCGTCCGATCTGCGGCTCCCTGATCGCGATCGTCTTCGACGCTGCGAGGATTCGATCGCTACGCTCGCGCGCCGCCGCGCCGATATCGAGCGCGAGCATGTCCCAGTCGCTATCGACCGCGACGACCACCCCGCCCGGTGCCGTCACACGCGCCATTTCGGCGATAGTATCGGCTGCGGAATCGACATATTCAAGAACGTTTTTGCACCACACGCGATCGAATGAGCGGTCCGGAAACGGCAGCGGCGGAAACGCACTATGCACGAACTCCGCCGCCAGTTTTGCATCGCGGGCGCGAGCCGCGGATCGCTCGACGAATTCTGCGTTGATGTCCACGCCGGTCACTTTGCCGCCGGGAGCCACGCGCCGTGCAAGCTCGAAGGTGGTGTGTCCGGGTCCGGAGCCAACATCGAGCACGCGCAGTCCAGCTTTGAGATCGAGCGGCCGGAGCAGCGGTTCCATCGCAGGATGAAACGCAAGGATCTTGTCGTACGCGCTGTGGCGGTCCGAGTCGATATCGACCCAGTGCTGCTTGTAGTAAGGCTCGGCCATAGCGAGGCTCGATCAGACGAGGCGCAGTTCCTTCATCGCAATGCGCAACTTGTCGGCGGGACCCGCGGTCATCGGCACCAGCGGCATCCGCAACTCGTTGGCGCATTTGCCCATGAACGCGAGCGCCTGCTTGACCGGAATCGGATTCGTCTCGACAAACAGCGCACGCATCACCGGCAATAATCGGAAATGGATCTCACGCGCCTTCGCGAAATCGCCACCGAGTGCGGCGGCCGCAAGATCATGCATCTCGCGCGGGACGATGTTGCTACACGTCGATATTACGCCCTTCGCGCCCAGAGCGATCAGAGGCAGAGTCAAAGCGTCGTCGCCGGACAGAATCGTTATCTGATTGCCGCACATCTTCAGGATGTCGGACGACTGGTCCATCGAGCCCGACGCTTCCTTGATACCGACGATGTTCTTGATCTCAGCCAGCCGCGCCACGGTTTCGGGCAAGACGTTCGACGCCGTGCGGCCGGGGATGTTGTACGCAAACATCGGAATATCCACGCTCGCCGCGATCGTCTTGTAATGCCGGTAGATGCCATCCTGGGTGGGCTTGTTGTAGTACGGCGATAGCAGCAGCGCGCCGTCCGCGCCCATCTCGCGCGCCGCGGCAGTCAGCCGAATCGCTTCGGCGGTCGAGTTCGATCCAGTGCCCGCGATCACCGGGACACGCTTTCGCGTCTGCTCTATGGTGAGCTTGATCACACTGTCGTGCTCGGCGTGCGTGAGCGTGGCGGATTCTCCGGTGGAGCCGCACGGGACGAGCCCGTCGATCCCACTCTGAATCTGCCATTCTATGAGGTCGCGCAACGCCGGCGCGTCCACCTCGCCGTCGCGAAACGGCGTGACGAGAGCAGTCAGTGCGCCTGTGAACATAGTTCCAACCCTCCCGCCTTTTTCATTTCACTGTTTCACTGGGACCATTTCGTCGGCGCCCAGCTCGACCGCGCCGCTGAAAACCTCGACCGCGTTGCCGGTCATGAAAACGTGATTCGCATCGGCGCCGTCTGCGCGCCATTCGATCTCCAGATTGCCGCCGCGCAACTCGACCGTCGCACTCCGCTCGGAGTGATTTGTCAGCACCGCCGCGACCAGCGCCGCGCATGCCCCGGTACCGCA
>NZ_DATDGQ010000360.1:0-5721 GCF_036522015.1 Binatus sp. (SeqCode)
CGATGCTCCCCGACGACGCCGTACGCAAATCCCAAATGGTAGTGCGCGAGTGCGTTGCCGGGATCGTCGTCGATGACGACGCGATGACGCCGGATTGCCTCGGGGTAGTCTTCCATGCCCAGGAAGTAGTCTGCCAGCGGATCGCAAACCTGCTCGTCGGAAGAACTGCTTTTGGCGCTGGCGCGAGCGCTCACCGGCGACTGGAAAACCAGCGCGATCAGTGCAACCAGGCAAATGCCCAAACGCCGAAAGCTCAACAACTTCTTAATCCGCAGCGGCCCGCGATATCCGCAGGAAGAAGTTAGATGTTAGCAGGAATTTTCGCTACAAAAAAACGCGCAGCGTGTTTGGCAACGCTGCGCGCGAATAAAAGGCGTCGTGCGGGTCGTCGCGAGCCGGAAGAATCCAGTTTCGCGCAACCGACCGAACGCCGGAGGCAAAGCCAACTCCGCCCCCCGACCCTGGATGGATCGAACTACCTCAGGCGATTCGAAACAGGGCGGCCGCTCTACGCAGTCGCCCTGTCGAACTGTCCCTCAAACTGTTACGGATTGGCCGGAGGAGCCATGGCCGGCGATGCTTCCGCTGCCGGCGACGCCATGTCGCTGCTCGCCGCGGACGCCTTGTGATGATGGCGGCGATGATGATGGGTCGGGCTCGGCGATGCGTCCGGGGCCGCCAGGCTGGCCTCAGCCGCAGGTGCTGCCATGCTCGGCTCAGCCGCTGGTGCCGCCGCAGGAGCCTGTGCGAAAGCCGGCATCGCCATCGCGGTGGCGAAGAAAGCTGCGGAGAGGATTGATAAGGTGCGCTTCATACTCGTGGATCTCCTTGATCTGGGCGGCCCTTAATGGGTCGCAAATGACTATTAAGCGTATTGCTATACCTGTGCCATCGGGGTCACGGCAAGATCTGCACATAAGATTACAACAATTTCCTTCGGCGTTAACGTCGCGATGACGCAATCGGGCTATCGTCTATCCGCTTTGCGTCGTCGTCTGCCCCGTTACCCCTTCCCTTGGCGCTCATCTCTTAGCTCGCGGTAGAGCGCTATCAACTCCTTAAATGCCCGTGCAACCACCTTGAGATTGGCGCCCGACTGCTCACCCGTCATCCGCGGTAAATGCTGGACGTCCACCTCTTTCACCTTCGCGTTACGCCCCGCCACCCGCGCCATCAGCTCGGTCGAAATCATCGCGCCGTGCGCGCGCAGTTCCATTCCGTCGAGCTTCTCGCGCTTGAACAACTTGAAGCCGCAATCGATATCGCTGATCGTGATGCCGAGCAGGACGCGGACCAGCATCGTCCAAGCCTTGCCGTTGACACGTCGCATCAGGGGGTCGGCGCGATGCGCCCGGCGTCCACAGACCACGTCGTACTCGGGCACGAACGGCGTGAGCCGTTCGAGGTCTGCGGGATCGAACTGTCCATCGCCGTCGCATAACAATACGTACGGCTGAGTCGCGGCGCGAATTCCAGAAATCACGGCGCCGCCGTAGCCACGGTTCACGGGATGACGCACGACCTTTACGTGCGAGTCCTCGGCGGCGAGTCGCTCGGCAATCTCGCCAGTGCGATCGCGGCTGCCGTCGTCAACCACGATCACCTCGAAGTTGTCCGCAACGCGCGGGCATTCGGCAACCCACGAGCGCACGACGCGCTCGACATTGCCTTCCTCGTTATGCGACGGCAGAAAGACGCTGATTCCTGGGATGCGAGCCGCAGCGCTCACGATTGCGTGTTCGAGCTAGTCACCAAGCTCGCGGTATCCGCCGCGGAAAAACAGCAGCGGCTTGCCTTCAGCGGAAGTTTCGGCCTGCTCGATCTCACCGAGGTAGATCGTATGGTCGCCGCCGTCGATTGCGGTCGTTACCTTGCACTCGAGATAGGCGAGCGCGCCGTCGAGGATCGGAGCGCCATTCGCGCCGATTTTGTAACTGACGCCCTCAAACTTGTTGCCGCCGCTGACCGCGAACTTGCGCGACAACGCTTCCTGTCCGGACGCGAGTACATTGACGGTGAAGATTTTGCTCTCCTCGAAACACGGATAGCTCTCGGCCTTCTTGTCCACGCAGACCAGCGCCAGCGGTGGAATCAGCGAGACCGACGTGAACGCATTGGCGGTCAGGCCGTGCAGCTCGCCCGACGTGCGAATCGACGTGATCACGGTAACGCCGGTTGCAAAATGACCCATCACGCGCCGCAATTCGTTCTTTTCGATTGCCATTCCCAAATCTCTCCGCGCGCGGATGCTATCAGACGATTTTGCCGCCGGTCAAAGCTTAGGAGGGCGGGCACGGCGGGCCGCCGTGCCCGCCTTCCTAATCTCCCCTCACGGTTGCTAATCCCATCCCGAGCGATCGCGCACGGCCACTTGCTTGCCGCCGAGGTAAACGTAGTCGAGATCGAGCGACGTCAGCGGCCGATCGTTCGCGCTCACGCGTACGCCTACCGGCGACGCTACGAAAATTGTGTGGTCGCCTGCGACGTGGCTGTCGATCACGCGAGCTTCCAGAGCGATCATGGCGAGTCTCAGCCACGGCACCCCCAGCGTCGGCGACAGTTCGAACTCGATCGTGTCGAGATTGTTGTCGCGGCGCGCGCGCGACGAATAAAAATAATCTTCGAGCTCGCGCCCACGGCGTCCCACGGCGTTCAGTCCGAATGCGCCTGTTCGCGCGATCACCGCGTTGCTGAAATGCGCGTTATCGACCGCCGCCGTGAACATCACCGGCTCGCCCGAGACCTGCGCGACCCACGACGACGACATCCCGTGGCATCGCCCACTCTCCTGCGTGGTCAAAACGTATATTCCGGTGGTGAGGCCGGCCATCGCGCGCGCGAGCTTGTTGTCCATCGAACGAATACTCCCGAGGAGATTGACGGTACTGTACAATTGATCTTCGCACCAAGCGTTTACAAAGTGGATAATGTGACCGCGATGCTGGAGATTTGCTGGAGCTGATGGGCAGGATTGCTGGATCGATCGCCGCTGCATTGATTGCCGCGACAATAGTAGTGATGTGTGCGCGCGCGCCCGCGCTCGCCGGACCAGCCGCAACGCTTGCGCAGGCGACCACACCGATCACAGCCACCGACGCGGAGAAAGCAGGACTGGCGCCGCCGGCACCCTACTACCCTCCAGGTCAGAAGTGGGTCAATTCGGGGATGCCGGGGCCGCCGCCGCCCGACGTTCTCGAGACTCCGACGCCGACACCCACGCCGACTGCGAAGCCAACGCCGCTGCCGCAGGTGAAGATCGAAGGCGTGCGCACGGATCGCGTGCCGACTCCCGGCCAGCTCCTGTTCGACAAGACTCGCGACATCGCTTTCATGGATCCGCTATGTTGGTCGGTCACGATTTTCAAAAAACGCCACCAGCTGATCGTCTATTACAAAGGCCGGCTATTTAAGACCTACCATGCGGTCTTCGGACGCAGCTTCGAGCCCGGCACGAAACTGTGGGAGGGCGATCGACGCACGCCCGAGGGCGTTTACGCGATCGTCGAAAAGCATCCGAGCCGCCGCTGGGATTGGTTCCTCACCCTCAACTATCCAAACTCGCTTGACCGCTATCGCTACGACCAGATGCGTACTGGCGGCGAGGTGCCGACCGAAGACGGCCGTCCGGTCGGCGTCGGCGGCAGAATCGGAATCCACGGCACCGACAATCCGCTGCTGAACCGCGGCGACGTCAATTGGACCACCGGCTGCATCTCGGTCGACGACGAAGACGTCGAAGAGCTAATGCGGATACTCCCCAAAGGCACGCTCGTGATAATCAATCCGTGAGGGGAAAGGCCTGGGTGAGCGTCTATATCAAATGGCTCAAGTGGCTGGTGGTGCTCGGCGCGCTTGCGGCCACCGGACTGCGAATCGGGCTATGGAGCCTCGATTCGTCGCCGACGCCTCAAGCCATGCTTCTGGCGCAACCGCCGATCCCGCTCGCCTATCTGAAGCGCGCTCTAGACGCCGAGCTCGCGCCCATCGTGAAGGACGGCCTGCTCCGGGAATCGACCGGTTGCGGAGTGGCGATTGGTGTGATCGATCATGGCGAGCGCCGCGTGTTCACCTACGGCGCTGCGCGCGAGGACTCGATCTTCGAGATCGGATCGGTCACGAAAACCTTCACCGGTCTCGTGCTCGCGCAACTCGCGGCACAGAAGAGAGTCAGCCTCGACGAACCGCTGCGTCCGATCCTCTTCGCCGACATCGCGGCCGGATCGCCAGGAACAGAAATCACCCTGCTAGATCTCGCGACGCATCGCTCGGGGCTACCCAGCATCCCCGACAATCTGCAGCCGAAGGATCCTGACAACCCGTTTTCGGACTACGACCGCGTCGCGCTGCGTCAGTTTCTCGTAAGCCACGGGACCGCGCGACCCGCCGACTCGAAGTATCTCTACAGCAGCTTCGGTATCGGCTTGCTCGGATATGCGCTTGCCCTGCGGGCCGGCGTTCCGTATGCGCAACTGGTCCGAAATGAGGTCACCGGACCGCTCCGCATGAACGACACCGTGTTCGCCCTTTCGCCGGAGAATGAACGGCGGGTTATCCAGGGTCACGACGCCGGCATGGAGCCCGTCGAGGCGGGACTTGGCGAAAGCGGAATGTTTACCGGCGCGGTCGGTGCAAAATCGACGGTGGAAGATTTGCTCACTTACCTGGATGCGAATCTACATCCCGAGCGCTACGCCGCTGGCGCATCCGGCGCGACTCTGCCCGTCGCGTTTGCGATCGACCATCAGCTACGAGGGAACGTCAAGCACGGCACTGAGGTCGCCTTCAGCTGGCTCTATGACGTCGAGTCCCGGCGCTACGAGCATGGCGGTACCACCCCAGGCTATACAGCTCACGTTGAATTCGCGCCGGACGAGGATCGCGGAATCGTAGTGCTCTACAATCGGATGGACGAGGTGGCGGGACAGCGGCGATTCGTCGATCGAGTCGCAGACAACATCAACGGCTTGATGTCAGGCAAGCCTGCCACCCGAATCGACCTCATCCCCGAAGATGATCCCGCACGCGCCGCGCTCGAAGAGACTGACAACGACTTCTAGGACTACTTGCTGTCGCCGGTGGTGAAGCCTTTACCTATTTTGCCGGCTGCTTCGTAGTCCGCGAGTTGCTTGGTGTCGTGCGACACTACTATGTGCACGTCTGGGTTGGATTCGGCCAGGTCGTGAAGCGTTCGTAGTTCGGAAGTTACTTGATCGCTGTTCTCGCGCATCGCTAGTTCGGCCAGGCGCGGACGGCATTTCGGGAGTGTTACTTGCTCCATGGCCCAGGCTACGTCGCCTATCAATAGATATTCGGAATTGTCGGCGAGACGGACGTAGATTATCTGGCTGCCGACTGTGTGGCCGGGGGCTTTGATCAGGACTATGCCGGGTGCCAGCGGATAGTAGTGATCGTAGTCGAGCGGATGTAGCGACGTGCGGACGTTCTCGGGAAATTTGTTCTCCTTCAGCCACCGAGTGTCGTCGCGTTGCTCCCGCGTCAGCATCAGGTGATCGGCGAAGGCCGGCAGGTTCGGCGACTCGGCGATTCCTTGCAGATGGTCCGCATGCTCGTGCGTAACGACGATCGCGCGCGCGTGTGTCAGCGCGTCCTGCTCAGCTTTGTACTGAGCGTCGTCAAAGCCGCCGGGGAAATTCGCCTCGAAGAAGTCGCGCCCAGGCGGCGCGTCGACGATGACCATCGAGCCGTCCGCATAGAGGACCT
>NZ_DATDGQ010000361.1:0-5405 GCF_036522015.1 Binatus sp. (SeqCode)
GGATATGTCCCGAGATGCAAACGTCGGGCTTCACCTCTTCGATGAATTGGCGCGCGGCCGTGCTGCCAACCGGCTTCCCGCTGCGGATTCGATCGCATTTGGTGTCGAACGGCGGCGGATGACAAATCATGAGCAGCGGCCGCACCTCGCGCACGAAGTCGTAGCCGGCCCGCAGCGTCGCGTAGATCTCGTCCTCGGTAAACTCGGTTGGCGTGTCGAACGGCGAAATGTTCGATCCACCGCATCCGAAGATTCCAACGCCGCCGGTGACGCGGCCCTTACCGTGCAGCGCGATTCCGTCCGCTTCGAGAAACGGGATCACCTCGCGCTGGTCGAGATTCCCCGGGAGCGCAAGCACTGCAGGACAAGCCCGCCGCACGTCGGCGATCACCTTGCGCGCGTCCTCGACGCCGCCGAAGTTGGTGAGGTCGCCGGACAGGATCACGAGATCGCAATCGCGCATCACCTCGCCCATCCGGTCGAGATTGCGAGTCGCCATGTGCACATCGCCGAAGGAAATGATCTTCATCAATCCACTTTATTGTAATGAAACCCGCGGTGGGTTTCATACTTCCTTCGGCAGGGTAACCCCTGCACCTTAGTGAATAAGATGGGTGTCCCCTTCCCTTGCGACGACGGTAACCGCATAACCAGAGGATGGCGTCGGCCGCAAAATTCGCGTTCGTGCTGTACCGGCCGCAGTCGGCGGGCAATATCGGCGCGGTGGCACGAGCGCTCAAGAACATGGGCTTCGACGATCTGCGGCTCGTCGGACGTGGTCCCTTGAACGATCGCGAGGCCGTCAAGATGGCGGTGCATGCCGACGATATCCTCGCCAACGCGAAGGTCTATCCCAGTCTTGCTGATGCGCTTGCGGATTGTTCGCTCGCAGTCGGCACCACCAGCCGCCGCGGCGGCTATCACAGCCGCGCGACTCCGCTCCGCGCGGCCGCAGTGGAACTCGACGCGCTGGCCGGCGCGAACAAGATCGCGATCGTATTTGGACGCGAAGATCGCGGGCTGACAAATCGCGAGCTCAAGTTGTGTCATCGGTTGATTACCATACCCACCGCGGCCGAATATCCTTCGCTCAATCTCGCGCAAGCCGTGATGGTCGTCGCGTACGAGCTGATGATGGCGGCGACTGCCGCGGTGGAATCTCGCGCGCCCGAATTCGTTGCCGCGTCAACCAGCGACCCGATGCTCGAGCGGCTGGCGGAGGCGTTGGTCTCGATCGGTTTTATTCCCGACGACAATCCCGACCATATCATGCTGGCGATTCGCGAGATTTTCGGACGAAGCGGCTTGACCGCGCGCGAGGTCGAAATTCTCAACGGGATGGCGCGCCAGATGCGATGGGTCGCCGAAGGCGGGCATCAGACGCTCGCGGAGAAACGTCGCGCGGGCAAGAAGTTGCGGTAACAGTTTCCAGCCGCGGCCATGATGCGCGATAATCGGGTGGAGACGTGAAGCGTAAATGGCCGAGATAATCGATTTTGCGGAGATACAGGAGGCAAGGCGTAAAGCTCGCGCAGGCATCCCGGAGCGCGAAAACCTGGAGCGCGCGGTGCAGGTGATGCGCACGAACCTGGCCGCCGTCGCCGCCGAGCTCGCCGACGCGCCGCGCGAAGAGCAGGCCGAACTGCTGACGAGGATCGAACGGCTGGCCGCGATGATTCGCTACGGAATGCGAATGCTCGGCGATCCGGTTCCCTCGCCCCAAGTGCGGAGAGGGTTAGGCTGAGGGACATTTGTGCGGCGCGATTGTCTGTTGCGCCGCAGATTTTTGAATCTCACGAAGATGGACGAAGGAGTAACGCTCAGAATTACCGGCGTCGAGCCGGGCGATGAAATCGCGGGCGCGCGCAAGGTCACGATCGCGACGACGCGTGGCGCGATTCCGCTCATGCTTCATTCGGCGCCGGAGAAGGGCCGCGCAGTGCTATGCGTCAGCGGTGCGATGGGTGGGTTCGACGGGCCTTCGATGCTCTATCCGCGGCTCGGGCTCGCGATGCCGAAGCGCGGACTCACGATTGCGCGGCTGGACTACCGCGCGCCCAACGAGTTCGGCGAATGCCTGGTCGATGCGATGGCGGCGCTGACGTTCCTCGGCGGCATCGGCAATGAACGTGTCGCGCTGATCGGGCATTCGTTCGGCGGCGCGGTCGCGATCAACGCGGGCACGCTAAGCCCGATTGTCACCAGCGTAATTGCGCTGTCGAGCCAGCTCGCAGGCGCGCACATGGCGGGGGAGCTCGCGCCCAAGCCGTTGCTGCTGATTCATGGCGGCGCGGACACGATTCTCTCGCATGAAAGTTCGCAGGCTCTTTACGATCGCGCGGGCGAGCCGAAGACGATCCGGATTTTACCCGGCGTCGGACACGGATTGTCGGAAGCGTCTGATGAAGTGTTCGAGCTGGTCAGCGACTGGCTGATGAGGCACTTAAGCGAGTGTTGATTGATTCGCCTCGCTTTGCCGCAGATCCGGAATCTAGGACGATTGGTCCTCCACCCGCCGCGCGAGGACGCGCGTCGGCCTCCCCCCACGAACGGGGGAGGCGAGAGGAAATGCTTCACTCCAATGCCCGCATCGCGATAGAATCGCGCGATGGCTAGTGGACAACGAATTGCGGTGGTCGGTGCGACCGGCGCCGTCGGACAGACCACGCTCAAAATCCTCGAGCAGCGCAAGTTTCCGATTCGCGAGCTGCGCGCGTATGCGTCGGCGCGCTCGGCGGGCAAGACCGTCACCTTCGCGGGCGAGCCGGTAACGGTCGAGAAGCTCGACGCCAACTCGTTCAAGGGAATCGATATCGTCCTGTTCTCGGCCGGCTCCGAGCAATCGCGCCAGTTCGCGCCGATCGCGGTCAAAGCGGGCGCGATCGTAATCGACAAGTCGAACGCGTTTCGAATGGACCCCGAGGTGCCGCTGGTGGTGCCCGAGATCAACGGCGCCGCCGCGCGCCGTCACAAGGGGATCCTCGCATGCCCCAATTGCACGACGATCGTCACCGTGATGCCGCTGAAGCCGCTGCATGACCTGGGCCGCTTGAAGCGCGTGGTCGCGACCAGCTTCCAGGCGGTCTCAGGCGCGGGCGTGAACGGCGTTGCCGAGCTGCGCGAGCAGACGATCGCGTGGTCGAAGGGCGAGACGATCAAGTCTGAGTTTTTTCAGCATCAGATTGCGTTCAACCTGATTCCGCATATCGACAAATTTGTCGAGGGCGGATACACCGGCGAGGAAATCAAGCTGGTCAACGAGATCAGGAAGATTCTCGACCAGCCCGAACTGCTGATTTCACCAACCACGGTGCGGGTGCCGGTCTTCACCGCGCATTCGATTTCCATCAACGCCGAGACCGAGACAAAGATCGCGGCGGCCGACGCGCGCAAGGCGTTCGCGAACTTTCCGGGAATCCGGCTGTTCGACGATCCCGCGCAGAATCGCTACCCGATGCCGATCCTCGTCGAGGGACAGGACGACTGCTTCGTCGGCCGGATCCGCGAGGACCTGAGCTGCCCCAGCGCGCTGAACTTCTGGGTCGTGGGCGACCAGTTGCGCAAGGGCGCGGCGCTCAACGGCATCCAGATCGCCGAACTGCTGATCGCATAGCGCACGCGACTTCGGCGATCGCCGGCCATCACGGCATCGGGATCGCTGCGCTGACCGGAGTCCAATGAGTGGGCCCGGTCGGACTCCCACCCAGCACGGGCGCGGACAGATCGACGCGAACCAGGAACAGCGGCGGCTGCGGATCGTGGTCGTTCGCCCACGAATGAAAGAATGGATCCGTGTCCGCCAGCATGTAGGCCAGATTATTTTTCACGTCAACCGACAACGTGTTCGGATCGCCGACAATCCCCAGTTGGGTCGGCGTGCTGCTCACGTCTCCCATTGGAATCAGCCCGGCGCAGATCGTAAAGACCGACGCGGCGTCCGGTTGGGTGCCGCTTCCGGGCTGGCCATTGTTGTCGAGCGCACCGGCGACCTTCGCCACGGGCAGATGAATCATTTTCAGATTCTGACCGAATTCGTCGCTGATAACCCCCTGATGGGTGGCTCCGTTGACCACCGCCTGCCCGCCCGGCCCTTCACCAAGTGGTGGGAGAACTCCAAGTCCCATGAATCCAATGCTCAGCGCGGTAGCCGGCGTCACGCCAGTATCGAGCGTTCCGAAATTGAAGGCGGTGCCGTGGTCGGCGCCGACTTCATCGGTTTGCAACAGGATATTAGTCGCGGGATCGAATCCGACTCCGTCGGTTGTCGCTTCGGTGCCTTCGAAGGATTGCACGACCAGCGGAACCGTCGAGATATTCGTTATCTGATTGGTTCCGTCAGTTGAGATGAACAAAATGCCGGTCGTTGGGTTGAGGGAGAGCGAATCGGTACCCGCAACGGAGACCACCGAGGCGGCGTTGAAGACCGGCGGTTCCACCGACGTATCCATCAGACCGATCGTTGCGGTTCCCGCCACCACCAGCAAGTTACGCACGGGATCGGCAACTACTCCGCCGAAGCGGTTCGAGTTGGTGATCCCGGGGCAGGGAATTGTGTTGATGATCGCCTGGGTCGTCGTGTTGATCTCAAAAACGCTGACTGTGCCGTCGGCGAGCGTTCCTTCCGCGTACACACGACCATTCTTCTGATTGAAGGCGCCTCCGGTCGGCACAACCACGTTCGTCAGTTCGAGAAGCTTGATGATCGGATTGGCCGCGCCGATCGTCAGGTCAACAACCGCCAACTGCGAACTACCGGCAACCGATGCAGGATTGGTCCGCGCTCCTCCGCCGCCGCTAAGCGTATAGATCGGCACGTAGCCGACATTGTTCACGGTGTCGATCGCGATGAGACCTTGGCCCGTCGCGCTGCTCGGTGCGGGCGTCGGCGACGCGGTAGGGCCGGCACTGGGACATGACGAGCACGGATCGCATCCGGAGGTATAAAGTGACAGCCCTGCAACTGCGATTAATAGACAAACAGCCAGCCCCGCCCATCGAGAGGTCATAGTCGATCTCCTAACGCGTTGTGTCGCGAAATCCGCGTACGGCTCTGTCAGATTCGATTCCCCGCCAGGAACTCCCCCAAAACGTTGCGGCGAACATAGTTAAATACGCGTTGAGTAGCAAACGAAAGTGCCAGATAGCTGACCGATTGGTTGGTCGATTGACAACGCATGCGGTCGCATATTACCGTTAGGCAACTGCAACCGATTGCAGCCTTATCGAGAGCGGCGGAGGGACATGGCCCGCTGATGCCGCAGCAACCGGCCCGCGATGGGTGCTGGTGCTAACTCCTGCAGGGGTTCTCCGCGTGAGAGTCCCCTGGAAGATAAGGCGAGAGTATTCAGCCCTCGTCTTACCGTCTTCGCAGGATTTTTCACCGACCGCTTCCATCGGCACTGACC
>NZ_DATDGQ010000362.1:0-5773 GCF_036522015.1 Binatus sp. (SeqCode)
GGCGCGTCGGGAAGCCGGCGACGCAGCACGAAGACGGCCGAGACCGTCAACACGTAAAACATCAATTGTGCGAAGATCACGTAGTCGAGCAGGTCGGAGTAAGTTCCCGACAAGGTCAGGGCCGCGGCCCAGATTCCCTGCATCATGAGCGCGACGGCGGGCACGCTCGCGCGATTGAGACGTCCGGCGGCGGCGAAGAAGACTCGGTCCTGCGACATCGCGTAGATGACCCGCGCGCCGGTGAGTATCAGTCCGTTGGCGCATCCGAAGGTGGAGATCATCACCAGGATTGCGGTCATCTTTGCGCCCGCGCCGCCCCATACCACTTGCATCGCGGCGGCTGCGACCCGGTCGCTGGACGCGTGCGCGATTCCGCGTCCCACCACCGTCGCGGCGTCCGCAGTTCCCGTCGCCGGCAACTCGCAGAGGTAGGCGAGGTTGCTAAGGATATAGAGCGCGATCACCAGGCCGGTCCCAAACGCGAGCGCCAGTGGAAGATCGCGCTTGGGATTGCGAACCTCGGCCGCAACGAAGGTGGCGCTTGCCCATGCGTCGGCCGAGAACAGGGCACCGACCATCGCAGCGCCGAATATGCCGGCTCCCGCAATCGACATCGAAGGCGTGCCGAAGAACGCCGTCGAGCTGCCGAAGTTTGCGTGCAGCGCGACCGGATTCGGCAGCAGCACGCATCCGACCGCGACGATCAAACATAGCGAAAGAATTTTGGCGGTGGTGAAAGAGTTCTGCAGCCACTTGCCCATGTTGAGGCCGCGCAGATTCGCCGCTGTCAGCAGAGCGATCACCGCGATCGCGCCCGCGCGCTCACCCGACAGTCCCGCGCCACCCGCGCCGAACCAGAGATTCGAGCCGAGCACCGGCCACATCACACCCGCGAACCGCGCGAAGGCAACCGCGACCGCTGCGATCGTTCCGGTCTGGATGACGAGCAGGAGCGTCCAGCCGAACATGAATGCCCACATTCCGCCGTAAGCCTCGCGCAGATAGACGTACTGTCCGCCCGCCGCCGGCATCATCGCGGCAAGTTCGCCGTACGCGAGAGCACCCGCAACGGTCATCACGCCGGCGATCAGCCAGATCATCAACAGCGCGAATGGAGTGCCGACCTGGCGCGTGATGTCGGCGGAGACGATGAAGATGCCGGAGCCGATCATCGAGCCGGCCACCAGCGTCACGGAGTCGAACAGTGAGAGACCCGGCTTCAGGTGGTTGGAAGAAGCCGCCGGTTTGGGAACGCTCGCCATTGCGAACGCATCGTAGCAGCACCTGCAGGCCCCTGCATCCGATTCGCACGAACGCTGCGAACAAAATCACCAATCTCAGAGGGAAACTGAAGAGGCGCAATAGCTGGATTTATCGAAATCGTTGCAGGACAGGCAGGAACGCTAACCCGCTTGCTCCGAATGTGCGGATTCGGCGGACTCTTCCGCGAGGAGCGACGGTCGGCGAGTCTCCCGCGCGCCGACGGCTCTACCGGCGCGCGGGAACCCGCTCAGGAAACGAACTGAATTACGGCGCGGCCGGGCTGGCTGCCGGACTTGCGGCGTCGCTGGCCACGGCGCTGGATGCCGCGGCGCCGGCGTCGCTGGCCATAGCCGCAGGCGCGGCCGCGGACGCCGCGGCGTCTGGAGCTGGAGCCGTCTCTTCGGATTTGCTGCAGGCCGTCGCGAAGAACATCGTAACCAGTGCTAGAAGCAGGACCTTGCGCATCGCTTTCTCCTTGGTTGCTCGGTGCTCAATTGAGCGCGGAAACTTGAAACGGGGCAAGAATACGATAGGTGCAGCGTAACTTCAAGCGCGAGTTTTGCCGGGTTCTAAGAGTCGGTCGGCAATCGCGCCCCACTGCCCCGCGCAAGAAATTTTTTGACTATTTCGTAGGCATCTGTATCATTCGATCATTAGTTGGCCCGCAGGGGCGGATGTGGTGGAGGTAGTAGGGTGGAAGAGCGGCGCGTTATTCTCGCGAGCCTTGGGCTCGCAAGTCGTCACAATTCTCTAGTCGTCGAGCATGAACTCGATATGGTGCGAAGCTCGGAGCGCCCGGCGGCGGGCATGCCGACGCTTACCCGGATTCGCAACTGGCTGATGCCGTCGGGACGGCTGGTCGGGCCGCCGATGCGCTCGGTGGCGCGGGAACTCGAAGAAGCTTTCCCGAGCCGCGACATCCCGGTATAGACCGGCGCGCGCGTTCCGGCTTCGCTCGCGGAGAGGGAGACTACGATGAGCGCGATCTCGCGAATCTCGACTAACACGCCGTGGGAGCCGATCGTCGGCTATTCGCGACTGGTACGCGCCGACGACCTTGTCGCGGTCTCGGGCACCACGGCCACCGACGAGCGCGGGATGATCGTCGGCGCGGGACAGATGTACGTGCAGGCGCGCCAGGCGCTGGTCAATATTCGCACTGCGCTCGAGCGTGCGGGTCTCGCGATGCATCACGTCATTCGCACGCGGATGTTCGTCACCGACATGGCGCGTTTTGCGGAAGTGGCCCGCGCGCATAAGGAATTCTTCGCCGACTCGCCGCCCGCATCGACCATCGTCGAAGTGCGCCGGCTCGCGCACCCCGACATGCTGATCGAGATCGAAGCCGACGCATACGCCGGCACCGCGAGTAGCCAAACGGCCACTGCGAAACCGAAAGCATCAAGCAAGCCAAAGCCGGCGTCGAAATCCGCAAAAAAGCCCGCGTCGAAGAAGCCCGCGCGCGGCAAGTAGCATCACTCTGGTTCCCCTCTCCAGAAGGGAGAGGGGTTAGGGGAGAGGTCCAGAAGGGAGACGGGCGAAGGGTGCCAGGGTTACGGCTCGAACGCAGCAGTATGGATCCCTTCGGCGCCGCTGGCTGAATGAAATGCGTTCGCGGCCGATGCCATATACGGCTGCGGATAAACTCCAATCAATATTGTGGCCAATGCGGCCAGTCCGATTGCCGCGACCAGCGCAGGACGACTACTCAGTCGCTCGACTTCGAGGCCGCCCTCCTGCATATACATCGCGACTAATACATAAAAGTAGTAATAGGCAGAGATTACACTATTGAGTACTGCAATTATTACCAGTCCGACGTATCCCTGCTGCAGCGCTTCGCTGAAAATATAGAACTTGCCGACAAAGCCGGCCAGCGGCGGAACTCCGGCCAGCGACAGCAGGAAGATCGCCATCGCGCCGGCAAGTAACGGCTGACGTGCCGCAAGGCCGCGAAAGTCGCCGATCTGATTACCCGTTTCGCCGCGCCGTTCGAGCGCGATTACGACTGCGAACGCGCCGAGATTCGTGAATGCGTATCCGAGCAGGTAGTAAAGAATCGCCGGACCTGACCGCACTCCCGCCGCCATCCCCAGCAACAGATATCCGGCGTGCGCGATCGCCGAGTATGCAAGCATCCGTTTGATATTGGTCTGAACCACGGCGATTACGTTTCCGCCGGTCATCGTCAGCGCCGCGACCACCCATAGCACCGTCTGCCAGCGCGCGCCGACGGTTGAAAAATCGACCAGGAAAACACGGACGAACGCGGAAAATGCGGCGAGTTTCACGCCCACCGCCATGAACGCAGTCACCGGCGTCGGCGCGCCTTCGTAAACGTCGGGCGTCCACATGTGAAACGGCACCGCGGCGACCTTGAAGCCGAACCCGATCACCATCAGGCCAATTCCGAGCAGCAGCAGCGGGTTCGAGCTCAACGCACCGGAAGCAAGTGCGTCGTGAATCGGGCCGAGCTTGATAGTGCCGGTCGCGCCGTACACCAGGGCGATCCCGTAGAGCAAAAAGCCGGTCGAGAACGCGCCCAGCAAAAAATATTTTATTGCGGCCTCGTTGGATTTAGCGTTGCGGCGCATCATGCCCGCGAGCACGTAAACCGTGATCGACATCGTCTCAAGACCGAGAAAAATGACAACCAGATCGCCCGCCGTCGCCATCAGCATCATGCCGAGCACGGAGAACAGTAACAGCGAATAGTATTCGGCGCCCGGGATGTGATTCTCGGCGGCGTAGTCGAGCGACATCATCACCGTGAACATCGCCGCGATCAAAATCACCAGTTGAAAAAATGCCGAAAAGCTATCGATCGAGATCGCACCCGCAAAGGCGATACCGTACTGCCCGACGATTCCCAGCGTGAACACGAACGCTACGCCGAGCGATGCCAACGTCAACAGGCCCAGCCCTTCGCTCTCGCTGTCGTCGATACGTACTCCCGCCAGCAGCACTACGATCGCAGCCACCGCCACGATCACCATCGGCAGAATCGGCAGCCAGACGAAGTTAATCGCGGCGAGATTGAAGGGACTCATCGCGCCGCCGCCGCGATCACGGGATCGCGAGTTACTATTGGCAGAGTAGCTATTCGATTCGGCTGTCGCTCGCGCTCGAGATGAGCCTGGCCGAAATTTGCTCTCGCCAGCATTGCGGTCACCGACGGTTCGATCCGGCTAATCAGCGGACGCGGGAAAAGTCCCATGAACAACATCAGCGCGATCACCGGCACCATCACGGCAATTTCGCGACTGGTTAGATCACTGATCGTTTCGTTCACCGCCTTGACGATCGGTCCGAACATCACGCGCTCATAAGTCCAGAGCATGTAGAGCGCCTCGAGGATGACGCCGACGACTGCGATAACAACGGCGAGCCTGATTCGAATGAACGCGCCGACCATGATCAGAAACTCTCCGACGAAGCCGTTAAGTCCGGGCAGGCCAATCGACGAAAGCATCACGACCATGAAGATCGCGGCGTACACCGGAACGCGCTTCCACAGCCCGCCGAACTCGGAAATCTCGCGCGTGTGCCGCCTCATGTAGAGCATCCCGACCAGCAGAAATAATCCGCCGGTCGAGACGCCGTGATTGAGCATCTGGTAAATCGCGCCGTCTATCCCCTCGGGGTTGAGCGCGAAAATCCCCAGCATCACGAAACCCAGGTGACTAACCGACGAATAGGCAATCAGCCGCTTGAGATCCGGCTGCATCATCGCGACCAGCGCTCCGTAGATGATCCCGATAACGGCTAGCGCCATGAACAACGGAATCGCCTCGACCGCGACGGTCGGGAACAGTGGAATCGCGAAACGCAGAAACCCGTAGGTGCCCATCTTCAGCATCACGCCGGCCAGAATGACCGAACCCGCCGTGGGCGCGTTGGTGTGAGCGTCGGGCAGCCAGGTATGCACCGGCCACATCGGAACCTTGATCGCGAAAGCCAGCGCGAATGCCGCGAACAGCCAACGTGCCTGCGTCGCCGTGAGCGGCACCTGGTACAGAAGGGGCAAATCGAAGCTGACTCGGTTGAAATGCAGGTGCGCCTCGTACACCAGGTACAGTATCGCGACCAGCATAAGAAACGATCCGAGCATCGTGAACAATACGAACTTGATCGCGGCGTAAATCTTGCGGCCATGTCCCCAGATACCGATCAGGAAGTACATCGGGATCAGCATCACTTCCCAGAACACGTAGAACAGGAACAGATCGACCGCGAGCAGCGTGCCCAGCAGTCCAGTCTCGAGCACCAGCATAAAGAAGCAGAATTCGCGGGGACGTTCTTCGATATCGCCGCCTCCGGAATAGAGCAATGACAGAGTAATCAGGATAGTAGTCAGAAGAACCAGGAACAGACTAATTCCGTCAATACCAATATGGTATGTAATGCCGAACGCAGGAATCCAGTCGTATTGCTCAACGAACTGGTAGTCCGCCATCTGCGGATTGAATTGCCACAGCACGTAGAAACTCAGCGCGAGCGGAAGCAGCGA
>NZ_DATDGQ010000363.1:0-8150 GCF_036522015.1 Binatus sp. (SeqCode)
GCAACGGTTAATGGTGCCTGTCACATCCTACCCTTTCCGGGCACACCTTTGGAGACGGCAAACTTAGATATAATAACGGCGCCGGCAGTTAAAGCGGCGCCGGCATTTAAGGACGGGATTCGAAAAGTATGGGTGGGCACAGAGGGCGGCGATCTGATCACTATCGACGCGGCCTTCGCTACCATCCTTGAGACGGTGTCCTTCGGCGGCAAGGTCGTTTACACGGGGTGCCATGGCCCGAACGTAATCGTCGGTATGCAAGACGGACGTCTTTGCTGTTGATGCGCAGACCGGAGTCATCCGCTGGTCTGCCCAGGGGACCTCACAGGTAAATTCGGCGGTGGAGACGATGGACGTTCTCCTGGTCAATTACCTCGGTAGCGGCAGTCCGAGTACGGCGTTCGACGCATATTCAGGGTCAATACTATGGCAGGCGCCTTACACGGCAAATACAGCAAGCGCGGATAACGGCGTTTTCTACCTAACCAGTCAGTCCAATTTCGGGATGCTGCTAGAGGCTCGTCGCGCGACAGATGGTTCCGTCATCTGGAATCGCCCAGAGCCTAACTTCAACTATGTTGGAGTAACTGCCGTCGGCGATGTGGTCTACGCTGCAACCGAGGATTTTAAACTCTATGCGTTGGACGCATCTAACGGTGTTGCGAATTGGTCCAGCAAGACACCGTCCTATCCAGGAACGCCGCTGTACGCAAAGGAGTTGGTGGGAACGCCGCTGCACACACAGGAGCTGGTGGTGGTCCCATTTGGAGGCGGCCTGGGCCCTCCTTCGGATCCTTCTCCGGGTCTGGCCGCCTATGACGTCGCTACGGGCTCCGAGAGCTGGGTCATTGGCCCATTACCGGGCGCCAGCCCGGGCGATCAACTAATAGCTCCTCTCATGCGCTACTTTACTGGTTTCATTGCTATTCCAACCAAGGGCATCGCATTCTGGTGCGACGGCATGGGGCAGATTTTGGGTCAGTGGAACGTGGGTGGATACATGAGTGGATACATGGGCGGGTTGGCGTATCTAGGCGGCGCCGTTGCCGAATGGCCGCTATAGGGCGCCGCCAAGTCCGATTGAACAACAACGGCAGCAAATACCGCGTTAAATCTCGCCGATGCTCATTGCAATCCTTAATGAAAAGCGCACGTGAATGCTTCTTAGCGGCCAACACAACACTCGCGGTTCATGGCTCATGCTCGCGCTTGTAACATTAAAGGCTGCCCGGCTAACGACGGATTCCCTCTCGCACCATCATCAAACCTGTCGCGCAGTGGGGCGATTCCCCGGCCGGCCAGACTGAAATGGACGGCCAGGTGCGGTTTGGTTCGCGACCGTACTCACGGTATGTTTGATATAACTAATTGTAGGGGGAGATTATACCGATGCGGGGGTGGATCAGGTTGGTCGCTTTGTCGGCCGTTTGCTTGTTGGCTGCTTGTGCCACTGCATATCAGCCCGACGGCGTCTCGGGTGGATATTCCGATCAGCGCCTGAACGACAACACCGCGCAGGTTTCCTTCCGTGGCAATCGGTTCATTTCACCGGACACGCTTCACTCCTACCTGCTCAGAAGGTGCGCGGACGTAACCCTGCAGAATGGGTACCGCTACTTCGTGCTGGTAGCGCCGATTGAAAGCAGTGCCAACGTTGCCGGCACGAGAGTGGATGACCTGTTCAGCGCCAGCACAACGATCAAAATGATCAAAGGCAACGAAGCCAATGCGTATGACGCAGCGGCCGTGATTAGAAACATTCCGGTTGATGAAGGTGAGATTGCGCAGGCATTGCCTGCTCCTACTCTTTCAGAAGGCGCCAGCCGCGCGGCAACGAGTAAGGCAGCGAACGCAAACCTGGTTTCGTCTGCACGCATACCCGTCGCGAATCCGAACGACCTCACCAACGAGCCCCCACCGTTCGAGCATTTCTAAGGGGCGCACCCGAGCGGGTTTAAGGACCTGATGCGGGGCGCTCGCGCGAGTGCGAGCGCCCCGTTTTACGTATGCGGTTATTGTTCGGGCGTCAGTTCGACGCGGCGGTTTTGCGCGCGTCCTTCGTCGGTGTCATTGGTCGCAACGAAGTTGGTCTTGCCGTAGCCGTGTGGATGTAGCCGACTTTCGTTGATCCCAGCATTGACCAGGTAGTCCTCGACCGCGTCGGCGCGCCGGTCCGACAGCTTCAAATTGTACTCCTCGCCGCCGATCGCATCGCAGTATCCATTCACGTCGATGTCCACGTCGGGATTGGCTTTGAGCGTTGAGGCGGCCTCATCAAGCACGGCCGCATCGCCGGGACGGATGTTCGATTTGTTGAAATCAAAGTGCACGCCGCGCAGCACCAGCTTCTCCTTCACCGGCGGCGGTGGAGGTGGCGGCGGTGGTGGAGGTGGCGGAGGCGGTGGTGGCGGAGGCGGCGGCTGAACGATCGGATCGCAATAGTAATGACCCGCGACTCCGCCGATTACTGCGCCGATACCAGCGCCTGCTACTGCGCCCGCGATTTCACGCGAGCTCGAGCCGTCTTTGCCTTCACTGGCGTCGCCGATACCGAAGCCGGCGCCGGCGCCAATCAGTGCACCCGCAGTGGCGCCGTAAACGGTGCACCATCCAAGTTCACGTTGCTGTGCGCATCCGCTTAAGAACAGCGCGATTGCGGCAACGGCCGGCAATAGCAACGACGAAATACGCGATCGAATGTTCATGTCCCCTCCCACCAAGTCGATCTGTCACGTCGCCGAACGCAGACCCCTGCGCTCAAACGAACGGCGTCAACCTAGTTCAGGGAGATGTCGGAACAATTAGTCGCGGATTAATAGAATGTGACGTGAGTGACGCTGGATATCGAGTTGTTAACACCGCGGCTCAGCGGGTTAGATGGTCAGGCTCTGGGCTTCCCAGAGTGCGCGGAAGCGGCCGTCGCGCTGTGCGCTAAGCGACGACCAATCGCCCGACTCGACGACCTTGCCGCCTTCGACGACGTAGATCAGATCGGCCCATCTGATAGTCGAGAGTCGATGCGCGATCAGCACGACGGTGAGCTCGCCGCGGCGGCTTTCGATCGCGTCGAGCACGCGTCCTTCGTTCTCGGAATCCAGGCTGTTGGTCGCCTCGTCGAGGATCAGCATCGACGGGCGGCGCAGGAATGCACGGGCGAGGGCAAGGCGTTGACGCTCGCCCTGCGACACCATCATGCCGCGGTCGCCGACGACGGTATCGAGTCCGTCTTTCAGTCCCGCGACGAAATCGAGCACCGACGCCTGCCTGAGCGCGGCGAGCATTTGGTCCTCGCTCGCGTCGGGCCGCGCCCATTTGAGGTTGGCGCGAATCGTATCGTGAAACAGAAACGTGTCGGGCGCCACATAGCCGATTTGATCGCGCCATCCGCGCACGCCTTCGGGTCCAAGCGGCCGGCCGTCGAGTCTGAGCGTCCCTGAATCAGGCAGCACGAGGCCCATCAGAATGTCGGCGATAGTGCTCTTGCCGGCGCCCGACGGTCCGACCAGCGCGACCACCTTCCCCGCCGGAATCACCAGGCTCAAATCTCTCACCGCGGCCACCCGTCCCTCGCTGTAGGTGAACGATATGCCGTCGGCGGCGAGCTCGCGTGTGAGCGACATCCGATCGTGCGGATGCGCGGCGGGTTCCGCCGCCGCGGCGCATCGCGCTTCGATACCGAGCAGGTTGGCAAACGAGGGCAGCGAGTTGACGAAGGCGCGGTAGTGCTGTTGACCGCTCATGATTCGCGGCATCACACGTGCGAACAGCAGCAACAGGATCAGAATTGACGCGGGCGGCACCGCCAGCACTCGAATCGAGACGTAGAGCACCACTGCCAGAATCATGACCGAACCGAGTTCGAACCAGGTCGCGGCGATTGCTTGTTGACGAACGCCGTCCACGTTGGCTCGCACGACATCGGCACTGAGGCTGGAGAAAATCGAGAAATTTCGTTCCTCCGCGCCGTACGTCTTGGCCGCTTTGAGGCTCTGCAAGTGCTCGATCGTGGCGGCGTAGAGCGACTTGTTGGTGCTCGAGACTTCCTCGCCCTGCGCTTCGATCGCATGCGTGCGTCCGCGAAAGACGAACGTCAGCAGCGCGCCGGAGACCAGCACCAATGCGGTCATCCCGGCCGACAGCGCGAACGCGATCGCCATGTAGAGCATCCCGAGGACAATTTCGCCGGTGAATACGAGCGCGACATTCGTGCCGTTACCGATGCGGTAGATTTCGTGGGTCAGCGCGTGAGTGAAATCCGAAGCGCGGCTGCGGCATACGAACAACCAGTTCGCTTCGGCAATTGAATGATAAAGGCGGCGGCGCAGATGATGCTCGACTTCCTGCTGAACTGCGTACACCCCCACGCTCTGGATCTGTCCGAGCACCGTCCGCGCGCCCACCAGCGTCACGAATACGCCGAGCAGAAGAATCAGCGTTGGATGCAGTCCCATCGCAACGAACGCGTTCGAAAGCATCGCCGCATAGCGTCCCGCCTCGCCCTGTCCCGCCATATTGAAGCCGGCAATCTGCAGGGTAGGAAGCAGCAGCGCGATGCCAATGCCCTCGCTCAGCGAAAACAGAACGGTCACGACGATCACGCCGATCAGATGCCAGCGCGAAACGTGCACCAGCATCGCAAAATAGGTACGCAGGGTGCTCTGCGCGGGCGCGTTGGCGCGACTCTCGGCGAGGGCGTCCGTCCGGCCAGTGCGAGCGTTGGATGCGACTATGGTAGATGTCGTCGAGATTGTATCTTCCCCGAATTACAAGTGTCCTAGCGGCGATGCGATGATCGCTCTAAGCGTATGAGCCCTTTACGTCGCTAGTGAAAGCGACACGAGTTTACAGAGCGCCCGCATCACGGGCAAGTCAGCGCCTTCGTTCTACCCCAAGCTTGCAACAACGGTTGGTGAAAACCGGCGGCCGTTTGGTAAAGAATGCGCGGAACTACCTGGTTGGTGTGAGGAGGTCCCACCAAGACGCCCACAGGAATGCCGCCATTGATTCCGCGCGCGGTGCTGCTCGCTAACCCCAGGCGATCGCAGCCCGTGCTCTCGCCGGACGGCATACGTATCGCGTACCTCGCGCCGAACGAACGCGATGTTCTGCAGATCTGGGTGCGCACGCTTGGCCAAAGCGACGATCGATGCGTCAGTGCAGAGCCGCGGTCGATTCAGAGCTACCAGTGGGCTTGGGACTCGAAGAGCATCCTCTACCGCCAGGACAACCAAGGTGACGAGAACTTCCACTTCTGCACGATAGATCTGGAGACCGCGAATGTCCGCGACCTGACTCCGTGGCAGGGCGTGCGATGCAGTTACATCATGACCAGCGGGAAGCGTCCCGGCGAGATTCTAGCTGTGCTAAACGTCCGCGATCGCAAGCTGATGGACGTGTGGCGGATCGACCTGCGAACCGGGGCGGCAACGCTGGAAGTGGAAAATCCCGGTGACGTCATTTGGTGGGTGGCGGATGATGACCTCGTGGTGCGCGCCGCGCGGGTCCGTACCCCCGATGACGGCTTCGAAGTGCGCGTGCGCACAGATACTGCATCGCCATGGCGGACGCTCTTGAGCGCCGCGCCCGACCAAGGGGTATTTCCGCTGGGCTTCAACCACGATGGGCGCGAGGTCTTCCTCCTTTCCTCGCTCGGAAGCGACACCATAAGAGTGGTGGCGCGCGCGATCGAGTCGGATGGCGAGAGGGTAGTCGCCTCGATGGACGGTTTCGACGCCGAGCGGGTGATGATCCATCCGAGTCGGCAGGCGATCGAGGCGGTGTCGTTCGAACCGGGACGACGGCAATGGAGTGTGATCGATGGCGGCATCGCGGCAGACTTCGAGGCGATACGCGGACTCGACGACGGCGACTTCCGCGTCGTGAGCCGCGACTCCGACGATCGCAAGTGGATCGTCGAGTTCCAGGGCGCTCACCGTTCGACCCGGTACTATCTGTGGGACCGCGCGGCGAAGCAGGCGGACTTCCTGTTCAGCGATCGGCCCGAGTTCGACCAGCTTCAACTCGCCGAGGTCCGCCCGATCAGATATTTCGCGCGCGACGGACTCGAAGTGCATGGCTACCTAGCGCTACCGGCAGGTATCGAGCCGCGAAATCTCCCGCTCGTACTCAATGTCCACGGCGGGCCGTGGCTGCGCGATTACTGGACACTCAACTTGTGGACGCAGCTTCTTGCTAATCGCGGCTACGCAGTGCTGCAGCCTAACTATCGCGGTTCGATGGGATACGGGATGAAGCATCTCCACGCCGGCGATCGGAATTGGGGGCTGAAGATGCAGGACGACCTGACCGATGCGGTGAAGTGGGCAGTTGACGAGGGTATCGCCGGCGCCGAGCGTATCGCGATCATCGGACTTTCGTATGGAGGATATGCGGCGGTTGCGGGCGCGGCCTTCACGCCGGAACTCTACAAGTGCGCCATCGACCTGTGTGGCGGGTGCAATCTGTTCAATATGATCAGATCGTTTCCGCCCTATATTGCAATGCGCGCCCTGTGGAATGCGCGGGTGGGAAATCCTGACGACCCGGCAGATAAGGAGTTGCTGACGAATGCGTCACCGTTATTCGCGGCGGATAGAATCCGGATTCCGCTTCTTATCGTGCAAGGGGCCAACGACTCGCGCACCAAGCAGTCCGAAGCCGAAGAGATCGTGGCGACGATCGAAAAGAACGGCGGCGCGGCAACGTATGTGCTGTACTCCGATGAGGGCCACGGCCTCACGCGCCCGTCCAACACAATGGATTTTCTCGCGCGCGTGGAAAGATTCCTCGCCGAGCATCTGGGCGGACGATGCGAGCCGATGGACGGCGAGCGAATTGAGGGTTCGTCGGCGCTCGTTAGGGTGATCGGTCCCGCGAAATAAAAACTGTGAAAAGAACTTTGCTCGATATCCTGATAGTCGGCGCGCTGGCGGTGATGGCGCTGCTGGTCGCGATATTGCTCCTTTTCCCCGCGATGAACTGGAGCGCGCTGCGCAAACCCGGTCACATGGAAAACAAGCTGGCGGGTTACGTTACGTCCAATTGGATCCGCCGCAATGCCGTCACGCAGTCCAATCCTTTGCCTCCGACCCCGGAGAATCTGAAAACCGGGCAGAGCGACTACGAAGAGCACTGCGCCAAATGTCACGGACTTGAGGGCGACGGCGAAAATCGGTTCGACGCCGACTTCTCTCCGCCAGTCCCGAAGCTAACCGGCGGCACCCAAAAATGGCCGGACGGCGAGATCTACTTCGTAATAGCTAACGGCATTTCTCTGACTGGCATGCCGGGATTTGGAAAGAACCATGCCCCGAAAGAGATCTGGGGAATGGTCTTGTGGGTCCGCCATCTCGCGCAGCTAAGTCCGCCAGAAAAGGCAGCGACCGAATCTCACGCGCGGATGACCACCGATCAGCACGAAAAGATGATGAAGGAAGTCCATCCCGAATCTGAAGATATCCATCAACCTCGCAATCCTGGGTAGTGATTGTTCGGCCCGACTGGGTACGCGATCCCAGAAACTCGTCATCACCGCTTATACGAGCTTGGGGCGGACTTCGGTGTCGAAGCGATCGATGAACGTTGTGAGCGGCTCGCTGCCGAGCGGGCTTATCAGGATTTCATCGACGCCGATTGCGGCGAAGCGATTCAAGTAGTCGGCGATTTCAGCGGGTGGGGCCAGGATGCCTTCGACGTAGCCGCCGGTGTCGGTCCATTTCGGCGCGAAGCCCAGGTACACGCGGTGACTGATCGCGAAGCCGTCGAGGTTGCGGCCGCGCCGCGCGGCGAGCTCGCGAATCCATCCGATGCGCTCTGCGACCTGGTCGGGGTTCATACGCGTTCCATGCCATCCGTCGCCGAGCTCGACTGCGCGGCGGATTGCGCGACGGCTGATGCCTCCCACCCAAATCGGGATGTTGCCGGCAGCGGGCCGCGGGCCGAAGCGCATGCCGCCGAGATCGAAAAACTCGCCGTGAAATTCCGGTACGGCGGAGGACCACGCCGCGCGCATCAGCTTAATCGCCTCGTCGGTGTAGGCGCCGCGCTTCTCGAACGATACGCCGAGCGCGCGGAACTCCGCTTCCAGCCATCCGCTGGCGACTCCCGCGATGACGCGTCCCGACGACAGCCGGTCGATCGTCGCGAGTTCC
>NZ_DATDGQ010000364.1:0-14494 GCF_036522015.1 Binatus sp. (SeqCode)
GACTGACCCAGACTACCAAGCCTACCTCGCGCAGAGCGCTGCTGAGATTCCCGCCTGATCGTGGCCCGTCGATTGCTCTTAAAATGACATCGGCCGTGCCGGCGATGATGAAATCCGCGCCAGCTACGGCGATAGGGTGACCTTCGATGGATTCGACTGTTTCTGAAACAGGCAAGGCGGTGCCCGTTTGGGCGGCGTACAAGACCGACGCGAGCGTTTTCGACGAGATGCTCGATCTATCGAGCCAGCCGCGGGTCGGCTGTGAGCACGTCATCGAGGCGATGTTCTCGATGCCGCCGGCGCAGTTTACCGAAATCTGCGCGCGCGCCGACCGGATGTTCCGCCGCATGGGCGTGACCTTCAATGTGTACGGCGCCGCCGACGGCTCCGAGCGCATCTTCCCGTTCGATCCGATTCCGCGAGTCATCGACGCCGCCACGTGGGCGACGCTCGAGGCCGGCCTGATTCAACGAGTACGCGCCCTCAACGCGTTCCTCACCGACGTTTACGGCGACGGGTGCATCCTCTCCGACGGTGTCGTCCCGCGCGATCTGGTGCTCGGATGCCCGCAGTTTCGCCGCGCCGCCGTCGGCATCAAGCCGCCGCTTGGCAACTTCGTCACCGTCGCCGGAATCGATCTCGTCCGCGGCGCCGACGGCCGCTTCTACGTCCTCGAAGACAACGTGCGCACTCCAAGCGGCGTTTCCTACGTGATCGAAAATCGCGTCGTGATGACGCGCCTGGTTCCTACTTTGATGCGCGCGTCGCGCGTCCGCAGCGTCGAGCGTTACCCCGCCGACCTGCTGCAATGCCTGATGGAAATGTCGCCCAGCGGCAAATCCAATCCCACCATCGCGCTGCTCACGCCCGGCCCCTTCAACTCGGCTTTCTTCGAGCACGTTTTTCTCTCGCAGCAGATGGGCATCGAACTGGTCGAGGGCCAGGACCTGGTTTGCGTCGATCGCAAACTCTACATGAAGGACGTTCACGGGCTCCGCCAAATCGACGTCCTCTATCACCGCATCGACGACGACTTCCTGGACCCTCTTATCTTTCGTCCGGATTCTCTGCTCGGGGTTGCCGGCCTCACCGCGGTGCTGCGCGCGGGAAACGCGGCCATCGCCAATGGCGTCGGCACGGGAGTCGCCGATGACAAGGCGGTTTACGCGTACACGCCCGCGATGGTTCGTTACTATCTGGCCGAGGAACCGATCCTTCCCATCGTCGAGACCTTTCTATTGCGTGATCCGGAAGTTCGCGAGCAAGTGCTCAACAATCTCGAGCGCTACGTCGTCAAACCCACCGGCGCGTCCGGCGGCTACGGCGTCGTCATCGGTCCCAAGGCCAGCGAAAAGGAGCTCGCGGAGTCGCGCGAACGAATTATCAACGATCCGTCGGCTTTCATCGCGCAGCCGGTGATCTCGCTCTCGGTCCATCCCACGATCATTCACAATGGCGCTGCAGGCGAGACGAAGATGATGCCGCGGCACATCGACTTTCGCCCGTTTGTACTGCTCGGAGCAAAACCGCGCGTGCTCGCCGGGGGTCTGACCCGCGTCGCGTTGCGCGAGGGTTCGTTGATCGTGAATTCTTCGCAAGGCGGCGGCAGCAAGGACACCTGGGTACTCGAGGCCTGATGCTCCGGCGAATCGCGAGTCATCTCTTTTGGACCGCTTGCAATCTGGAACGAGCCGAGTGGCGCGCACGCCTGCTCGACGTCAACTATCATCTCTTAATCGAGAGCCCGCCGCGCGACGCACAACCGTGGGCGCCGCTGCTCGCGATTTTCGGCGAGCGCGAACTCTTCGCCGAGTCTTACGCCACCGCCGATGATGCTTCGATCCTCAACTTCTTCGCGCTCGACACCGACAATCCCAATTCGATTCGCAGTTGCATCAACACCGCGCGCAACAACGCCATCTCGCTCCGCCACTACATCTCGTCGGAGCTTTGGCTCGATCTCAACACGCTCTACCTGAACGCGCAGGAGTGGACGCCCGAACTTTTCATCTCGCCCGGCGTCTTCGCGTTCTTCGCCGATCTTAAGGACCACTTCTATCGCCTGTCCGGTATCCGCCAGAGCACCATCCCACGCGACATCGGCTACGACTTCATGCAACTCGGCATCATGCTCGAGCGCACCGAGGACGTCTCGCGGATGCTCGACGTCAAGTACCATTTCCTGCTGCCACGCCTGGAAGACGTCGGCGGCTCGCTCGACATCCTGCAGTGGGCGGCAGTGCTGCGCAGTGCCTCGGGCCTCGAGGCCTATCGCAAACGCTTTGGCAATTCGATCAGAATCGACAACGTCGTCGAGATCCTGCTCTTCGATCCGACCTTTCCGCGTTCAGCCCGATTCGCGCTCGCGATGCTCGAAACTTCGCTCAACCGCATCAAGCGCCAGGCGCCGGAGCCGTCACCTCCTTCGTCGCAGCTGGAAGAACTCCTGGCGCTGATGCAGTCGAAGCGCTCGCTCGAGGTGATCAAATCCGGCCTGCACCAGTTTTTGCTCCAGATCCAGGACGGATGCGCCGCGCTGGGTGACGAGGTCTTTCAACGCTACCTCAGGATCGATTGAGTTGACGCGATGCTGCTGCGGATCCGTCACACCACCCGCTTCGAGTACCAGGCGCCCGCCTATGATTCGCACAACGAGGTGCGAATGCGCCCGCTCGAGGGCGTAAATCAGCGATGCGTCGAGTTTGATCTGGATCTCACCCCCGACACTTCAAGGTTTGAATACGATGACTACTACGGCAATCGGGTGTGCGGATTCTCGATCCACGATCCGCACCCCGAGCTAATCGTCACGGCTAGATCGCTGGTCGAGCGCGTGAATGCTCCGCAGCCGGCCGCGATATCTTTGCCGTTCGGCGAGTACCTGATCGATGATCATGCGCGCAATCGACTCGAATATGATTTCCTGAACGCCAGCCGCCATGTTCCGTTCAGCGGCCCGATGCGTAAGTTCTTCTGGCTGGCGAAACCCGATCCTTCCGAAGATGTCGCCGCTTATGCAAACCGAATCGTAGCCTTCATCCGCGATCAGTTCGTTTACGAACCGGGAATGACAAAGGTGCACTCAACCGCCGATGAAATTCTCACCGTAGGCGGCGGCGTATGCCAGGACTTTGCGCATCTCACCATAGGAGTGCTCCGCCTCGCCGGCATCCCATCCCGCTACGTCTCCGGCTACCTGGGCCCCGCTGCGGAATCCACCGTCGAGACCTTAGGCGCGCAAGCAAGCCACGCATGGCTCGAAGCTCTACTACCGGGGTTAGGCTGGACCGGTTTCGATCCAACCAACGGATGTATGGTAGACGAGCGCCACATCAGAGTAGCTGTCGGCCGCGACTACTCCGACGTACCACCTATGCGCGGCGTATATAGAAGTCGCGGCGGCAAACAACTGATGTCGGTAGAATTGCAAATCGAACCGCTACCCGATCCTCGACCCGTAGATCCCAAGAACCCCTCCAACCAACAAAACCAGCAGTAGCTATTCCCTATACGTCAAGTGTCTTCCCCTTCCTTCGAGCCTAACCCTCAGCTCCTAGCGCCAATGGCGGCATCGCCGCCGCTTCCTTCGGCTGCTGCCTGCCCTTAAGCAACCTGCGCGACCAGGCCTTCGCGACAAGCTTAAGTAGCGACAGTTCGAACAGTGCGGACGGCGGCTTCATCATGTTGATCACTTCACCGATGCGCTCGCCGATCGCCGGATCCTCGTTCGCGACCTGGAACATTTTCCCAAGCATCGGATCGAGCACCCTGCTCATCATCGGACGCCTGCCTTCGGTACCGGGAACCCGGAAATCAGAGGCCGTCGCGAGTCCCCACGGCTCGGCCTGGAAACGGGCCTGCGCCTTGAAAAACTTTCGCGGGACTTCGAGGTCGTTGATTCCGTTCTGTTCGAGGCACTCGCCGAGCATCAATGCCGACAAGGCGCCCGACGTCATCCCTTGTCCGTAAACCGGATTGAACGCGCACGACGAGTCGCCGAGCGCGACGAAGCCGTCGAGTCTCGCGTCCCACTTTTCGTAGTGCCGCCAGCGATTAGCCATCTGACGGTAGGAATAAACCTGCGACATCGGTTCAGCCAGCGCGACTTCCTCGGCGATTATCGGCGAACGGAGTTGCGCGAGCTTGGCGGTAAATTCAGCCTCGTCGCTCGGCGGGTAGTTCCCTCCGATCCCCGCCAACGAGACAATCATTCGATTGTTTTCGACCGGAAACAGCACACCGGCGGTCGAAGCATCTACCGCGATCGGATCAATCCAGACTCCCTTCCACCACCAAGCCTTCGGATGGCGTTCAGGATTCGTCTTGTACCATCGCGACGCGTACCCGGTATGCGAATCGACCACCGTCTCGGGCGGCGACGGCAGGCCCATCGCTTCGATCCATGACGGAATCTTTGTGGTGCGGCCGGTCGCATCGACGATCAGGTCGCCGTTCAGCGTAAACGCTGCGCCCCCGTCGCGCGGATTCACCCTTACTCCGCTGACCCGAAGCGCCGCACCGCGAACAGTTTCGAGGCCGACCGCCTCGGCCCGTTCAATCAGCTCGATGTTTGGGATACGTCGAAGCAACTCGCGCACAGTCGCTTCTATCAACACGCGGCTCGCGAACAGCGTCGTGATCGAGTTCGGACGCCGCTCGGCCCATCCGTCCGCTCTGAGCGCGGCGAAGTCACGGCCGAAATTTATCTCGATCGCACCATGCCCGAGCATCGTTTTCTCGAAACCCGGAAACAGCCGATCGAGCTCGAGCCGCCCGCGCATCAGCAGCGCATGAACATGTCTGCTCTGCGGAACTCCCGGCCGCTCATGGGCACCGGCGGGATAAGCGTCGCGATCGATGACGGTTACCTTGTCATAAGACTTTGCGAGCACGCGCGCAGCACAAAGCCCCGCCATGCTGCCGCCGATCACAATCGCATGAGTGTTTGCCATCTAGATGTTTGTCCTTCTGATCGACGTCGGAGATTATCCGCGTCTGATTTTCTTCTCGCTCAGCCCGTTCAAAATAATGTCCAAAGTCTCGGCCACCGCAGCCTCGATGTCGATCTTCCCGTCATGCAGCACCCACGTGTAGATGAGCGCGAAGAACGCCGCGCACGCGGTGAGCGCAGCCACCGTCGGCTGCGTCCGCCGCCGGAACTCACCCGCCTTCTGACCGCGCCGGATGACCGCCGCCAGAAGATTGATCAGGTCGGCGGTGCTTTCGTCGTGTTCGCTGAGCACGCGCGGCCGCGCCATCACTTCGCGCATCACCAGCCGGACCACATCGGGATGCCGCGCGGCGCGCTCGGCGAGCAGCTTGAGCGCCATGCGAAGCGTCGCGGTGGCGCTGCCGCGGTAGGCGCCAATCGCAGCCGCGAGCTCGTCGTTGGCGCGCTCGCCATACTCGATAAGCAAAGCTTCCTTGGCTGGAAAATGCAGGAAGAAAGTCGCGCGCGCCACGTCCGCGGCGTCGCAGACATCCTCGATCGTAACGGAATCGAAACCGCGCCGCAGAAACAGGTTCATCGCGGCGTTGTAAATGTCAGCGCGAGTGCGCCCTTTCTTGCGCTCGCGACGCGAAACCGGCGTCGCCGCACCTGCACGAACACTGGAGCTGTCGATATACTCGGCCATACAACTAGACTCCAGTCTATTAACCGACCGCAGTGCACGAGACAAGGGCTCACGCCAGATGGTTCACCTTCTATCGACCCGCCGCAGCCTGTTAAGCTTGTTGGAGATACGCAAGGCTGAATCACTTGTCGAAAAATAAAAACAACGACACTGACGCGACCGCAAAAGCTGAAAAGACCCGCGTCGTCGTGGACTTCGACTTGCTGCGCGAATATGCCGCGCAGAATTTCCGCGACCTCGGTGGCCACCCCGCAGCCCGCAACCGCCGCGTCCGTATCGGCAAGATATTTCGCTCGTCGCATCTCGCCGAGGTCCCACCCGAAAGTCCGATCAGCCAGCTAAAGCTCAGCACCCTCGTCACGCTCCAGAGCCGCGCCGAAGTGAAGCACCTGGGCGCGCCCGTCCCCGCTTCACGTCACGGCATACGATGGGAACACATTCCGATGGGCGACGAATGGTTCAACGACCAGGGCTACACGCGCGTGGCGCCCCAACCCGGCCGCGAACATCTCGCGCTCGTGATGCACTTCCGCGCCGACTGGCTCCGGTTCTTCAAGCTGCTCGCCGAGCGCGACGTTTACCCGCTGCTCTTCCATTGCTCCGCCGGCCGCGACCGCACGGGAGTCGGCGCCGCGATGCTGCTGTCGATGCTCGGCGTTGAACGCAATCGAATCGTCGCCGATTTCCTCGAAAGCAACCTGGTCTTCAAGAAGATTCCGCTCGCCGCCGAGCAACTCGACCCGGTCTTCGAACTGATCGACGAAAACGGCGGCATCGAAGGATTCATGCGTGAGGTCATCGGCCTCGAGGCCAATGAACTGGCAATCATCCGCGAAGATCTGTTGGAAGATTGATCGATCAGGCGGGCAGGTAGCCGTCGCGCAGCAGCGACTTGGCGATGATCATGCGCTGCACTTCGCTGGTGCCCTCGCCGATTTCCGAAAGCTTGGCGTCGCGCATGTAACGCTCGACCGGGAAATCGGTGACGTAGCCGTAGCCGCCGTGAATCTGCACGGCTTTAATCGTCGACCACATCGCGGTTTCCGACGCGAACAGCTTCGCCATCGCAGCCTCGCGCGCAAACGGCTTGCCCGCGTCCTTGAGTGCGGCAGCGCGACAGATCAGCACCCACGACGCGTCGATTCTCGTCGCCATGTCGGCGAACATCCACTGGATTGCCTGGAACTCGGCGATTTTCTTGCCGAACTGCCCCCGTTCGAGCGCGTACGCGCGCGCTTCCTCGAATCCGCCGCGCGCGATTCCCGCTGCGAAGCCCGCGATTCCGATACGCCCCGCTTCGAGTACCTTGAGCGTCTGCCGGTACCCTGCGCCGAGCTCACCGACCAGGTTGCGCGCCGGAACGGTGACGTTTTCAAAGATGACCTCGGCGGTGTCGGACGCGCGCAGTCCGAGCTTCTCAATTTTTTTCCCGTTCGAGAGTCCCGCAGTGCCGCGATCGACGATGAATGCAGACACGCCGTCGCGCCCACGCGCCTGGTCGGTGATCGCCATCACGACATACACGTCGGCGACGGTCCCGTTGGTGATGAACATCTTCGAGCCGGTGATCGAATAGTTATCGCCGACGCGCGTGGCCTTCGTATGCATCGCGGCCGCATCCGAACCCGAGCTCGGCTCGGTCAGGCACCAGGCGCCGAGCTTCTTCGCCTGCAGCATGTCGGGAACGTAATGATCGCGCTGCTCGTCCGACGCGAATCGCGCGATATGTCCGGTCGAGAGCGACATATGCGCCGCGCAGGTCAGGCCGATCGACGCGTCGTAACGCGAGAGCCCCTCGACCACGAGCACCTGCGAGAGAGTATCCGCGCCGCCGCCGCCGAACTTTTCCGGAAACGCGACGCCCAGAAACCCGAGCTGCCCGAGCTGCTCGACAATATGCCTTGGGAAGCTCTCTTCCTTGTCCCACCTGGTCGAGTGCGGTTTGATCTCGCGCTCGGCGAAGTCGGTCAGCGTCTCGCGGATGCGCCGCTGCTCTTCGGTCAGATCGAAATTCATTTGAACCTAAGTGCGGGCTGCGACGTTCTCGCGTACCCACTTGACGATGTCTTCAGTCGATGCGCCCGGAGTGAAGATTTGCCGCACGCCGATCTGCTTGAGCTTGACCGCGTCGTCGTCGGGAATGATCCCGCCGCCGAACACCGCGACCTCGCCGGCGCCGCGCTCTTTGAGCAGGCGCATCACCTCGGGGAACAGAGTCATGTGCGCGCCCGACAGGACGCTGAGCCCGACCGCGTCGGCGTCTTCCTGCACGGCGGCCTCCGCGATCATTTCGGGCGTTTGATGCAGTCCGGTATAGATGACCTCGAAGCCGCCGTCACGCAGCGCGCGTGCGATAATTTTCGCGCCGCGATCGTGACCGTCGAGTCCGGGTTTCGCGACCAGAATTCTTAGTCTCTTTTCTGCCATCAGTTAAATCCAGCCTGGATCTGTATACACGCCGAACTCGGCGCGAAATATATCGGAAACCTCGCCGACGGTCGCGTCGCGGCGCACCGCCTCGCAAATCGGTCCCATCAAATTCTCGCCCGAGCGACACGCCTCCGAAACCCGCGCGAGCGCTTCCCTGACGGCGACGGAATTTCGCTCGCGTTTCACTTTCCTCACGCGCTGAATCTGCCGCTCCTCGATCTCTGGATCAATCTTGAGCGTCGCGATCGGAATTTCTTCAGGAATCGAATACTTGTTGACTCCGACCACGGTCTTGATTCCCTGCTCGAGCTGCCGCTGAAAGTGAAATGCGGACTCGGCGATCTCGCGCTGCGGATAGCCCGTCTCGATTGCTTTGACCATCCCGCCCATCTCATCGATGCGCCGAATATAATCGTTGGCTTCGCGTTCCATCCGGTCGGTCAGCGCCTCGACTGCGTAGCTGCCGCCGAAAGGATCGATCGTATTCGTCACGCCGGTCTCTTCGGCGATGACCTGCTGCGTGCGCAGCGCGACCATCACGGCCTGCTCGGTCGGCAGCGCGAGCGTCTCGTCCATCGAATTGGTATGCAACGACTGGATTCCGCCGAGCACTCCGGCCAGCGCCTGGATCGCAACGCGCACCACGTTGTTGATCGGCTGTTGCGCGGTCAGCGAGGCGCCCGCAGTCTGCGCATGCGTTCGGAGCATCATCGACTTCGGATTCTTCGCACCGAATCGATCTTTCATGATTCGCGCCCACATTCGGCGCGCGGCGCGCAGCTTGGCGATCTCTTCGAGAAAATCGTTGTGCAGATTCCAGAAGAACGACAGCCGCTGCGCGAAGTCATCGACGGCGATTCCGCGCTTGACCGCCTCATCGACGTAGCAGATACCGTCGGCAATCGTGAACGCCAGCTCCTGCACCGCGGTCGAGCCGGCCTCGCGGATGTGATAACCGGAGATCGACACGGCGTGCCAGCGCGGAACTTTGCGCGCGCAGAACTCGATCATGTCGGTGACGATTCGCAGCGCCGGGCGTGGCGGGCAAATCCATTCTTTCTGCGCGATGTACTCCTTGAGCATGTCGTTCTGAATGGTGCCGCCGACGCGCTCCCACGGAATTCCGTTGCGCTCGGCCACCACCAGGTACATCGCGAGCAGGATCGACGCCGAACAATTTACCGTCATCGAGGTGGAGACCCGGTCGAGCGGAATTCGATCGAACAGCGCCGCCATGTCGTAAACCGTCGAGACCGACACGCCCTCGCGTCCCACTTCGCCGAGTGCGCGTTCGTGGTCGGCGTCGTAGCCCATCAGTGTCGGCATGTCGAATGCGGTCGAGAGTCCGTCCTGGCCCTGGCCCAGCAAAAAGTGGAAGCGCGCGTTGGTGTCCTCGGCGAGTCCGAAGCCGGCAAACTGACGCATCGTCCACAACCGCCCGCGATACATCGAGCCGTATACACCGCGCGTGTACGGAAACTCGCCGGGATTGCCGAGCGCGTCGTCGTAGGAGCTGGTAACGTCGTCAGGTGTGTAGAGCGGGTCGAGCTCCATGTCGGACACGGTCGAGAACCGCACCGGTCGCTCGCTGGCCCGCTTGTAGGTCGTATCGAGCCATTTCTTCTTGTTGCTCACCGTATAGTCCTCACCGATTTCTGCCTCACCGGTTTTCGAGCACACTGCCCGCGATCACGAGGCGCTGAATCTCCGACGTCCCCTCGTAAATCTCCGTGATCTTGGCGTCGCGGAAAAAGCGCTCGACCTTGAATTCCTTGGTGTAGCCGTAGCCGCCATGAATCTGCACGGCTTCGGTCGCGGATTTCATCGCGGTCTCGGCGGCGAACAGCTTCGCCATCGCGGATTCCTTGGTGCACGCCTCGCCGCGATCCTTCAGCGTGGCCGCGCGATGCGTCAACAGGCGCGCCGCGTCGATCTCGACCGCCATGTCGGCGAGCTTCCACTGAATCGCCTGGTACTGCGCGATCGGCTTGCCGAACGTCAGCCGTTCCTGCGCGTACTTCAACGACGCCTCGAGCGATGCGCGTGCGATCCCCAGTGCCTGCGACGCGATCCCGATTCTGCCGCCGTCGAGCGTTTTCATCGCAACCTTGAAACCCTGCCCTTCCTCGAGCAGCAGATTCTCGCGCGGCACGCGCATATCCGAGAAACTCAACTGCGCCGAATGCGCGCCGTGAATTCCCATTTTGTCTTCGACCCGCGTGACCGCCCATCCCGGCGTATCGGTCTCGACCGCAAACGCGCTGATCCCATGATGCCCTTTGTCGGCCTGGGTCATCGCAAACACGATTGCCACCTTCGATTGCGGCGCGTTGGTAATGAAATTCTTGGTGCCGTTGATCACATACGAGTCGCCGTCGCGCACCGCGCGCGTCTTCTGACCAGCCGCGTCGGAACCGGCCTGCGGTTCGGTGAGCGCGAAGCATCCGAGCCAGCTTCCGGTCGCCATCTTCGGCAGAAAGTGATTCTTTTGCTTGGCGGTGCCGAGTCCGAGAATCGGCCACGACGCGAGCGAGCAATGCGCCGACATGATGACCGCAGTCGAAGCGCATTCGACCGCGAGCTCCTCGAGCACCAGCGAATACGCGACGTGATCGAGGCCGGCGCCGCCGTATTCTTCGGGCAGGAAGATGCCGAGCATTCCTAGCCTGGCAAGTTCGTCGATCGCTTCGGCCGGGTATCGGTGCGAGCGGTCGGCCTCGACGCCGATCGGCCCGAGCTTCTCGCGGGCGAAGCGTCGCGCAACGTCGCGCGCGCCGCGTTGCGCTTCAGAGAGTTGCAGATCCATCTCGATTCATAAGGTAGCTCAGAGTGATGGGCGTGGTCGATAGAATCGCGTGCGGATTTTACGTAACGCTCTGAACGGCTGTTCTGACTCGACGTTCCGACAACATTTGATATAAAAGATTGCGCTTCCCGACCGAACGCCCGTGTTGCATGATGGACGGCCATGAGCAACCTGACCGCGACCCGCCCGTGGTACAGCAGAATCTTGACGGCAGCCTGGGCGGCTATTCTGGGAATTTTCATCGCGCTCTTTGGCCAGGGCGTCTGGTCGGCGCTGATCGCGGCGAATCTCAATACGACGCCCGCGATTCCGTGGGCGGTCGGAGTCATGGCCGTCGCTCTGTGGCTGATCTGGCAATACCTCGGCGGCAGATGGTGGCCGCGGAGCACGTCGCATGCGCGACGCGAGCGCCTTCGCGCGAACCCATTGCCGGCCAACGTGTTCGCGTGGGCGCTGATTGCCGGCGGGCTGTCGATCGTCGCGCAGACGGGATGGTGGAAACTGGCGTCCGGGTTCGCCGCGATCTCCGGCAGCGTGCTTCCCGACATGTCGAAATACCCGTGGCTGACGGCGACGCTTGCAGTCGTGATGGGCTCGCTCGTCTCGCCGATCCTGGAACAGGCGGGTTTCTGGGGATATTGCCAGTCGATGCTGGAACGAACGTTCTCCGGCCCGGCCGCGATCGTGATGACGGCGATTCTGTTCGCGATTCTGCCGCATCCTCCGATGCACGTCGTGCTGTGGCCCAAGCTGATTCTGTTTTTCTTCACCGGCCTCACGTTCAGTGTGATGGCCTACCTGACCAAATCGATTTTGCCCGGAATGGTGGTGCACATCCTCGGACTGCTGGTCTTCTTCACACTCGTATTCCGTAGCGAGGCTGCGCCGTCTGGCCCAGATGCGTGGTTGTGGATCCATGCCACGCAGATGATCGTATTTGCCGGACTGTCTGTCACAGCCTTCATCCGGCTCCGGCGACTCACCGCTCGGGCGCGAGGATCTTGATCCAACCGCTGCGCGCGCGGAAGGTTCGCACGGTCATTCGATCCGGAGTGGCGTCAACTATCACGGCGCCGTCGAGGTCGGTGCGCATCAGGATGGCGCCCGCTTCGACGTAGCGCTCGACGACGGCATCAGCCGGAAAGTGAAAATTGTTCAAATAGCCTTCCGAGATTACCACAGCTTCAGGATGCACAGCCGCAATCAATGCCGGTGTCGAGGAAGTCGCGCTGCCATGGTGCGGAACCTTGAGGATGGTCGCATGTAGATCGCGGCGGCCCTCCAGCATCGCGCGCTCGCCGGCCGACTCGACATCGCCAGTGAACAACAATGACGACCTGCCGAAACTGAATCGCAAAACCATCGAACTGTTGTTCTGCGTCCTAGCGAGATCCGCGCTGCCATTCAGTGAAGAAATCGCAACGCCGCCGATCGACGCGAGCGGCGCCGTCTCTCCGACCTGCACCCTTGGAATCCCGGCGCGCTCGAGGTCTTCCATCAGGCGGGCGTACGACACGTCGAGACTCCGAACGCCGGTAGTCCAGAACGCGCGTGGCGCGAAGTTCATCGCGATGAAATCCAGCCCGCCGAAATGGTCGAGGTCGGGATGACTAAGCGCGATGTAGTCCACGTGCATAATTTTCTGCGACCACAAGTACGGCGCGACAATTCTCTCGCCCGCGTCGAAACCGCCGTAGGAGCTACCGCCATCGATCACCATCACGCGCGAGCCGGGAAAGCGCACGATCGCGCCGTCGCCTTCGCCGACCGACAGGAACGTCACGCGCAAGTCGGGATCGAAAAAGCGGTCGTAAATCCAGCAGCCCGCGTCAATTGTCAGCACTGCAACGAGCGCGAGCGCGCATCGCGCACGCCAGCCGAATCCCTGCGAGCTTGCGATGTCAGGAACCTTCTCGTGCGATCGCTTTCCGGTTATCGCCACCGCGAGTGGTGCGAGCAGCCAAATCGCGAGGAACGCATACGCGATTGTGAGTTCGAGAATTGTCGGCGTGAAGATGCGGAACCACGCCATCGGCCAATCGACGAACCACCCGGCCAGCCAGTTGCCGGCCCCGAGTGCGTTCGCCCCGAAGAGCAATATGGGGCGCGCGGCTGACTCCGAAACAAAACTCAACGCGGCCGCAACCAGCCCACTGATCGTGGCGCCGAAGGCCATGATCGGCACTACTGCGGCGTTTGCGACGATTCCGACAATCGCAAACTGGTTGAAATGGTACGCGGTCAGAGGCGCCGTCCCGGCCATCGCCCAGAACGATACCGCCAGATAGCCGCTGGCGGCTTCCAGCAATCGCCACCGAGGCAAGGTAGGTTCGCCGCGAAGCATCCCAATGCGTTGGCGGCGCGCGAACCACGCTGCAAATCGACGCATCCCGAGGACGATCGCGATCACCGACGCGAACGAGAGCTGAAAGCCGATGTCGGCGGTCGAGCCGGGCAGCGCGACGCAGATCACTATTGCGGCAAGGGCCAACGACGCGATCGCTTCGCGCGAACGATCAATCGCCACCGCCAGCATGTACGCGAGGACCATCACCAGCGCGCGCACCGTCGAAACGTGATGCCCCGCGATCGACGCGTAGGCGCACACCGCCAGCATCGCGGCCAGCGCGGCGACCTTGTTCGCGTAGCCGCGGTTCGCCAGCGCAGGCAACAGCATCATCGCAAGCCGCACCGCGGCGAACATCGCGGCCGCGACGATGCTCAAGTGGAGCCCGGAGATAACCAGCAGATGCGCCATGCCGGTGCGCGCGAACGTCTGCCGCAGCGGCTCGCCAATCTCGCCCTGGTCGCCGATCACCAGCGCGCGCATCTCGGCGTTCTCAGGATAGGCGAGGTTCCGATCGAAGAAATCGCCGATGTGAGTTCTAATCGCCTCGATCTGGCTTGACGGAAAGCTGGAACGATGCCCGATGATCTGAAACGCAGGCGAGCCGAGCGATTTCTTCGACGCGGTCATCGTGGCGTCGATACCATCGCGCGCCATGAAACCTGCGTAGTCGAATTCGCCGGGATTCCCGTAGTTGCGCGGGAAATGAACTCGCGCGCTCAGCCTGATTTCATCGCCCAGCTTGAAACTCCCACCGCCGAGCACCGCGATCCGCACATTGCCTCGTGACGAAGATAGAGTCCCGCCCTTCTCGGCGGCTCGCTCGACCGCGACGTACAACCGGTCGCCGTATGCTTCGTGCTCGATCTCGCGATACACGCGGCCTTCGATCGTAACGCGCGAACCGGCCACCATCGCGGCGACGCTATGCGCGGCGTGCCGCGGCTCGAGTATGTTCCCGACCGCGACATTCGCGGTCATCGCGATCGCCAGGTATGCGAACGCAAGACCGAGCGTTCGCCGAGAGCTGAGAAATGCGCCGAGCGCGGCCACGGCGAGCGTGGATGCGATCCACAACGGAAGCGCGAGGTGAAAGTTGCCAAGCGCGTCACCGGCGACTACCGCGATTGCGACGGCGTAAATCGGAGCTATCCGTTCGACCGGGTTCAATGCCGGTAACGGCGGCAGGACCTCGCGCGACCGGATCGATCCCAGACCGACAGGTCGCGAGACGGACCGTTTCACGGAAAGTGCTCCCGCGGCGATAGGTAGGCA
>NZ_DATDGQ010000365.1:0-1613 GCF_036522015.1 Binatus sp. (SeqCode)
GGTGCTCTATTTGTTTGGCTATCGCGACGCCGAACGGCAGCATCTGTCGGACCTGGTCTGCACAGGATTGCAGCTCGCGAATTTCTGGCAGGACGTCGCGATCGATCTCGACAAGGGACGAATTTATTTTCCGCGCCGCGACATGGAACGATTCGGCGTGACGCCGGCCGACCTAGCCGCGAATACGTCTTCGCGCGAGTTCATCGATTTGATGCGCCATGAAGTGGGAGTTGCGCGCGCGATGCTGGTTGAGGGAGGGGAATTGCACAAGCGCGTGGACCAGCGGCTGCGGCGGGACATCGTGATGTTCGCGGGCGGCGGGCTGGCGATATTGCGCGCGATCGATCGCGTCAACTACGAGGTGTTCCGGAGGCGTCCGGAACTCGCGAAACTCGACTACCTGAAACTTGGATGGAGCGCTCTGCGTGGACGACTTGAAGCCTGAGGGCGGCGCCTCCGGCCTTGAAGAGGCAAGCGGCCGCGGCGGCGCGTCGCTCGACGCCGACTACGAACGCTGTGCGCAGGTCACCCGGCGCTCGCGGTCGAGTTTCTACTACGCGTTCATTTTGCTGCCGCCTGAGCGGCGCCGCGGGCTCTACGCCGTATATGCATTCTGCCGTTTCATCGACGATATCGCCGACGACGAATCGATTCGCGAGCCGGCGCTATTGCTCAAGCGATGGCGCGAGGAACTTGAGCGCGTATATTCAGGCGCGCCGACGCGCGCGCTCTCTCGCGCGCTCGCCGACAGCGCGCGACGATTCAAGATTCCGCGCGAGCTGTTCGAGGAAATCATCAACGGCGTTGAGATGGACCTCTCGCGCAAGCGCTATCAAACCTGGGACGAGCTGCGGCCGTACTGCTATCGCGTCGCGTCGGCGCTGGGTCTCATTTGCATCGAGATTTTCGGCTATCGCAATCCGGCGGCGAAGCTGTACGCGGAGAACCTCGGACTTGCGCTTCAGCTAACCAACATTCTGCGTGACGTGCGCGAGGACGCCGAGCGCGGCCGGATTTATCTGCCGCTGGAAGACCTTGCGCGCTTCAACGTGAGCGAGCAGGAAATTCTCGGCGGCGTGTACTCGCCTAACTTCGTCAACCTGATGGACTTCGAGGCGAGACGCGCGCGGGAACTTTACGCATTGGCGCAGAGCGAACTCGCGCTGGAAGATCGCGCGACACTGCTGACGGCAGAGGCCATGCGGCTCATCTACGCCGCCCTGCTCGAACGAATCATCAAATCGAACTATCGCGTGCTCGACCGCCGCCACAGCCTTTCTGCTCCGCACAAGCTGTACTTGGTCGGCCGCGCATGGGCAGAGGGGCGCTTCAGCTCGCTGCGCGGATAGATGGCATCGGCGGCGAAAGATGCAGTCGTGATCGGCGCCGGATTCGCGGGACTCAGCGCGGCGGTCGCGCTAGCGGAGCATGGCGTGCGGGTCACGGTGCTCGAAGGGAAACCGGCGCTCGGCGGGCGCGCGTATTCGTTCGCCGATCCGGACACTGGAGATTTCGTCGACAACGGACAGCACGTACTGATGGGTTGTTACGGTGAGACGCTCGATTTCCTCAAGCGGATTGGCGCCGACGACCAGTTGGTGTTTCACGAGGAC
>NZ_DATDGQ010000366.1:0-10646 GCF_036522015.1 Binatus sp. (SeqCode)
AGTCTCGGCGACGCCGTCGTGCACCGGGATTGTGGCGGGCACCGACTTTTTCAGATCAGGCCGGTAGCTGACGAAAGTGCGAAATGCCCAATCGATCAATTTTTCGGATTCGGTCACGCGGTGCGCCTCGCTCGGAGCGCCCAGCACCGCCGACAGCAGGTTCATCCCGTTAGATCCCGCCGACGCGACGAGATGATAACCGGCCTCGTCAACGTGACCAGTCTTAATCCCGTTGACGCGTGCGTCGTGCAGCAGCAGCTTGTTGAAGTTGGGCTGCGAGATTTTGTCGAAAGTGAATTCTTTGGCCGAGGTATATTTGATTGCCTCCGGATGATGATTCACGAGCGAGTGCGCGAGCGCGACCATGTCGGCCGCGGTCGTGAACTCGCCTTCTTCGGGCAAACCGTCGGGGTTGTCGAAGTGCGTTTCCTTGAGGCCGATTGCGCTGGCCTTGTCGTTCATCATTTTGGTGAAGGAGTCGGTGCTGCCGCCGAGATATTCAGCGAGCGCCACGGCGGCGTCGTTGCCCGACGACACCATCAGGCCGAACAGGAGATCGTTCACCGCGACCTTTTGTCCGACGCCAAGAAACATCCGCGAGACGGTGTCGTTCATCGAAAGCCGCCACGCATTTTCGCTGATCGTGACGTCGGTCGACGGAGTGATTCTACCGGCCTTCAACGCGTCGAGAGTGAGGTAGAACGTCATGATCTTGGCGAGGCTGGCAGGCTGCATCTTCTCGTGCTCGTTGTACGCGTACAGCACCGCGCCGGTGTCGGCATCGATCATGATTGCGGCCTTCGCGTCGAGGGCGAACGGCGCCGGGCGGTTGCCGAGCACCTGAATCGAAGTCAGCGGAACCGCTGGGGCGTCTTCATGTGCCTTCGGGGCAACCGGATGGCGGTGAATGACCTTCGCAAATGAAGAAGTGAAACTCGCCGCCAAAATGGCGATCGTCGCAAATGCAATAATTTTCGACTTTGAATTTTTCCCCACGCCCATCCTCATCAGCCTCAAGAGACTACTACGCGAGAGCCCGGCGCGCGACATTGCGGGCATCGTCAACTGGCATATTCCCTTTTCTCGCGTCACAGCATAAAGGAAACTGAGCCCGAATGAACATTTCCGTAATTTTACCGGTCATGAACGAGGCCGAAAACCTGAGGATACTGATCCCCAGGCTCACCGCGTTGTTGGACCGCGAGCGGATTACTCACGAGATCATCGTGATCGACGGGCCGTCCACCGACGGCACTCGCGAAGTGGCGCGAGAGTTAGGGGCGCGCGTCGTCGAAGAACGCCGGCGCGGGTACGCGGGCGCGATGGAGACCGGGATCGCGGAGGCGCGCGGCGACTACCTGCTGACGCTCGACGCCGACCAGTCGCACGACCCGGATTTCGTGGTCAAGATGTGGCGGGCGCGCAAGCGCGCCGACATCGTGGTCGCGTCGCGCTACATGCTTGGCGGCGTCGCCTACTCCGATTTCATCCGCCGCTCGACGAGCTGGTTTCTGAACCAGGCGTTGCGGCGGATGCTCTCGATACCGGTGCTCGACATGTCCAGCGGATACCGCTTGTACCGGCGCGAGGTGTTCGCCGAGCTGGAACTCACCTCCTCGAATTTCGAGGTGCAGGAAGAAATCCTGGTAAAAGCCTACGCCAGAGGATTCAGCGTCGTGGAAGTTCCGTTCACATATTTTCCGCGCGGCGCGGGGCGCTCGCATGCGAAGCTGTTCAGCTTCGGCTGGAAAATCTTCCGTTCATCGTTAAGCCTGTGGAAAATCCGCAACTCACTGAAGTCCGCCGACTACGACGAGCGCGCCTTCTACAGCTTGATTCCGCCGCAGCGCTACTGGCAGCGCCGACGCCATCGCATCACCGTGCTCTGGGCGCGCGGTGCCGAACGGGTGCTCGACGCGGGATGCGGCTCGAGCCTGATAGTGCAGAGCCTCAACAACGTCATCGGGATGGACTTCAACTACGCCAAGCTCCGTTTTCTGCGCCGCTACGAAATCCCGCTGGTCCAGGGCTCGGCCTTCGCTCTGCCATTTAAGGACGGTTCGTTCGACTGCGTTATGAGCTCGCAGGTCATCGAACATATTCGATACGACGAGTCGATTTTCAGCGAGATGCACCGGGTGCTCCGGACCGGTGGCACGCTGATCCTCGGCACGCCCGATTACGCGACGATTGGTTGGCGGATTATTGAACCGATTTACGGCTTCCTGATGCCGGGCGGATACAAGGACGAGCACATCACACATTACACGCTCGCACAGCTCCGCGAGATCCTCGCGCGGTACGGCATTGTGATCGAGGAGACCGCCTATATCGCGCGCAGTGAGCTGATCCTTAAGTGCCGCAAAGCTGGACGCGAGGAGAGCGCGCCCCGCGAGGTCGCAGCGGTTGCTTCGACGGCGGCCTGAAAACAGGGAGCGAACCCCGATGACGGCAGGATACATGTCGAGACTGGCCGGTGCGCTGACAGTCGTGGTGACGATCGCGACATGTACCGCGTCGTGCTCGAGCAAGCAGGAGCAACCGCCGGCGATGGATGTCGGCAGCACGCAGATATCGCCCGCCGCAGCCGGTAGCTGCAAAATCGACGCGGTCAAGATGTGCCAGGCAACGGGATCGTCAGCGCCGGCGCCTCCGCAGCCCGCGATGGCGAGTTCATACGGGCCGCCCAACCTGCCAGACTCGATCGAGTTTCAGATTCCTGCCGGCGAGAGCATCAAGTTGATGTGTTACTACGATCCGCAGCACAACTCGGTCTATCGGGCCGATGCGACGCCGCAATCGCCGCTGAGCGGGAATTCCGTCGAGTACATGAAGAAGCAGGGATTCTGCGCTAGCAACTAGAGGAAATCGAAATGCCAAAGATTCAAGCCGGTGAAGTGAAACTCAACTACGATGTTGCCGGGAAGGGCGAGCCACTCCTGATGATAATGGGCCTCGGCGCGAGTTCAGCCGTGTGGGATCCCGAGCTGATAACCGACCTCGCGCGCACGTTGCGCGTGATCACTTTCGATAATCGCGGCACCGGGCAGAGTGACAAGCCCGACGCACCGTATTCGATCGAGATGTTCGCCGATGACGCTGCGGGGGTGCTCGACAAGCTCGACGTTCCGCGCGCTCCCATCTTTGGCGTCTCGATGGGCGGGATGATCGGGCAGGAGTTCGCGGTGCGGCATCCGAAGCGGACGGCGACGGTCACGCTCGGATGCACCACGGCAGGTGGCACGCATTCCGTGCCGCCGCCGCCTGAATCGTTGAAAATTCTGACCGCGCCGCGCGAAGGTGTTTCGCCGGAGGAGGTGATTCGGCGCGGATGGCCGCTCGGGCACACGCCGAAATACATCGCGGAGCATCGCTACCTGCTCGAGGCTGCGATTCCGCGCCTGTTGAAATATCCGACCCCGCCGTTCGCGTTCCAGCGCCAGCTCGAAGCGACCTACACGCTGAAGACTTACGACCGTCTGCCGCAAATCAAGGCGCCGACTTTGGTCGTGACCGGCGCCGAGGACGTGCTGATCCCGGCGAAGAACTCCGAAATTATCGCGGCGCGGATTCCCGGCGCGAAATTACACCTCATCTCCGGTGTGGGCCACGCGTTCATGGATGCCCGCGAGGAGTTTCTGAAAGTATTTCTGCCGTTCGTGAAGTCGCACCCGATCGCGGCCTGAGAAGGTCTAGATATTCTCGCGCGATTGTCCCCCTTCCCTCGAGGGAAGAGATTACTCCCCGAAATCCGGTCCCCCTTCCCGCTCGGGAAGGGGTTAGGGGTTAGGTTCTCTGCATCGTTCGCGACGCCAACAACAAAGGACCGCTGCGCGATTTCGAAACCGGAACCGGCTTCGCGTGCGCGAAGCTGTCCGGAGGCCAGAAGCCATTTCCTCCCCTCGCGTTGCTCAGGTCGTCAGGATGACACCAAAACGCGAAGCTGTCCGGAGGCGCGCCCGCTCGCGCTGGTCGCTTCGTCAGGAGACATCAACACTTGCGCGAGGCGTCGCGGGCGGGATTAATCTCGTACGTGCCCTCGTTTTACGACTTCGCGAACGTCTGCCAATCGCTCAGCCAGACTCAGAGCCGGCTGCAGATGGCCGAGGAGGTGGGCACGTTTCTCGCCTCACTCAATATCGACGAAGCGGAAATCGCGGCGCGATTCATGGTCGGACGCGCGGTCGAGCAGGGCGAGGAGAAGCGGCTCCAGATCAGCGGCCGCGCAGTCTGGAAAATCGCCGCCGAGATGACTGACAGCGCCGACCAGGGCGAGGACATCTTCACCGCCGCCGAAGACTTTGGTGAGGCCATCGAGATGACGCTCAAGCTTCGCGCGGCCGATCCGGAGCCCACGCTGACGATTCGCGAGCTCAACCAGAAATTCGCCGAGATTGCCGCTATCGAGGGACGTCACGCGCGCAACCGCAAGCTCGACGCGCTGCGCGAGCTGTTCGCGCGCGCGTCGGCGTTCGAGGGCAAGTACATCGCGAAGATTCTGATCGGTGAGATGCGTCACGGGGTGAGCGAAGGGTTGATGCTCGAGGCGATTGCGAGGATGAGTGCGCGGCCGGTCACTGAAGTGCGCCGGATTCACATGCTGGAGGCCGATTTGGGCCGCGTCGTGCGAATCATCCGCTCGCCAGCTGGCGCGGAAAAACCCGCCGCCGGAGAATCTTCGCCGACCTCGCCAGCCGCCAAGCCGCTCAAGCCGATGCTTGCGTTTCCGGTCGCAGACATCGCGGAAGCGTTCGCGACGCTTGGCTCGGAGCTATCGTTCGAGCACAAGCTCGACGGCGCGCGAGTGCAGATTCATCATGCGGGCGATGGCGACGTGCGAATTTTCTCGCGCAGACTGAACGAGATCACCGAGAGCATTCCCGACGTGGTCGAGGTTGTGAGTCGAATCGGCGCGCGTCACGCGATTCTCGACGGTGAAGTGATCGGGGTGGACGCGTCGGGACGTCCCGCAGCATTTCAGGATCTGATGCGCCGGTTTGGCCGCACTCGCGACGTCGAGAAAGCGCGCGCCGAGCAGCCGCTGAGGCTGTTCGTATTTGACGTGCTCGCGCTCGACGGCGCTCTGACAATCGATCGCCCGTGGGCGGACAGAATTTCCATGCTCGAAGAGCTGCAGTCGTCAGCCGGGTTAGAGATAGTCGAACGAATCATCAAGCCCAACCTCGCCGCCGCCGAGAAATTCTACGCCGACGCCGTCGTGGCCGGATACGAAGGCGTGATGGCGAAATCGCTTGCGAGCGCGTACACGCCGGGCGCGCGCGGTCGCGGATGGCTCAAGATAAAGCATACGCGCACGCTGGACCTTGTGATCGTGGCGGCGGAGTGGGGCTACGGCCGCCGCCACGGCTGGCTATCGAACTATCATCTCGCCGCGCGCGACCGGAATGGCGGGTTCGCGATGCTCGGCAAGACGTTCAAGGGTCTCAGCGATGAACAATTTCGCGCGATGACCGAGCGGCTGCTCGCGCTCAAGACCGAAGAGTCGCACGGCGTCGTGACCGTTCGCCCCGAGGTCGTCGTCGAGGTTGCGTACAACGATATCCAGCGCAGTCCGAACTACGACGCCGGGATGGCGTTGCGATTCGCGCGAATCGTGCGCATCCGCGACGACAAGTCGCCGGAGCAGGCGGATTCAATTGATACTGTGACTGCAGATTACGAGCGGCAGAAAATTTTGCCGTCGGCAAGAAAAGTCTGATCTCTCACTGCTCGACGCGTCGCGAATCAGTGATGATGATGCTGGATGTGGTTGGGTTCGTGCGCGTCGCTCAGCGCCATCCCGATAGCCTCGATTTCCGATCGGCCGAAATCCTCGAGCACGAACGCCTCGACGCCGGCGTCGGTTTCGACTCGCTCGTAGAGGTCGCAGCACCACCAGTCGGGACCCAACTGACGCGTCCGAACGACGAAAACGTTGCCGCCAACCACTTCAACCCGTTCCATAAAAGCCACCTTCCTTACCTGGAATGGCCGCAGGTGCCGGGAGTTCAAGATAAATTATTTAGCACACTCACGTCAGTAGTGCTAATGCTCGAATGCGGGAAAGTCAGCGTGATTGGCTGAGTTTTCGGGTCGAAGCGACCCACGCCGTCAATGCGTCGGTGGTCGTCGGGAACGCGAGGTCGTGCCATGGGATGTCGTCGGGCTCGAAGTAGCGGACTTCAGTTGCTTCGACGGTTAGCGCCGGTGGTTGTTTGCCAGGAGTGGCGAGATAGACGACGACCGTGATGGCAGAATCGTTGAACACTCCGAGCAGCGGGCCCAGCGCGGCGCGCATTCCGACTTCCTCGCGCGTCTCGCGAAGCGCAGCATCGGCGACGTTCTCGCCGAAATCGACGTAGCCGCCCGGGAACGTCCACTTGCCGACGGCGGGCTCGATGCCGCGACGGATCAACAACACGCGGCCGTCGTCGATTACGAAGCATCCGGCGACCAGCTTGGGTCCGGGGAACAGCACGAAGCCGCATCGCGTACAGACTTTGCGCTCAGCGTTTTCGGGCATGAGCATTCGCGACTCCATCGCGGCGCCGCAGAGCGGACAGAATTTCACCTTGGCGGGATAGTCGCGCTGCACGCGATGGTTGGCGTGGATTGAGTCGTGTTTCTTCATGCAGTCAGGCGGCGGACGAGTGCTTCTCCGATCAGCAGAATCATTGCGGCGACGAGCAGGTACGGATTCATCGAGACGCGGCGCTCGAGCGTTGCGCGCTCGGTCGAGACTTCCGCCGGCGATGGATTCAAACGCCCGCCGGTCGCGGACGCGAGCTTTTCGAGCAGGCCGTAGTTGGGCTCGGGCCGCGGCAGTTCGGCGTTGACCGACGGGCTGACGGTGAACGCGAGCGGCGGGAACTTCTTGTCCTTGCCGGAAGGCGAACGCACTTCGAAGTAGTAATTGCCGGGCGCCGGCGCGTCGATCGATCCCGACAACTCGCCCACGACTTCCTCGGTGAGCGCGGTGTCGGTGCGGGTGCCGTCGGGCCGCGTCACCAGCACGCTGACGAGCCGCGCCGCGTTGCCGGGTTCGGCGCTGTAGTCGGTGAGCTTGATGTTGATGCGGCCCGCGTTGTAACCGAGCGCGACGTCAATCTTCGGCTCGGCGGGCATCTCGGGCGTCATCCACGCGAGCAGCCGATCCCACAGCGGCGCAAAAAGATTAGTAGTGATCCACGTTCCCGACCATCGTCCGCTCGCATCCGTCGTCACCGCCATTACCTTGCCGGCGCCGTATTTCCAGCTCGCGATCACGGGTTCGCGCGTGCCGCTGCGCTCGACGTACATGTCCATCGTGGCGCTCGGTTTGATCTCGGTCGAGACATAGCCCTTGAGCGGCGGCATCTGGCGCGATGCGAGATCTTTCAGAATCGCGTCGGGGCTTTCGGTGCGTGGCGTAAATTCCTTTTCGAACATCGTGATCTCGCCGCCGTGTGCCTTGAAATCCTCGACGAAGAGCTCTGGCAGATTCTTTGGATTGTCGGTCTGATAGTACGAACCGCCGCCGTACTTCGCGATCGCCTGCAGCAGGTCGACGTTTGCCTCAGTGCCGACCGCCACGGTCGAGATGGTCGTGTCGGCGTCATGATGCATTCGCGAGACGAGGTCGTAGTACATCTCGGCGGTGCCGCCCGTCTCGCCGTCGGTGAGGATCACGACGTGCTTGACCTGCGCGCCGCTCGTGCCGAGCGTGCGTTCGGCCTCGCGCAGTGCGGGAATCAGGAAGGTCTGGCCGTGCGCCGAGAGCCGGTCGATCATCTGATTGAAATACGCGCGGCTCTGCCCAACCGATTGCAGCGGGATAACGACGAAGGGCTGCGAGTCGAATCCGATGACGCCGATCAGGTCGTTGTCCTTGAGATTTCGCGTGACGGTCTCGGCCGCAGCTTTCGCGTAAGTGAGTTTGTCGTTACGGCCCATCGAGCCCGACTTGTCGATAATCAGAACGAGCGCGCGTTTCTTTTCCTTGTGCTGCGGCGGCTTCATCGTCACCGGCATCACCGGCGCGAGCGGACTGTCCGCGTATCCGCCAAGGCCGAAGCTCGAATCACCACCGACCATCGCGAGTGAGCCGCCGCGACTCACGTACGCTGCCATCGCGTTCTGCGCAGCAGGCGCGATGCGCTCGCTCGGCACGTTGTTGATCAGCACCGCGTCGTAACCTGCGACGGTGCCGTCCCAAGTCCCGCCGGTGACTGGCACGACGGTCGGCTCGAGTCCCATCCGATTGACGACGGTGCCGAGGTAGTTCGCGTCCTTCGCGCTGTCGGTAAGAATCAGAACTTTGCGCCGCGCGCCGACTCCGACCCATCCTTTCAGCGAGTCGTCTTCGAGGTACGCGTCTTGCGCGGGATTGTCAGGTTTGAACGACGCGCCGTACGAAGCGAGCCCCACGGTTTCAGTGTGCACCGGAAAGTCGAAGCGCTGCGAGCCGCGCGCCAGAGTCACTCTGCGCTGATCGATAGTCGCACCGTCGCGCGCGATGGTGATTGTTCCCGTCACCGGCGCGTCGTTGAGATTTTCCATCGTGACGCCGAGCTCGAACGGCGCAGCTTTCTCCAATGCCGGCGGCAACGAGAGCGCCGTCATCGCGACGTTGGGAATCGATCGCGCGCCGGGGGGAGTGAAGATGTCGAGCCGAATCTCGGCGTTGACGATTGCGCTGATCGCGCGGTCGGCGTCGCCGCGATTTTGCCAGCCGTCGGTCACCATCACGGCCGGGCCGCCGTGCGCGTCGGGATCGGCGGCGATTCGGTAAAGGGCACTTTCAAGATTGGTCGCGCCGGGCCCGCATTCGGCGCATCCGGTGTTGTTGGCGAAAGCCGACTCGACGGCGCCGATCGATTGCGGCGCCGCGCTGGTTGCGAACACGTATGCCGGATCTCCCGCGCGCAGCCCAAGGTCGTCGCGCAGCAGCTTCAGCGTCCACGCGCGCATCGCAGGCGTGATGCTCGCGCTCGCATCGACGATCGCCGGCCGCGCCGCGCCCTCGGAACGCATCACCTGCTGCGGATTCGCGAGCGCGACGACGAACAGCGCGAGCACCAGCGCGCGCATCACCGGCGCAAATACTCGGCGCGGTTCGCGGGCGTTGATAAGTCCCCACAGCAGGACGACCGCGGGGATCGCCAGCAGGTAGAGCGCCTCGCGATGCGCGAAGGTCAGATCGTGCGGCAAATCATGCGGGAAGATTGCGGGAATCACAGCGCGGCCTCGACGACGCGCCGGCGTCGATAGACGATGAGTGCTTCCAGAGCGGCCAGCGCGATGATCGCAAAGAGCAGGTAGTCGCTCAGCGACGATTTTTCCATCACCGGCTCGACGGAACCCGAATTTGGGGCTTCGACTTTGAGCAGCGGCGAGCTCGAGAGGTCGGACTCGCTCAAGTCGGCAAGGTTAACGGCGCGCGGCGTCTGCGTGCCGCCAGCGGCGACGAGCTCATAAACTCCCTGCTCCGACACATCGCTGAAAAGCGTGCCGGGATGAGCAGCCCGCTTTCTTCCCGACGGCAGCACCACGCGCTCGACGCCCGCCGGCACCAGCCACGGCTGTCCCGTCCGGTAGCCGCTGCTGCTCCCACCTAGGCCCGCGAGATAGCTGATCGCGTTGAGCGTCAGCACCGACATCGGAAGGTTGCGCTTGCCGAGATACGGAAACGGATTGAAACCGGTCGCGACGAAACGATGCGCGCCGCGCTCGCCCTTGAGCAGCAGCGCGCCGCCGTCGCCGCCAACCACCTGGCTCATCCACGGATGCGTCCCGAAATATTCGCCGCCGCGCAGACTCAGCAGCCGGAAATTCACCGAGTCGGTGAGCCTGTCGGTCGTGCGCCATCCGGCAATCTCGACCTTCGCGGTCGGCGTCACCGTCAATCCGAAAACGGGATCGCCCGGCGGTGGCATCACGAGCATCGTGTTCACCGCGGGGATTTCCTTGGGCGTAGCGTATTCAAAGATGGCGAGATCGAAGTTGGCGAGTTCGCTCGGCGCATAAGCGTCCGGACTCTTTGCGGTGACCGCGACCCCGGGAATCGAATTCAGTCCCTTGGCATCGGCGGGCGTGGGGCTGATGAAGAGAATGGACACGTTCTTGACGGAGCCCGCGGTCGCGTAGGCGACGTTGTCGAGCGCGAGTGCGTCTTCGGGCGCGAGTTTCGCCTCGTAGATTCGGGCGGGCGGAATCGCCGGGAATTCGAGCGTCGCAGTCTCGCGCGCGCCGAGTGCTTCTTGGGCGTGCGCGACTTGCTTGCCGTCGCCAGTCACGACGAGTTCGAGCGCGCGCGTCTGGGGGCTGAAGTTGGCGATAGTGAGACTCGCGTGAAGAGCTTCCGCGCCAAGGACTTCGCGCCGCAGCGAGAACGAGCCGATCGCCGAGTTCGCGACCGCGTCGCCTACCGCAATCGGATGAATTCGCGCTGGGACCGGCGCGGCGAGCGCGTCGGCGCCGGCGAAGATCACTTTCGCAACGCGCGCTTCCGAGGCGAGGTTGCCAAGAAAGTTTTCGAGCGTCGTTTGGTCGTTGGGCGCATCGGTCGGCTTGATTCGCGACAGCGCCAGTCGCGCCTCGGTCAACGTGGTGAACGGCGGCGCCACGCGGCGTGGCTGCGGGGCGGTGACGTAAACCGAAATTTCGCC
>NZ_DATDGQ010000367.1:0-7416 GCF_036522015.1 Binatus sp. (SeqCode)
CCTGAAACCGCGCTCGACGTGCAGCGGCTCCCACGGACTGCGCTCCTCCCATTCGGCGAAGCAGGTCGTGAACTTGCCCGGCGCGCCAAGCGTCGCGCGCTCGATCTCGCCCGGCCGCGCACCGCCGACGTTGCGCAGCACGAGCTTCAGCGCGCGCCCGATAGTTGCGTTCGAGCGAGTGCCGTAGCCGAGCGCCATCATGCCCATGTTCATGTCGAGGCGATGGCGAATCGGGCCGTTCACCACGATCACCGGCGTCGCACCCCAGGTCGTCGACATGATGCCGTGGATGTTGAACTCGTCAGTGCACACCGCTTCGAGCGCAGCGATCACGACCGGCAGATATTCGGGTTTGCATCCCGCCATCACGGAGTTGACCGCGACTTTCTCGACCGTCACCGGCGCAAGATTGGGCGGGACGATCGCGATCACCTCTCGCGGATCGCGCCGCGTCCCCGTCAGCATCCACATCACGCGCTCGGGCGTCGGCGGCACTACCGGCAAACCGTCGGTCATGCCGCGTTCGAACATGAATTCGAATACGTCTTCGGCGTCTCCCAGCTCGATTCGCCGCGCGGTCAACTTGTCGCCGCGCGCCTCCGCTTCAAGATGCTCCGCGATTCCCGGTTCGACCGATTTGGAACCGCAACCCGGCCGCGACTCCGGATATGAATTCCAATCGACGGCCGGCGACGGAACGCCCGATTGTCGCGACAACTCGGCGAACATCGCGCGCCAATCGTCGCGTCCGAAACCAACGAAGCGGCGCTGCTCGTGGCCCAGTGCGTCGGCGAGGATGATCGTCGGCACCGTATCAAGGCCGTACTCGAACGAAACCTTGAGCGTGGAGTCGTCGAGCATCGGCCCGGTCAGCGCATATCGCTCTACCAGCTTGGCGTTACCTTCGGCGTCCTGGCCAATCGCCCACACATCGACGGATGCGCCGAAGGCGCGACGGGCGGTCTCGATCAGCGGCATCGTCATGCCGCAGGTCGGACAATCTTCCTTGACGAAGCAGAGCAGGGCGGGGCGAGTGGAAGGAAATGAGCGCGCCGTTCTGAGCGCGTCGCGCAGCTCAAACGCCGGCAGTGAATCCTTCTTCGAGTCGTTCATTCAGTGGATGCTCCGGTTTCGGGAAGCATCAGGAAGCGATGCTGCTTTGGAGAATAGAATTCGACTGACGCGGTCACCAGCGCTTTGTCCGCGATGCCGCCGGCGATTAGCACTTCGCCATCGTTCAGGAGCGTCGCAGTGTTCGTAAGCCGCGCTACGTTGGTTTGCCCGGCTTGCGAGAACCGGTTCGTTTCGGGCTGGTACAGATCAGCGTCGCGCATCCCGACCACGATTGGACCCCTGATGGTCCATCCGCCGACGACGAGCACGTTCCCGCTGTCGAGCATCGTCGCGGTCGCGAGGTAATGCGGCGCGCTCATGTCGCCGGTTCTGATGAAAGCGCCCGCCTCGGGATCGTAAATCTCGGCGGTGTTGAGCGGCGTCAGCGAGGAGAGATTGCTAAGCCGGCTGGTCATCCTCCTGCCGCTCTTGCCGCCGACGATCAGCACTCGACCGTCGTTCAGCTTGACCGCAGCCGCGCCGACGCGATCGCTTTTCATGTGCGCGCGGATCGCGGTGAAGCTGCCGGCCGCCGGATCGTACATTTCCGCGGTGTCGTATGAGATGTAGCCGCCTGGCATCCCGCCGCGGCCGCCGCCGGCGATCAAAACCTTGCCGGTGCCAAGCAGCGCGGCGACGTGTGCGATGCGCGGCTGATGCAGATGGCCGGTGCCTCGGAAAGTGCCGCTGGAAGGATCGTAAATCTCCGCCGAGTCCAGCGTATGGATGCCGTTGTCGCTGCCGCCTGCGATCAGCACCCGCCCGTCGCGAAGTATCGTCGCGGTATGACCTTCGCGCGGCACCGACATCGAACCCGTCGCGCTGAAGGTGCCGGCGCCGGGATCGTAAATCTCTGCGCTGGCAAGCTCCGAGCGGAAGCCGGCGTTTTGCACGCCGCCCGTCAGCAGTACGCGTCCGTCGCGCAGCAATGTGATCGTTTGCCCCGCTCGCGGGACCGTCATCGAACCGGTCCCGGTGAAGGCGCGCGAGTCAGGATTGTAAAGCTCGGCGCTCGAGAGCACACCACCGACTTGTCCGGTTGCCGTGCCGCCGCAGATCAGCACGCGTCCGTCGCGGAGTCGGATCGCGGCCGCGTTGGCGCGCGCCGTGGTCATTGCAAGCGCTTCAACCCGGTTCCCTTGCGGACTCGTGAGAAAGACTGGTGGCGTCTCAGTCACGCCTCCGCCGGCGCAAGCGCAGATCGTGACCCCGATCAGGAACGACAGCGCAATTAGATATCGACGATTCATGCAAACCTCGCGCGCTGAATCATAGGCTCGCCGCACCGCGATGAAAAGTTGATTTTATTTGTCCGGCGAACGGACGCCGTGCCGCAGCGCGTTCATCGTCGCGCGCAGGAACATCAATCCGGGGAACACGCCGCGATGGCGCGGTTTGGTTTGCGGTTCGGCGCCACGCCCTAGCTCGCGCAGCAGTTCGAGCAATTGGTCAACGTTGACGCGCGACGCAACCTGTTCCAGCGCGCGGAAGCGCACGACCCGATCGCGATCGATCACGAATGAAGCAGGAAATGCGATCCCGCCTTTCTCTCCGCTGTTGAGCAGGCCGTACTTTTTCACGACTTCGCGACTGGTGTCGCATAGCAGCGGAAATTTGATGCCGAGTTCCTGGCGTACCGGCTCCGTACGCGCGGCGTCATCCACGGAGATCGCGACCAGCTCGGCGCCGGTTGCGCGAAAATCCGCGAGATGCTCTGAATAGTCCGCCAACTGGCGGAGGCAGAACGGTCACCAGTGTCCGCGGTAGAAAACGACGACGCACGTTCCGCCGGCGACCAGATCGTCGAGCCGGCGAACCACACCAGTCGAATCGGCGAGCGAGAACTCAGGAGCTTTTTCGCCGACCGCAGGAATTTGACGTTCATCCATGAGACAACAATAGCCGCGCCTGCGCGTTAGAGGAACATCGCTCCTTCACCGACGATCGCGCATCGTCCGCCTATTCGGATTGCGAACGCACCGTTGTCTTTGCGCGCGACCTCGACGTGAATCTCACTCGGCCGTCCCATCTCGACGCCTTGATGGATCGCGAACGAAGCCTTGGGCGCAGGGTCGATCAATCGATACGTCGCGGCGTACGCGCCGAACGGACCTGCGGCGCCACCGGTCGCCGGGTCTTCAGTTATTCCGTCCGTATGCGGCGCGAACATGCGCGATCGAACAGCGAAGTCGCCCGACTCGTTCGCGACAAACATATAGACGGGCTGCATCTGAGCGACTGTTTCGAACAGCGCCGTGAGCGCCGCGCCGTTGGAGGAGCATCGCGCGAGCGCGTCGACCGTTCGAAGCGGGACAAACAAAATCGGAAGTCCAGTCGAAACGGCCTGGATCGGCAGATCGTCGCGAATGTCAGTGGCCGCGATTCCGAGCGCTTTCGCGACGCGTTCGCGATCGTCACGCTTCGCACCGAACTCCGCCTCGCGATGCGCCATCCAGACAAAGTCCGGCTTGCCGCCGATGTTCTCGACCGTCACTGTGACCGGCCCGATTCCGAGCCTCAGTGTCGCATCGACAAGTGCGGATGCGAGCGCGATCTCGCCGCGACTCGCAAGTACCCAGGTGGTGCCGACGGTCGGGTGCCCGGCCATCGGAATTTCGCGCCACGGCGTGAAGATCCGCACGGGCCGCGCGCCCGAAGAATCAGGGGGCATCACGAACGTCGATTCGCTGAAGTTCATCTCATGCGCCAGTTCCTGCATCTCGTTTGGGCTTAGCGCGGCGCCGTCGGTGAAGACTGCGAGCTGGTTGCCGCCGAAGGGTCGCGACGTGAAGACGTCGACGAGGATGAATGGAGTTTTTCTGGGCATCCGAAAATTGTGCCGCGTCGAAGCGCGCAAGCCAATCGGAAAATGATTGGCGCGCGCGTCGATGGCGGGCACGGCGGCCCGCCCCACTGCAGGCTTCGGGTGTTACTTGCCGACGATGAAGACGCAGCTGGTGGTGCCGCTGCCGCCGATGTTCAGCATCGCGAATTTCTTCGCGTTCTCGACCTGGTAGTCGCCCGCGCTGTGCGTGATCTGACGATGGCAGTCGAGCATCTGGCGCACGCCCGTCGCGCCGACTGGATGGCCTGCGCCGATCAGACCGCCGCTCGGATTGATCGGCAGCTTGCCGCCGAGCTCGATCACGCCTTCTTCGACCGCCTTCCACGATTCGCCGGGTTTGGTGATGCCGAAATGATCGATCGCCATGTACTCCGACGTGGTGAAACAGTCGTGCGTCTCAATTCCCGAGAGCTCGGCTGCCGAGCCGACGCCCGCGCGCTTGAACGCGTCGAGAATTGCCTGCCGCGTATGCGGCAACACGTATGCATTGTCGCGGCTCTCTGCGACCTTGGTGTCGAATTCGAGCGGCGCCGTGTGATGGCCCCATCCGAGGATGCGCGGAATATCGGCGAGCTGCTTGCCGTTGCGTTTGGCCCACGCTGTCGCAAATTTTTCCGACGCGAGGAAAACTGCGACCGAGCCGTCGGTGACCTGCGAGCAATCGCTAACTTTGATCCGGCCGCCGATGACCTGGTTGAATTTACTTTCGTGCTGCGCGTGACTCTCGCTCATGAACCAGTTGCGGGTCTGCGCGTTCGGATTGCGCTTGGCGTTGGAATAATTCACCGCCGAAATGTGCGCGAGGTGTTCGTCCTTGAGGCCGTAGCGTTTGTCGTACTCGTCGCCGAGGCGCCCAAACAGTTTCGGAAACGGGAACTCGATTCCCTTGGCTTCGCGCTCGTACCACGCCGCGGTGCCCAGGTAGTCGCCGCCGGTGGTGGAATCTACCGTCTTCATTTGTTCGACGCCGACCACGCATGCGAGGTCGTACCGCGCAGCTTCGATCTCCGCGGACGCCGCGATCAGCGCGATCGAGCCCGACGCACACGCCGCCTCATGACGGCTGGTCGGCAGCCCGGAGAAAGTCGGATCGATCTCGACGAAAAAAGCGCCGATGTGTCCCTGCTTGGCGTAAAGCTCGGCGGCGAAGTTGCCGACGTGAGCGGTCTCGACTTCGCGGGGGTCGATCCGGGTGGCTTCGAGCGCGGCCAGAGTTGCCTCGCGCATCATCGCCACGAAATGCTTGCCTTCCTTCGACCAATTGCGGGCAAAGTCGGTTTGCGCTCCGCCCAATACATACACCGGCGCTGGTTTCGTCATCGCGCGCTCCTATTGATTACTAGCGTAATCATACGACAATCAATCTAATCATCCAACAGAGGATTTTCATCCCACAAAGGTGCGGCCATATTCGAGTACGCCGCCGGCAAACATATTAGCATCGTGCGACGCCGCTTGCTCGACAGTCTTGGGCACCGTGAGCTTGAGCTTCTGCAGCAACGCGACCGTATTCTTCGCGCCGATCAGATCGACGATCGCCGTCGGCGGCGCCCAGTTGAAGCCGTACGACATTATAGTGTCCACGTCAGCCGCGCTCGCGGCTACTTCGCCGACGCGGTTCAGCGCGTAGCTGACGTAACCGAGTACGACGCGGCGGCAAAGGTCGGCGTCCGCGCCCTTCGCCTCGGCCAGGACTTTCAACGCGTCGGCGTAGCGGCCCACCCGATGCGCCTGTTTCATCTTTTCAACGAATTCGATCGGCGCCGGCTGTTCGAGCTTGTCGTGTCCGCCAGTCTTCGGATCGAGCACGAAGACTTCCTGGCCGGCGCGACGGTAGAAGCCGCCACGCTCCGGCGTTTTGTCGCCAAGGCATCCGTTGCGCAGCGCGGTGTTCATGTAGGCGGGCATCGCGAAGAATTCGTGCGCTTCGTCCTTACAATTCGCATGCACGTTGTCGACGATCGCCTTGTGCACGTCCCATCCGACCAGATCGACAGTCGCCAGCGGCGCCATCGCGCGCCCCGTATGCGGCCCGATCAGATAATCGATGTACGCGACGCCGTGTTCGGCGGCGAGTTGCGCGGTCTCGTTCAGAACCTTGAAGCCAACCCGGTTGCCGACGAACGCGGGCATGTCGCTGGTGACGATCACCTTGCGGCCCAGCCGTTTCGTCAGCATCGCGACGACCCGCTTCACAACCGCGGGATCGGTGTCCGGCCCTGGAATAACTTCAGTGCCGACGATCACATGCGGCGGATTGAACAGGTGGACGCCGAGAAAATTGCGGCGAAACGATTCGCTCCGCCCGCGCGCCATTTCCGCGATCGACAAACCCGACGATCCGGTCGCGATGATCGCGTCCGAGCGCCGGTTTTTGTCTATCAGCTCGAAGAATTGCTTCTTGAGCGGCAGATCCTCGGCCAGCGATTCGAAAATAATCGACGCTTCGCCTACCGTGCGGCCGAGGTCGGCATCGTACGCGCCCAGCGAGATTCGCTCTGCGATCGCTTCCGCGCGCGCATCGTTCTGCACTTCCGTCAAACCTTCCGCCGCTTTGCGCGGCGACCGCGCGAGCATCGTGACGCTGTATCCAGCGCCGGCGAAGACGCATCCCGCCCCCGCGCCCATCGTGCCATTCGCGCCGATAATTACGACCTTGTTGTTGTCGCCCAAGTGCTCTCCGGTCCTCGTGAAATATTGGTTTTCGCAGCCGCAGTAGCGGCGAGAAATGTTAGCCGAGGTCGCCCAGCTATGCCAGCAGGAGTGACCCCTGCACCCAGTATTAAGAGAAGACGTGGGCCTCCGGCTCTGGTTCCCTCGCCCGTTGTCGGGAGAGGGTTAGGGTGAGGGACGTGGTGCGGCGCGATTGTCTGTTGCACCGCACATCCGGAGTCTTCAGATCACGTCGACGAGCCGCCAAACGCGTGCGCCAGGAATTCCTTGACGCCGGCGCGGCCCGTCAGGCTCACCCACACCGGGCCGGACTCGGGCGCGACGTCGATTCTGAAATCCAGAAAAGGGCAGCACTTGCGCTCCAGGGAGATCCATTCGGCAAGGTGCGCGAGCGCCATGCGGTCCGTCGAGATTTGCACCTCGATTCCATTGGCCAGTTCGCACTTGCCGATCGCCGCCGCGGCGAGCATTCGCCGCAACTCGTCGTAGCGCGGACGGCTGGATGCCGGTATAGCGTCGAGCCGGCACGCGATCGGCGTCTCAAAGATTTCAGCATTGCAGCACGCGTTCGTCGCCATGAATTTCATCCTCTACGGTTCATGCCATACTCTTCCCGCAGTGCGAATCAAGTCGTCGGCCTCCTTCGGGCCCCAGCTTCCCGCTGGATACTCGACAATCGGCACGCGCGCGGCGTCTTTCCACGAATCCAGAATTCCCTGGACGAACTCCCACGACTTCTCGACGAACGGCGCGCTGATAAACAGCGTCTTGTCGCCGTCCATAAC
>NZ_DATDGQ010000368.1:0-25858 GCF_036522015.1 Binatus sp. (SeqCode)
GGCGACGTGCGCAGGCGCGCGTCGACGACGACGCGCACCGGATCGCGGCCGCCGGCGACTCGACACGTCAGGCGCGGGTTATCTGCTATCACAGTGCCCGCGCCGACCATTATGGCGTCGCATTCGCGACGCCATCGATGCACCAGTTCGCGCGCTTCGCGCGAACTGATCCATCGCGAATCGCCGCTGGCCGCCGCGATTCGCCCGTCCAGCGACATCGCCAGCTTGAGGATTCCCATCGGCCGCCCATGCGTCACCCGCGTGATGAAGCCTTCGTTCAGCCGTAACGCTTCTGCTTCGAGCACTCCGGTTGTGACGTCGATCTTCGCGTGCTTGAGGATCGCGATTCCGCGCCCGCGGACGCGTAGATCTGGATCCACGCATCCGATCACCACGCGCTTGACGCCTGCCTCAACCAGCGCGTTGGCGCACGGCGGCGTCTTCCCGAAATGTGCGCACGGCTCGAATGAGACGTACGCGGTCGCGCCTCGCGCGAGCGCGCCCGCATCGGCGAGCGCCTGCGCTTCGCCATGCGGACGCCCGCCGACCCCGGTAACGCCACGCCCGACGACCGCGTCGCCGCGCACGATTACACATCCTACGGATGGATTCGGAGTTGTGAGCCCGAGCCGGTCCTGCGCCAGTGCGAGCGCCTCGCGCATGAAGCGCTGGTCGCGAACCGCGCCAGAATCAGGAGCCGACGTCGCCTTTTTTTGCACCGGATGCGCGCGACGCGGGCGCTTGCTTGCGCTGATTGATGAGGTCTTCCAGCTCGTGCATGAACTCGTCGATGTCTTTGAACGAGCGATAGACCGACGCGAATCGCACGTACGCGACCTGGTCGATTTTGTGCAGCTCGTTCATCACCGCCGCGCCGATCGCGTTGCTGGCGACCTCGCGATCGCTCTGCTCGGCCATCGTGGTCTCGATGCTGCTGGCGATCCGGTCGATCGTTTCCATCGAGACCGGCCGCTTTTCGCAGGCGCGCTTGAGGCCTGCAACTATCTTGGCGCGATCGAACGGCTCGCGGCGGCCGTCTTTTTTGACAACCATCGGAGCCGCTTCTTCGACTCGTTCGTAGGTGGTAAAGCGCCGCTTACATGCCGAGCACGCGCGACGGCGTCGAATCAACGTGGCGTCGTTCGAGAGCCTTGAATCGACCACGCGGTTTCCACGATGGCGGCAGAATGGGCACCGCATGGTCTAGTTCCGTTTGTTCCGCGGGCCCGGCGACTTATGACGGGCGGATTCTGTGTCGTGCGATTTCAGCTCTTGTGAGCCTCGATGTAGGTGACGACGTCCTTGACGGTGCGGATTTTCTCGGCGTCTTCGTCGGAGATTTCGATGTTGAATTCCTCTTCCAGCGCCATCACCAGCTCGACGATGTCCAGTGAGTCCGCGCCGAGATCCTCGATGAACGAGGCCTCCGGAGTTACTTCGTCGGCGGCCACGCCCAGTTGCTCGCTGATCTTCTCGCGAACCTTGGTTTCGATGTCTTGAGCCATCGTGCTCTAGTTCCTCCTGGCAGCGAGCCGTGGTTAGGCCGCCAATCAATATTCTAACATTATCCCACTGCCACGAAGACCAGAGGTAACGGGCGAGAGGGGCGGGATTAAATTATCAGGGGAGCATAAGGACTGAAAGGAGCGGACGCAAGGCGTCGCTCACGATTTGGCGCTTGGAGCCGGCTCGGAAATCGCCTTCAACGACGCGAGATCCTCAAGCGGGCGGACGCGGATCGTGCGATACGTCCGGCGCATCATGCCCATCAGCACGCGGCCGCAGCCGAATTCGATCGCGTCGGTGATGCCGCTGCGGGCCACGACTCCCATCGACTCTTCCCATCGCACCGGCGCGGTGATCTGGTCGAGCAGCAACGGCACCACGCGTGCGGGATCGCGATTCACTTCCGCTGTGACGTTGGCGATCACGCCGAACTTGAACCGGCCGACTTTGAGTGCGCGCAATACCGGTTCCATCCCATCGCGCGCCGGCTGCATCAGCGGGCAATGAAACGGCGCGCTGACCTTCAACTCGACCGACATCGACGCGCCCCGCTCCTTGGCGATCTCGAGCGCGCGGCGGACCGGCTCCGCATGTCCCGCGATCACGATCTGTCCGGGCGCGTTGAGATTGGCGGGTACGGCGAGTTTGCTGTCGCGGGTGACTTCTTCGCAAATCTCATGCACTTGTTGAAGTTCGAGGCCTATCAGCGCCGCCATCGCGCCCTGCCCCATTGGGACGGCTTGCTGCATCAGGCGCCCGCGTTCACGCACTGCGCGCAGGGCGTCGGCAAACTCGAGCGCGCCGGCCGCGACCAGCGCGCTGTATTCGCCGAGACTATGCCCCGCCGCGATTTCCGGCTCGCCGCCGACTTCCTTTGCGTAGATGCGCAGTGCGGCAATCGAAGCCGTCACGAGCGCAGGTTGAGTGTTGGTCGTCAGCCGGAGGTCATCTTCCGGGCCTTCGAAACATAATTTCGATAGCGAAAGCCCGAGCGCGTCGTCGGCTTCCCTGAATGTATCGCGAGCGACCGGGAAGTTGTCCGCGAACTCCTTGCCCATCCCGACGCGTTGCGATCCCTGCCCTGGAAAAAGAAACGCCAACTTCATCTATCGCCGGCGCCTCACGAATCGCTCTTTGGCCGATCGGGCGAATGCGCTCCCTCGTCCGGCTCACCCTGCGTATGCAACTCACCCGGCTTGTGCGATTTGTCGGCGCCGTTCGTCGACGCCGGCGCCGCGGCTCCGTCCGCTGTCTCGACCCGCACTTCATTCCTGAGTGAGCCGCTGCCGCGCGAACTCGAGTGGGTCGATTCGTAGTTGGCACGTTCAATTTTCGGATCGACGTGATGGTCGGCGCTGTGCGGAGACGGCTCGCTCAACGAGCCTGTACCGCTCGCCCCTGGAGGCGAGTCGTCGTGCCTGGCCGCCTCGCCTTCCTTCTCGCGACGGTGCAAACGTTCGCGCATTTTGCCGAACAACGCGCGGATCCCTTTGCCGGCGGCCGGTTTGATCGGCCCGACGGGTTGAATCTTTCCGAGAATCTCCAGAATCTCGGCGTTGACGTGATGCACGAGTTGCTCGTTCGCGGCGGCCCGAATCGCACTTCGAATCGCCTTCGGATTCGACGAACCGTGCGCGATGATCGACACGCCGCTGACGCCCAGCAGCGGTGCGCCGCCGTATTCCGACGGGTCGAGCCGGTCGCGCATCGCGGCGAGATTCTTGCGAACCAGCAGGTAGGCCAGCCGCGTACGCCAACTTCCGCCGAACACCCCGCGCAGACTGCCGAGCAGGAACGACGAGAATCCTTCCATCGTCTTGAGCGCGACGTTGCCCGTGAAGCCGTCGGTGACGACCACGTCCGCCTTCGCGCGGTTGATGTCGCGGCCCTCGACGTACCCGATGTAGTGCACGTAAGTCGGCATCTGCTCGAGCATCGCGGCCGCGGCGCGCGTGTTGTCGTTGCCTTTCGAACTTTCCTCGCCGTTGGACAGAATCCCGACGCGCGGGCGTGAAACGTTGCGCACGTGCCGCCAGTACACGCTGCCCATCACGGCGAATTGCACGAGGTTGATGGGCTTCACATCGACATTTGCACCCGCGTCGATCAGCAGGCTGAATCCTTCGCTGGTCGGCACCAGCGACGCGATCGCGGGCCGATCGACGTAGGTGAGATTGCCGAGAATCATCATCGACGCCGTCATCACGGCGCCGGAATTCCCGGCGCTGACAAAGGCACTCGCATCGCCGCGCTTTACAAGATCGAGCCCGACATGAATCGACGAGCGGGGCTTCGACAGCACGGATTCGAGCGGCGAGTCGTCCATCAGGACGACCTCGGGCGCGTGTTCGATTCGGATCGGCAGGTTGGCGGCGTCGTGGTCGGCGAGCTCATGGGCGAGAATCTCGCCGTCGCCCACCATCACGACCTCGATACCGAAGTCGCGGGCGGCCTGGACGGCGCCCTCAACGGTCGCCTTGGGGGCGAGATCACCCCCCATCGCGTCGAGCGCGATTTTCACGATCGTACTCCGCGCGCCCTATTCCTTTATCTCGGCGAGCTGGCGGCCGCGGTACGAGCCGCAATGGCGGCAGATGCGATGCGGCATCACCGGTTCGCCGCACGACGCGCACGAGCCGGGATTCACGGCGCGGAGCGCATCATGCGCGCGACGCATGTTTTTCTTCGAATGCGAACTTCGGCGTTTGGGTGCTTGCATGACGAATTACTTCCTAATGTTGAGGGTGAGCTTATCAGGTGCGCGGCAGTTTAAGCGACCGGATTGCTTCCAGCCGGGGATCGACGATTTCCACGCGGCAATCGCACGTGCCGCGATTCAGATTCAATCCGCAATGCGGACACAGGCCGCGGCAATCTTCCTGGCACAGCGGACGGGTCGGCAATGCGAGCAGCACTTGCTCGCGAATCAGCGGGCTCAGATCTACCTCGTCGCCCTCGTACAGCGAAAATTCCAAATCCTCGGCGCGAAGAGTGTCGTCGTCGTATCCGATCGACTTGGGCGACAGCACGAAGCGAAACGGACGATCGCCGGCCGCGTCGAAATCCTCGGCGCAGCGTGCACACAGGGCGCCGGTCCGCGTCTTCAGCTTGCCCTCGAAGAAGAGCTCGGTCCCGGCGCGGTAGAACGAAACCGACACATCGACCGGCCCTTCCAGGTGATATTCGCGGATCGGTCCGTCGCTCAGGATACGGTTAATTTCCTGCTCCGGCTCGGCAAACACCAACTGCTTGGCATCCGCCGTTATGTCCTCGATTCGGATTTTCACTTTTCACATTTCACGGGCTCGCAGTGACGCCCTGGACGGGATTAGTGGAACGGAAATTATTACATTTCGCGCGCGATGTTCAAATACGTCGGTTGGCGCAATCACGATTTAGCTGTAGCGTCGGAAAGATTTCATTCGCGAAGGTACATCTGCGATGGCAACCGATCGGTTCACTTTTCCTGACGGGTTTCTATGGGGAACGGCCACTGCCGCGCACCAGGTCGAAGGCAACAACCTCAACTGCGACTACTGGGTGCTTGAGCACACGCCCGGCTCGCCGTTCGTCGAGCCTTCGGGCGACGCTTGCGACCAGTACCATCGCTATGCCGAGGACATTGCGATGCTCGCGCGGCTCGGTTTCAACGCCTACCGCTTCTCGATCGAATGGGCCCGCGTCGAGCCCGAGCCCGGCGAGTTCTCGCGCGCCGCACTCGACCACTACCGCCGCGTGCTCGCCTGCTGTCATGAGCACAAGGTCACGCCGGTCGTGACCTTTCATCATTTTACCTCGCCGCGATGGGTCGCCGGCGACGGCGGATGGGAAGCCAAGAAGACCGCCGAGCTATTCGCAAGATACTGCGAGCGCGCCGCCGCGCATCTCGGCGATCTGATCGGCGTCGCATGCACGATCAACGAGGCCAACCTCGGCGCCTATCAGTATCTGGTCGGCTCTCTACCCCTGAAGCTCGACCCGTCCCGCCTAAAATGGCTCTCAGAGGCAGCGCGCCGCATTGGCGCAGATCCGAATCGCTTCGCACCATACTTGATGTGCGATCAGATGAAGGCGCGCGACGTGATGCTCGAGGCGCATCGCCTCGCCGCCGCAGCGCTGAAATCCTCGCGAGGCAAATATCCAGTCGGAATCTGCCTCGCGCTCGGCGATTTACAGGCTGTGCCTGGCGGCGAGGCTCGTCGCGATCGCATCAAGGCAGAATGCCAGGACATTTTCTACGAAGCGGCGCGCGGCGACGACTTCATCGGCGTCCAGACCTACACCCGCAACCGCATCAGCGCCGACTGCACCCTGCGTCCTGAAGCAGGCGTCGAGACCACGATGATGCACTACGAGTTCTGGCCCGAAGCGCTCGAAGCAACGATCCGACAGGCGAGCGCAGTCGCAAAGGTACCGGTGATCGTCACCGAGAGCGGCATCGGCACCGACAAGGACGATCGCCGCATCGAGTATGTGCGGCGCGCGCTGAACGGCGTCGCGCGATGCATCCGCGACGGCATCGACGTTCGCGGCTACTGCTATTGGTCGCTGCTGGACAACTTCGAATGGAACTCAGGCTACCGCCCGACCTTCGGCCTGGTAGCGGTGGATCGCGAAACGCAGACGCGCACAATCAAACCCAGCGCCGAATGGTTGGGCAACATCGCTCGCGCCAACGCGACAGATGTCGCCGACTGACTGGTGACAAAGAACCTAACCCCTAACCCCTTCCCCTGGTGGAAGGGGGACCGGATTTAGAAGGGATCGGCTTTCGAGGAGACTTACCTACGCCTCGTCGCGGGCAATCACTCGCGACCGCGCAAATCTCGCACTGGGGTTTCCTCGCGATGCAAATTTGCCGGCCGTGCAGGATCAGCCGCATCGAGAACGGCGTCCAATCTTCCCCCGGCAGAATTTTCTGCATGTCGATCTCAATCTTCGCGGGATCCGTATTCTTCGTGAACCCGAGCCGATACGTCAGCCGCCGCACGTGCGTATCGACGACGAACCCCGGCTTACCGAAGATGTGCCCCAGAATCACGTTCGCGGTCTTGCGCCCAACGCCCGGGATTTTCACCAAATCTTCCATCGTCGATGGAACCTCGCCGCCGTAGTCCTCGACGATCTTCCGCGCCGCTCCCATCAGCGAGCGCGTTTTCTGACGAAAAAATCCCGTCCTGACGATTAATTCTTCGACGCGCCGCGGATCCGCCGCAGCCATCGCGCGCGCACGGGATATTCCTTGAAGAGTTGCGGCGTCACGCGATTCACGCCGGCGTCGGTGGACTGCGCCGAGAGAATCGTCGCCGCCAGGCATTGCCACGGCGTTTCGAAATCAAGACTGATGCGCGCTTTGGGATATAGTTTCGCAAGCCCGCGCGCGACTCTGCCCGCGCGCTTCTTGATGTCCGCGAGTGATTCGCGCGCTGCCATGACGCCTCACACGACGACGCGCCGGCTCAGTTGCTCGTGCGTGAAGCTCGCGACTTCGGCGTCTTCGCGCGCGCGATCCCACCCGAGCTCCGCCGCCATGATTCGCGCCACGCTAGACGCCGCCGCCTCCGCCTCGACCGGCGAGCGCCACGACAGCGAGGTGCGCCTAATCAGAAAGTCGCCGACCGAATGCGTCATCTCGCTGCCAACTGCGTTCACGACCTCCGCGCCAATCGCCGGACAGTTCCGCGACAGGGGCTCCGCCAGCTCCGGCCGCCGCGCCGCTATCCGCGCGACAATCGGCGCGCGCGTTCCGTAACGCGCCTTCAGAATTTCCGCCGATGAGGCCGGAATACTTCGCATCGCGGCGCTGCTGCCCGAACTGTCGCCGTCTGCCAACGCACGCGCGCCGGGAAGCGGAGTCGAGAGCGTTGGACAAACTCCCGACGCACGTCCGAGCGCCCTCATCACCCGATCAACCACCTTCTGTGCAATCTCGCGATGCGTCGTGAACTTGCCGCCCGCGACCGTGATCAGCCCCGACGCGCTCTCGAGTATCACTTCCTCGCGCGGCACCGACGACGGCGCTTCTTTCCCTTCCCTGATGAGAGCGCGCAGTCCCGCAAAGCTCGTCGCCACGTCGGCACTCGTCAGCTTGATTCCCGGCAGACTCTCGGCCAGCACCGCGAGCAAATATTCGACGTCGCCAATTTCCGTTCTGACGCTCGCGGGATCGCCCGCGAAGTCGGTGTCAGTCGTGCCGACCAGCACGTAGCGGTCGTGCGGCATGACAAACACGTTTCGTCCATGCTCGTCGGCCAGCACGATTGACTCGCGCACTGGCAGAACCGTCCGCGCGAACACCAGGTGCACGCCCTTGGTCAATCGCACGCACGGCGTCGTTGCCGGATCATCCATCCGCCGAATGTCGTCCACCCACGGCCCGGCCGCATTCAAAAATTTCTTCGCGCGAATTTCACAGCTAATGCCGCCGAGCAAATCCCGCACGCTCGCCGACGCGATCTGGCCGCCGGCGACGCTGAAACTCTCGACCGCGGCGTAGTTCGCAACCGCGGCACCGTGCAGATCCGCGTCGAGCACGTTTTCGAACGTGACGCGCGCATCATCGGCCCACGCGTCGAAGTACATCGCGCCGCCGGTCAAGCCTTCGCGGCTGAGCGCCGGCTCGGTCTCGCGCACCTCGGACGCATTCAGACTCGAGTGCCACTCCTTGAACGGCATCCGCGCCAACAGGTCGTACAGCGTGAGCCCCATCGCCATCGTGAAACGATTGAAACCGCGCTTGCGATAAACGGGAAACAGAAACTGAATCGGATGCACCAGGTGGGGCGCCGTGCGATGCCGCAGACGCTCGCGCTCGCGCAATGCTTCGTACACGAGTTTGAACTGCCCCTGCGGAAGATAGCGGAAGCCGCCGTGAATCAGCTTCGACGACCGCGACGAGGTCGCGCCCGCGAAATCGCCGCGGTCGATCAGCGCAACCTTCAGCCCGCGCATCGACGCGTCGCGCGCGACCGCCGCGCCATTGATACCCGCGCCGATTACCGCGAGATCGAATTCTTCATCGCGAAATCGCGCCAGGCTCTTTTGACGGTTCAGAGTCGAGGCCAAATCAGTCTTCTGGATCTTCCTGGAACGAGTAGCGCTCCTCGGTCCACGGATCGGCGTGGTTGTGATAGCCGCGAACTTCCCAGAATCCGCGCCGGTCGATGTCGGAGAACTCGATCGCGCGCACCCACTTGGCGCTCTTCCATCCGTACAGCTTCGGCACGATCAGCCGCAGCGGAAACCCGTGCTCCGGCTCGAGATCGCGCCCGTCATGCCGATGCGCCAGCATGACGTCGTCATCGAGAAACTCGTTCAGCGGCAGGTTCGTCGTGTAATCGCCATCGCAATGAACGATTGCGTGACGCGCTTCGGCACTGAGCTTCACCAGCTTCATCAGGTCCGCAACGCGAACGCCTTCCCACGCGTTGTCGAGCCGCGACCAGGTCGTCACGCAATGAAAGTCGGCAACCTCGCGCGACTGCGTCAGCGCACGAAATTCCTCGTACGAAAATCGAAGCCCCTTCTCGACCAGGCCCACAACTTTGAAATCCCACGTCTTCGGATCGAACCGCGGTGTAAGACCGTAGGTCAGAACGGGAAATTTGTCGGTGAGAATCTGTCCCGGCGGAACCCGCGCGGCAACGTCCTGAGAAGTGAGCGGCTTCGCCATACGGCTGACTATTATCTGACAGATAGATCTGGCGAAAGGGTCGATCGCGGCCGGAATCGCGCGCACGCGCGCGAAGAACCTAACCCCTAACCCCTTCCCGCGCGGGAAGGGGGACCGGATTGTTGGGAGTAACCTCTTACCTCGATGGAAGGGGACAACTGCGATGAGAGGTCGCGCCCTCCCATGAACCTGAGAGCGAAATGTCGTCCTCGACATTTCGCGATTAGCATTTTTCACTGGATGCAGGGGTCACCCCTGCCCAAGGAAGTGTGAAACCCACGGCGGGTTTCACATTTGATTGAGTGATTTACCCTTCCCTCATCCCCGCGACACCGCCCGCACGATCGCCGCCGTCACCTCGCTCGTTGACGCTTTCCCGCCTACATCGCGCGTCAGCACTTTGCCCGCCCTCAGCACCGACGCTGTCGCCGCGCGAATCTTGTCGCCGACCGCAGGAATCCCCAGGTAGTCGAGCATCATCGCACTCGACAGGATCATCGCAATCGGATTGGCGACGCCCTTGCCCGCGATATCCGGCGCCGTTCCGTGCACCGCCTCGAATATCGCGCCCTTGTCGCCGTAGTTCGCGCCCGGCACGAGCCCGAGTCCTCCGACCAGCCCGGCGCACAGGTCCGACACGATATCGCCGTAGAGATTTTCCAGCAACAGCACGTCGAACGACTCGGGCTGCGTCACCAGCCGCATGCAAGCCGCATCGACGATTTGCTCCTGGTACCGAATCGACTTGTAGCTCTCCGACACCGCGCGCGCGCACTTCAGAAAGAGTCCGTCCGAGAGCTTCATTATATTGGCTTTGTGAATCGCCGTGACGGATTTCCGCCGATGCGTCCGCGCATACTCGAACGCGAACTTCGCGATTCGCCGCGACGCGCGCGCCGTGATCACCTTGATACTCTCGACCACGCCCGGCGCGATCTCGTGCTCGATCCCGGAATACAGATCTTCGGTATTTTCGCGCACCACGATCAGATCCACGTTGTTGAACGGCGTATGCACTCCGTCAAAGTTCATGGTCGGGCGCACGTTGGCGTAAAGGTCGAACGTGCGCCGCAGATGCACGTTGATCGAGCGCCATCCTTCGGCGACGCGTGTCTCGAGCGGCCCCTTGAGCGCGACCCGCGTGCGTTTGAGCGATTCGATAAGCGCGTCGGGCACCGGAGTTCCGAAGCGCCGAAACGCGCTCATCCCCGCCGCCTGCCGATCCCATTCGATCTTGATTCCGGTCGCCTCGAGCACCGCCAGCGCCGCGCCCACCACTTCCGGCCCGACACCGTCACCGGGAATCAACGTCACTGCGCGACAAGCGGCCGCAGTCGTGCGCCCGCTCTTCCGCGAAGCTGTCGATTTTACTTTCTTCTTCACGATTCCAAATTTGCGTGACGCTTTTCCCTCTTAGCCCCTCCTTGTCCGAGGAGAGGCCGGCGCCAACCGAAGGTGGCGCTGGGAGAGTGCAACATCAGACGTCGCAACTGACCATTACTCGATTCCGAAAACCAAAAATGGCGATGCTGTCGCTCGTTGCACCTCTCCCTAACCCTCTCCTCGGATAAGGAGAGGGCACTGGATCAGGACATTCAACGACCAATCGCTCAGTAATTTACCAGCCCGAAGAAGACGTCGCTGACGTTGGTCCCGGTCGGCCCCGTGACGAACAGGCCGCCCGACGTCTTGTAAAAATTGTACGAGTCGTTGCGCGTCAATGCGGTCGCGGCGCTGACTCCCGCGCCCTCGCCGTCTGCGACTGTATCCGGCGATGCGAACGCGCCCGCCGCGTCCGTAGGCCCGTCGATTCCGTCGGTGCCCGCGACCAGCGCCGCGATCCGCCGACCCCGCCCGATTTGCGACAGCTCGATTCCCATCGCGAGTGCGCACTGCTGCGCGCGTCCGCCCTTGCCGCCTCCGCGCACCGTCACGACCGGCTCGCCACCCGCGATGATGCAGACCCGCTCATGCGTAATTGCGCACATATATTCGGCGAGTGCGCGGCCCGCGTCGTTGGCCTCGCCATGCAGCGCTTTCCATCGCTGCGGATGATACCCGAGTCCACTCGCAGCGCGCTCGGCGCCTTCCAGAGCCAGATTGCTGTCGCCAATGATCACGTTGGTAACGCGTTCGAGGATCGGATCGCCGGTCTTTACCATCGCGCCAACTTCGCCCGCGACCGCGCGCTCCAGATACGATCGCACCGCCTCGGGCGCGCGCCCCCACACGTTGCGCCGTTTGAGCACCGAGACGGCGTCGCCGAAGCTGCTCCAATCGCCCACGGTCAGCCCCGAGCCAATCGTCGCCAAATCATTGCCCGGCACGTCGGAAATAATCAGGCCGAGCACGCGCGCGGCCCCGCAATGGTGCAGCAGGCGTCCGCCCTTCACGGCCGACAGATGCTTGCGCACGATATTGAGCTCGCGAATCGACGCACCGGCCTTGAGCAGCGCCTGGTTCACCGCGATCTTGTCTTCAAGCGTGAGTCCCTCGGCCGGCCGCGTGAACATCGCCGACGCACCCCCGCTCAGCGCGACGATCACCAGGTCATCCGCCGTCGTCCCATGCAGCATCTCGCACGCCAGGTGCGCGGCCTGCTCCGACGATTCGTCGGGCACCGGATGCGCCGACGCGACCACGCGAATCTTCGAGCCCGGCGACAACATCGCCGAACAGGCCGTCCGCTGATCCCGCGTGATAACCGCGAGCGCGTCGGCCAGCCGGTCACCGATTCGGCGCTCGATCTCATGCGCCATCCCGGCCGCAGCTTTGCCGACCGCCAGCAGCAAAATTCGCCTCGCGCCCGCGATTAAATCGGGAACCTGCTCCGACGCGGGGCATTGCCCGTCCATCGCTCGACCAACGAGCAGCGCCGGATCGACCGCCGCGACCGCGGCGCGATAGATTTCTTCAAGGTCGGCGCACGCCTGTTGTTGTGCTGTCATTTGTCATCCTGACGAAGCGAGCATCGCGAGCGGCAGGAAATGGCTTCTGGCCTCCGGACAGCTTCGCGCTAGCGAAGCCGGTTCCGGTTCTGAAATCGCGCAGCGGTCCTTCGCTCTGATGCCGTCGCAAAATTTAGCGCTTCAGCGCCCGAATCTTCCCCGATGCTTCCGCCACCAGCACGACGTCCGCCATCGCAATGAACAACCCCGTGCCGACGACGCCTGGAATCGCCAGCAGTTCGCGATCCAGCCGCGCCGGATTCGCAATCTTCTTCACCGCGCAATCGAGAATCAAGTTCCCGTTGTCGGTGACGAACTGCCGCCCGCCGTTTTCGCGAACGCGCGGCTTCATCCCCATCGCTTTGATCTTCGCGCTCACGAGCGGCTCTCCAAACGGCACCACTTCGACCGGCATACTCCCGCGGTCCCCCAATTTCTTGACGAGCTTCTCGTAACCGATCAGCACGACGAACCGCCGCGACGACGCCGCCACGATTTTCTCGCGCACCAGCGCGCCGCCATAGCCTTTGATCAGATTGAACCGCGGATCGACCTCGTCCGCCCCATCGAAGTCAGTGTCGATTTTCCCCGCCTCGGCGAGCGTGACGATCGGAATGCCCACGGACCTCCCCAACTCCTCGGCCGGGGTGGAAGTAGGCACGCCGCGAACGTCGATCCCGCTCGCTCCCAGGGCCCGAATGAACGCACTGGCCGCCCGCCCCGTCCCCAGCCCAATCGTATGCCCCGGCTTAACAAACCGAAGCGCATACTCCCCAAGCGCGTCGAGCGATGCGTCATCAGCCGCCATCAGCTTTCCTGCGTCATTTTACTTCTTCCCCTCTCCCTGAAAGGGAGAGGATCGAAGGTGAGGGTCCTTATTCAGCGCGCGTTTTTTGGCGCGCGATTCAAGATTCTGAGAGTGCATATCTCAATTCGCGTTTTGTTCTCCTGAACTAAAGGACGTTTCACGTGAAACACTTTCGCCTAAAAAGCCGCTTAGACAAGGCCTCTTTTCAAAGAAAAAAGCGAAACTCGCGACGCGTTACGGCTTTCCGTTGCGCAGTAGTTGCATGAACTCCTGGCGCGTTTCCGTGTTGGTGCGGAATACGCCCAGCATCGCCGACGTCGTGACAAACGAATTCTGCTTCTCGACTCCGCGCATCCGCATGCACAGATGCTCGGCCTCGAGCACTACTGCGACGCCGAGCGGATCGATCTCCGACATCAGCGTCTGCGCGATTTGCGTCGTCAGCCGCTCCTGCACCTGCAAACGCCGCGCGTAGATCTCGACCATCCGCGCCAGTTTCGAGATTCCGACGATCTTACGATTAGGCAGGTACGCGACGTGCGCCTTGCCCATGAACGGCAGCAGGTGATGCTCGCACAAAGAGTAAAAGTCCAAATCCCTGCACAGGATCATTTCCTGGTAGTCTTGCTCCGAGAATAGCGCGCCGTTGATCTCTTTCTTCGGGTCCTTGGCGTAGCCGCTGGTCAGGAACTCGTAAGCCTTGGCGACGCGCATGGGCGTGCGCTCGAGTCCTTCACGATCCGGATCTTCGCCGATATGCCGCAGGATGACGCGCACCGCATCTTCGACCTTGGCGTCACTCGACGCACCATTCTTGTCCACGCCAACTTTGGCTCGTGAACCATTTGCCTGCGTTCGGTTCATTTACCGATCTCCTTGCGCCACCGGCTGAACTGAAGTGCCAGCTCGATCGCGAGTGACGGACCGCCACCGCTCATGATGATGAACCCGGCGGCGTCGGGAGCCAACGACTTCATCAGTGCCAGGTTCTCGCGGAGCGACATCGCACGCACCTCTTCTTCGCTCATCCCGGCGAATCTGTCCAGATGGCTCCGCGCTCCGCTCAGGTCCTTTACGCGGTCTATCAGGTAATTGGCCATCGCCTCGCGCTTGACCGGCAGGATTCCGAGCATCGTCCTGATGCCCAGGCTGTTCGCCTTCGCGACGAAGCGCCGCCCGGACTCGGCGTCGAATACGGGCTGCGTGATCACGAAGCACGCACCCGCGGCGGCCTTGCGCTCGAGCAGTTCGAACTCGCGCTCGATATTTTTTCGGTTCGGATTCGCGACCGATCCCGCGACAATCGACGGAATCGCCTTCAGCAACGCTTTGCCCTCGCCGGTATCGCCGCGATTCAAGGCCGCGACCATCGCCAGCAATCCGTATGCATCGATATCGTGCGAGACGACTACGTTGCCGTCGGCGCCGGGCGGAATCTTATCGCCGTTGAGCGCGACGACTGCGTCGATTCCAATTGCAGCGGCGCCCAGCAGATCCGATTTCAGCGCGAAGCGGTTGCGGTCGCGGCACGAGACGTTGAGCACTACCGGAATCTTCAGCCGCTCCTTGATTGCCGCGCCGAAAACCAGCCCCGACATTTTTACTTTGCCGAGCGCGTTGTCAGTGAGGTTGATCGCGTCAACCTGTCCGGCGAGCTCGCCGAGACGCCGTAGCAGCGGCGCCGGATTGATTCCGCGCGGCGGCGATACTTCGAGCCATAACGCGGGCGCGGCGGCGTTCAGGCTGTCGAGGATTGAAGGCAACGCATCGCCCCGCGGATTCGTGGATCAGCCGGCGCTTCAGGCCTGTCGGCGCTCGGTGGCTTTGACCTTCTGGTATTTGCGGTAGTCGTATCCCGTCGCCATCGCCATCAACAGCGGTTCCATTCCGCCTTCGCGCTCGCGGCGCAGCACTCGCAGGCGTTCGAAGAACTCGCGGAAGTCCTTGTCTACGCGATGCTTGCCGTCGACCGGGGCCAGAAAGAAGTCATGCAGCCGCGTCACCGTGAAACGCAGCGACGAAAACCGCAGCTCGTTGGGAAACGCGTCCCATTCCGCCAGCGACAGCGTCCGCACCGACTCGTAGCCCGACAGCAGGTAGCGGAAGCGGTCAAGCGAGTACGCGCCATCGACGAAGCACAGCGCGTTGACCGCGGTCGCGATATCGAAAATGAACTTGCCGCGGCAGGCGGCGTCGAAATCGAGCATCGCCGTCAGCTTCTCGCCGCGGAACAGCAGGTTGTCCGAAAAAATGTCGCCGTGAATCACGCCCTTGGGCAGCTTGCCTTCCAGATATCGCGTCAAGTACTCGACTTCGTCGTCGAGCGTGCGGCAGATCTTGCGGAAATAGTTCGGCAGCCGGTTGCGCACAGTCAGGTACAGGTCGGCGATTCGCTCGAAGCTGAAGCGGTTGTCGATGCCCTTTTTGTAAGCCTTGCCGATCACGTGCAGGTCGCCGAGTGCGTGGCCAATGGTCTCGAGCTGGCTCGGCTTCATGCGCGCGGGCACCAGCACCTTGCCTTCCTGGTACTTGAACAGCGACACGCAGCGGTTGTTGAAGTTGCGGTAGAAGCGGCCCATCCGATCCTGCATCGGATGCGGGCACGGGAACGCATGCTTGCGCAGAAACGACAGCAGGTCGATCTCGCGCTTCAGCTCGTTCTCGCCCTTGACCTCGTCCACCCGCAGCAGGAATTTGCCCTTGGCCGCTTCGAGCACGTAGTTGGTGTTGACCGAGCCTTCGGGAATGCCGGTGGCGCTGCTGACGCGGCCAAGGCCGTAGTCGTCCGCCAACTCCTTGAGAAACGGTTTGCTTAACTCGGTGTAAACGGCCATAGGAACGCGGGCACGATCAATTGAGGACTGTCAGCCCGCAAAGTCTAAGGGGTGGCTGGCACCTCGTCAACTAGGGTCCGCGAAACCCTTGTAAAATGAGGGTTTCGTGAATTCTTGAAATTTCCAAGTTGCTACAAACGTCGAGCGCGACTAAATCAATCCAATGCCAACATCCAAAAAACTTGGCCCGAAAATCACGAAGAAGCCCGCAACCGCGACTCCAAAAAGCGCCAGCGCCGCGCTCGAAGGAAAGAAGGCGCCGGCCTTTGAGCTGCTCGACGCCGACGGAAAAAGCGTCGCGCTCAAGGAGCTCATCGGAGCGAACAATCTCGTGCTGTATTTCTACCCGAAGGACATGACGCCCGGATGCACGATCGAGGCGTGCAGCTTTCGCGACAGTATCGCGCCACTTAAAAAGCTCGGCGCGAAAGTCGTCGGCATCAGCGGCGACTCGACCGACTCGCACGGCAAGTTCATCGCCAAGCACGACCTCAACTTCCCGCTGCTCGCCGATCCCGGCAACAAGGTCTGCAAGCTCTACGGCGTATATAAGATGAAGTCGCTCTACGGACGCGAGTTCATGGGTATCGAGCGCACGACGTTCGTAATCGACAAGGCGGGTGTCGTGCGTCGCGTGTTCCCGAAGGTCAAGGTCAACGGCCACACCGAAGAAGTGCTCGAGGCGCTCAAAGAGATCGCGTAGTCGCGCCGTCTCGCCCCGGCGTCTTATTTTTGTGTCATCCCGTTTCTTTGTGTTATCCCGAGCGTAGCCGAGGGACCCCGGATCTTTTGCGGCGTTGGTTAGTGCACCCTCACCACAAAGCGATCGTCACCGAGAGGGGGGTCACAGTGCTCCAGCAGCGGGCACCTCGGTTGAGGCGTGGTTGGAGGTGCGTGGGCCAGCGTCGAGAAAGATCCGGGGTCCCTCGGCTACGCTCGGGATGACACGATGTTCTTACGACGCGGCGGCGCTGGTCGTACCGAGCAGATTGTCGCGCAGAAAGGCGCGGAGTTCGGGCTCGACGCGCTTGCCGAGATCGTGCGATGCCTGCGGGAAGTAGAAGGTCTCGACTTTCGCGCCACGCGCCCGCAACTCATCGGCGAGCTTGACTGCCTGTCGCACCGGCATCCGATTGTCCTGTTGGCCGTGCATGATCAGCACGCTGCATTCGAGCCGCGCCGGCAGATGCGCGATCACGCTGCGCTCCTTCAGTATCCGCTTGCTCGGCCACACTTCGCGCAGAATGGACAGCTTGGTGCGCAGCGGCGCTTCAGGCCACAGCGTCAGCGGATCGTAGCATCCTGATTCCAGGATCAGAGCGCGCGGGCGCGAGTCGTAGTCCATCAGCAATCCTGCGGCGACTGCGCCGTGCCCCAGTCCCCACACTGCGAGCCGCGACGAATCGACGTCGGTGCGCCCCGCGAGAATGTCCAGCGCCTTGCGCGACGCCAGCACCGACGGCTGCCCCACGAAGCGGCTCGGCCCGGAGGAATTGCCGTAACCGGGAATGCTGACGCAGGCGACCTGGATTCCCATCGCGGCGATTCCCTGACTCATCTGCACGCATCGATCGACGTTGCCTTCGCCGCCGTTGAGCACCAGCAGTCCGGGCCGCTTACCCAGCTCGGCGCTGCGCGTCAGGTAGCCTTCTATATGGTAATTCTTCGGCCCCTGTGCGACGTCGAAGTTGAACTGATCGACGTTCTTGTAGTTCGACGCGATCGATTTGCCGGGAATATGGCACGCGATCGCCGATCCGGCGAGCGCGATCGCCACAATAGAAAGTTTCGCCAATCGTCGCGGTGAAAGAGGATGCATATTTAATCGTGAGGGGCGGATGCGGTCGGCAACTCGCCTGACATCGGCTCCGTAATGTACTCGCATTGTCACTATTTTAGAACAGGCGGACGTAAGGCGTGTAACGTACCACATTGAATCGCACCGGGGTTTGACCGATACTGCTTGATTCGCAAGCGTTATATTTATTTTAGTGCGCAATCGAATTTGGGAAAAGTAATGGCAACGCAGGCACAATCAGCCTCTCAAGGATCGGCGGCAATTGATTTCGACAAAAACGGCGGCGTCGTCGCCGCGATCGCCGTCGATCACTTGAGTCACCGCGTGCTGACCGTTGCCTACATGAATCGCGAAGCTTTCGACGAGACGGTTGCCACCGGCCGCGCGTGCTATTTCTCTCGCTCGCGCAACAAGCTGTGGCGCAAGGGCGAAGAGTCGGGCAATTTTCAAATCGTGCACGAGATTCGCATCGACTGCGACGCCGACGCGCTCGTGATCGCCGTCGAGCAGCGTGGCGACGGGGCCGCATGCCATGAGGGCTACGAGTCGTGCTTCTTCCGCAAGCTCGACGCCGGCGCGTGGAAAATCGTCGATCAGCGCAAAGTCGATCCCGCCAAGTACGGCCCCAACTACGGGCACCAGTCGAAAAAGTCGGCCGGCTGATCGAATATGGCTGACCAGGTTTTGAAATTCGGCATTCCGAAAGGAAGCCTCGAAGAGCAGACGCTCGAGCTGATGCGCAAATCGGGTTGGCGCATCACGGTTGGCTCGCGCTCTTATATACCGACCACCGACGACGCGACGCTTAGCTGCCGTATCCTGCGGCCGCAGGAGATGCCGCGGTACATCGCGGACGGATCGCTCGACGCTGGCATCACCGGCAGCGATTGGATCGTCGAGAACAATGTGACGCTCCACCAGGTCGAGAGCTTCGTCTATGCAAAGGCAACACTGACGCCGTCGCGATGGGTGCTCTGCGTGCGCAACGACTCTCCGGTCAAGCGGCTCGAGGATTTGCAGGGCAAGCGAATCGCAACCGAGCTCGTGCAGTTCGTCAAGCGAATCCTTTCCGAGCGCAAGGTCAAAGCGGAAGTTGAATTTTCATGGGGCGCGACCGAGGCCAAGGTCGCCGAAGGCATCATCGACGCCGCGATCGACGTGACCGAGACCGGCTCGTCGCTGCGCGCCAACGGATTGCGCATCGTCGAGGAATTGCTCGTCTCGAATCCGGTGCTGGTCGCCAATCCGGCGGCGTGGACAGACCCCTGGAAGCAGGCGAAAATTCGCCAGCTCGGCATCCTGATTCGAGGCGCGCTCGACGCGGAGAATCGCGTCGGCATCAAGATGAACGTCGCGAAAGCGAATCTCGAGAAAGTGATCGCGCTGCTGCCGTCGATCACGGCGCCGACAATCTCGCCTCTCTACGCGTCGAAGGCGCTGAAGGGCGTCGAATGGCTGGCGGTCGAGACGGTGATCGCAGAGCAGACGGTGCGCGAGCTGTTCCCGAAACTGCTCGAGGCAGGCGCGGTGGGAATCGTCGAGTTCCCGCTGAACAAGATCATCGGCTGATTCCTTCTTTGTGTCATCCCGAGCGTAGCCGAGGGACCCCGGATCTTTCTCGACGCCGGAAGAGGCCCCCCAACCACGCGTCGAGTGATGTCTTTGCCGCTCTCCTGTTTGCATACTACGAAACGTCGCGACCTTCTAAGGCGCGCACTTCGATCGCTCCATGGTTGGGGTGCGTCGGCAGGCATTCAGAAAGATCCGGGGTCCCTCGACTACGCTCGGGATGACACAAAGAAAAGATCAAACGCAGGATTAACGTTTTGCTTGAATCGCAGAACCTGGCGAGGTATTCGAACCGTTCCCTTCACGCGCTCGTTGTGGCAGAAGAGAGGTATTCATCACGTGGAGGTCGGCATCATGGGTTTGGCCAACGGAGTTCATCATCTCGCTCTCTGCACCAAGGACATCAAGAGGCAGATCGATTACTTCTCGCAGGTCGTCGGAATGGAACTGGTCGCGCTCTACTGGATGCACGGCGTGGACAACACCTTCCACGGCTTCATGAAGTTGAGCGGCAGCTCGTCGATCGCCTTCGTGCAGCATCCCGATGTTGCAAAGATTCAGCCGATCAAAGGCGTCTCGCACGCCGGCCACACCACGCAGAACGTCGCGGCCGGCGCGATGCAGCATCTGGCGCTCAACGTCGACAGCTACGCGGACCTGATGGCGATTCGCGATCGCGTGCGCGCGCACGGGCATTGGGTGATGGGCCCGCTCGATCACGGTTTCTGCAAATCGATCTACCTGGCGGCGCCCGAGGGAATCATGCTCGAGTTCTCGACCTCCGAAGGCGGCTCGATCGATGCCGAGGCGTGGATCGATCCCGAGGTGCAGGCGCTCGCCGGAATCAGCGCGGCGGAAGTCGAGAAGTACAAGCATCCTGCGTCGTTCGAATCGAAGGGCGGCACGATTGCGCAGCCGAAACCGGATCCATCGAAACCGCTGATGGATTTCCCGCACGACGATCGCATCTGGACGATGAGCGACGAGGAAGTGACGCGCCGGATGAGCGAAACGACCCCGCCGGTACAGAAAAAAGTCAAAGCCGCGTAGTTTCCGTCATCCAGCGCGAAAGCGAGGGACTTCGAATCCTCGCCTACCCCGTTGTGGGGGGAGGCCGACGCGCGTCCGCGTGCGGCGGGTGGAGGACCAAAATTCTTCAGTCTCGCGCGTGGTTCAGGATGTGCGGCGCAGCAGACGATCGCGCCGCACAACGTCCCTCACCCTAACCCTCTCCCCTGGTGGGGCGAGGGAATCAGAACGAACGTGGGAGGGAACCGGATTGTGCTATATGCGATTCCCATGAAGACGCTGAGCACTGAGACTCGCAACGGCGTTGGGATCATCACGCTCACGCGCGCTGCCGAGTACAACACGATCACGCCCGACCTGCGCGACGAACTTGCCGACGCGATCGATCGCGCTGACGCCGACCATGACGTGCACGTCATCCTGCTGCGCGCCGAAGGACCTGCATTCTGCGCGGGCTACGCACTCGAAGGCTCGACGCGCGCGCAAGCCGGTGAAGCTTCGCGCAAGCGCGTGTGGGACTCGGTCGCCGACTACGGCATGATCTCGCAATACGTCAACGTGTACATGAAACTCTGGTACGCGCGGAAACCGACCATCGCCGCCGTGCACGGATGGTGTATCGGCGGCGGCACCGACATGGTGCTGTGCGCCGACTTGATAATCGCGGCCGAGTCCGCGTCGTTCGGCTATCCACCGTCACGCGTATGGGGTACGCCGACCACCGCGATGTGGGTCTATCGGATGGGCCTCGAACACGCCAAGCGCTACCTGCTGACCGGCGACGAAATACCAGCCGTCGAAGCCGCCCGCATCGGGCTGATCCTCGAGACGGTGCCCGACGCCGAGCTCGACGCGCGCACAACAGGACTCGCCGAGCGGATGGCGCAAGTCCCGACGAATCAACTCCAGATGCTCAAGCTGTTGTGCAATCACACCGCGGAGAACATGGGCCTGGCCACGTCGCGGCTGGTCGGCTCGCTGTTCGACGGAATCGCGCGGCACACGCAGGAAGGCCTCGATTTCGTCGCACGCGCGCAAGCGGCAGGCTTTCGGCAGGCAGTCCGCGAACGCGATGATCCATTCGGGGACTATGGCTCGGGGCCACGCTCGAAAAATCGCGCGGTGAAGAAAGGCGGTAAGAAGAAACCCTAATCTAATATGAGACCCGCGGTGGGTTTCATGCTTCCTTCGGCAGGGGTGACCCCTGCACCCAGTGAAAAAGAAAATCGCGAAATGACGAGGACGACATTTCGCTCTCAGGTTAGACGGGGAGAGCGGCGCTCTTCTCCCAACGTCCGGTTCCCCTTCCCGCTCGGGAAGAGGTTAGGGTTAGGTTGCCGGGAATGTACAGCCGTACGATGATGCTACTCGATGACCACCACTGATATTACCTTCCCGGCGCACGACGGGCGCCCGATGCGCGCGGCATACGCCGCGCCGGCTGGCTCGCAGAAACGTCCCGGCGTTATCGTTATCCACGAAATCTTCGGGCTCAACGACGACATCCGGCGAATCACAGGGATGGTTGCCGACCTTGGCTACGCCGCACTCGCGCCCGACCTCTACGATCGCGCCGGTGCGCGCCTCATCTGTATTGCGCGCACACTCATGACGCTGAATCGCGGCGACGGCGACGCATTCCACGACCTCGACGCGGCGCGCAAGTTTCTGCAGCAGCAGCCCGGGGTCGATTCGGCGCGCATCGGGGTCATCGGCTTTTGCATGGGCGGTGGTTTCGCGCTGATGTTCGCGGCGCGCGCTCCAATTGGCGTCGCTGCGACGTTCTACGGCGAAGTCCCCAAGACCGTCGAGCAGTTGTGCGGCGTATGCCCCGTGCTCGGCGGCTACGGCGGCCAGGATCGGCTATTCGCGGCGCAGGGACGCCGGCTAGAAAAGCTGCTCACCGAGATGGGCGTCGATCACGACGTCAAAATCTACGAGGAGGCGGGCCACAGCTTCATGAGCCGCAACAGCGGTTTTCTGCCATGGATAGGAAAAATCGGCCCGATGAAGGCCGATTATAATCCCGAGGCCGCCGAAGACAGTTGGAAACGAATCGAAGCGTTCTTCGGCCGCCACCTCGGGCGCTAGCAGCGTTACTTGCTTAATCCAACGGCCAGGCGGGACTTCGCGATTCGCTCGCGCGAGGCTACCAGCGCTTCGACGTTTTTGGCGCCGCGATAGCCCATCTGATCGGCCAGATACTCGGCGAGCTTGCGCTCCGAAATATTCGGCCTCTGCTTGCGTTTATCTTGGGCCAGCTCGGCGAGCGTGGTCCGCAGGGTATCCTCGGAGTCTCTGAGGGTCTCAAAAATCGGAGAAGGAATCACAGAATTCATCGGCATGCCATCACCTATGCTGCGTATCGTAGCATAACCGCGTGAAATCTCGTGCATGCCCTAAGTCAAACGAAAGCATCCAGAATTCGTGAAACTTTTGTTCCGTCCGCGACAATTTTGTGTAGATGACTGATGGTGTCTCGGCAGAACACCAATTGACCCGCCCCCTCTTTCCAAGCATCCTGCGGTGAACCTTTTTGACCATGCCACGAATCAGCCGCCGCGAGTTCCTGGCGCTCACACAGTTGGGCGCCATATGTCTCGCGATTACGATCCTGGGCGCGTGCGGCAATGGAGGCAGTTCGGCACCGTCGGAGAACGCTGGCCCGTGCGCGCCGCTGCCGCCCGCCGCGGATTCGGATTTTCTGGTTCGTCTGACTCCGTTCATGAACAACCTCTGCTATCAGAGACAGAATTGGCAGCACGACGCTCAAGTGCGCACCAGCGACGGAGTTCATCCGTTCGTCAGGGTTTGGTACTCGCCGTCGCTGTTCGACTGGATCACCGTCAAAAACCGCGTCGGGCCGGTGCCAGACGGCGCGATCGTCGTAAAGGAGCAGTTTCATGACCTGAGTGGCCCATTGTTCGAATGGACCGTAATGGTCAAAGACTCGGAATCTGTCGTGGGATGGATGGTACTGGGCCGATCTTTTGAATCCCACACCGCGGAATCCGAACGCTACTCCGACGCCGTCGCCAGGCGGCGGATGTGCCGAGCCGCAAGTCCTGTTCAACGGCGCGGGATTGTACTGCCTGAACTGCCACGCATCGGCGATCGCCAATTCGGGAACCTATTCGAGCACCGCGTACCTGAATCCGCCGAGCGTTGGAGCGGCTGGGGCGCTCGCGGATGCGTCGGCGATGATCGACGACATGCATAACATCTCGTCGCGGAAGTCGCTGGAGACGTTGGAAGCCGAGCAAGCTCCGATGTTCGTCAATCGCGTACCGAATTCGGTCTTCGCCGATCTCAGATCTTTGTCGCAGGTCAAAGCGCCTTGCATGGTCTCGCAAGCATTCGATCACGTGGTCCCGGCTGCGAAGTCCGCCGGCGGCCCCGAGGAATTTCTGACCTCCGATCAATGCGCGAGTTGTCACGACGCGACCGGCACGCTCGCCGGCTTCACCCCGAACATGATCTTTGGCGCCCAGAGCCCGACACCGACGAACCTGTCGCAGTACGGCGAATGGCGGTACTCGATGATGGGCCTGGCGGGACGCGATCCGATCTTCTTCGCGCAGCTCGACACCGAGTCGACGGTGCACGGGCACCTGGCCGGTCACGCCGACGGCGCAGCTTTCGTGCAAGACTTCTGTCTTCGATGCCACGGAGTGATGGGCCAGCGTCAGTTTCATATCGACAAGGGGAACGCGCCAAACACTTTGCTCACGCGAGCCATGCTGCAGGATCCCAATTCGAAGTACGGCGCGCTCGCGCGTGACGGGGTCTCATGCGCGGTCTGCCATCACATGACCGATGACAAACTTGCTGACCCGTCGACCGACACCGGCCTCTTCAAGGTTGGCCCCGCGAGCGAAGTTTACGGACCGTTCCCATCGGAAACTGATCCCACTGGCGCGAAGAGCGGCGACAGCGTTATCCCGCTACCGATGCAGAACGCTGAGGGCATCACACCCAAGGAAGGTACCCAGGTACAGAATGCCAGCCTGTGCGCGTCGTGCCACACGATCCTGCTGCCGGTATTCGACGCTAACGGCAATCGCGTGATTGAAAATGGCGAGCCGAAATCCGAGTACGAGCAAACCACCTTCTTCGAATGGCTGAACAGCGGCTTTATTACGATTCCATGCCAGCAGTGCCACATGCCCGACAGCTACCAGGGCAATCCGCTGCAATTCAAAATCGCGAATATCGAAGATAGTACGTTCCCCGCGGTGCCGGAGCACGGCCCGTCGACGCGCCTGCCCGACGCCGATCTGATCCTGGAAGCGCGCACGCCCTATCGGCGTCATCAACTGCTCGGGATCAATCTGTTCGCGCTCGAGATGTTCGATCAGTTCCGCGCCGAGCTTGGGCTTTTCAAATTCGATCCCAACCTGCCGGGTCCTTTGGCCAAGCAGATCTTGAGCCAGAAGACTGCGGTAGCGGAGGCGGTGACACAGGCTCAGACCACCACCGCCGAGGTCACGATCGTGTCCGCAACCAAAATGAGCGGCGTGCTGCAAGCTGATGTGCAAGTGCAGAATCTCGCGGGACACAACTTTCCCTCTGGAGTGAGTTTTCGGCGCGCCTTTCTGAATTTCCAGGTGCTCGACGCCGACGGAAACGTGCTGTGGGCTTCGGGCAATACCAACTCCGACGGCGTCATCGTGGACAACGCGGGCAATCCGCTAACGACCGAGTTTTTCAGCACGTCGCAACAGACCTATCAACCTCACTTCTGGACTGACAATCCGATCACCAGCGACAGCCAGGTCGAGATCTACGAAGAGCTGGCCACCGATCCTCAAGGCCTGCTGACGACCAGCTTTCTAAATCTAGATCACAAGGTTAAGGACAATCGCATCCAACCGACGGGAAGATCTTTCAACGGTCCCAACGCCGGCATCACCGCCCCGGTAGGTACGGGCAACGACCCCAGCTACAAAAATGGATGCGGCTGCAGCATGGTCCGCTACGAAATACCGATCGCGACGAACGCCGTCGCGGTGCAGGCGACGATGTACTATCAAAGCATCCCGCCCTACTACCTTCGCCAACGCGCCGAGGACGCCCACGGCCCCGACACTGCGCGCCTGATCACCTTCACGAATCAATTGAACACGAGTCAGTATCCAGAGATCGCGAATTGGAAGTTGAAAATCGCAACCTCGGGACCGGTGGACATTCAATGAGCCCTCACTTTACCAATTTCTAAACAGCGACGAAGTCTTATATTGATTTTTACACTGGGTGCAGGGGTCACCCCTGCTGAAACCCACGGCGGGTTTCACATTCAATCGAGTTCTTCGCTAGCTCTGCGGGTCTTTCAGATGGGGGCGGGTGGCGTAGAAATAATCCATGCCGGGGACGCCGCGCGGGGTTTCGTCGTCGAAGAGGATTGAGACTACGCCGTAGAATGCGACGATCGTCCAGAAGGCTCCTGTGCCGATTGGGGGGAAGGCCGCCATCGACGCGCCGACTAGCAGCGATGCGATTGCGTCGTGCAGTAGCCAGAGTTCTTGCATAAGATTCCGGCGACCTAACCCCTAACCCCTTCCCGAGCGGGAAGGGGAACCGGAAAAAGAAGCAGCGTGGCGCGGCGCGACGCCCTACTCTCCGGTCCAGTTGGGCTTTCGCTTCTGTGAGAATGCGAGCGGGCCCTCCACTGCGTCTTTCGATCGGAACAGCTTC
>NZ_DATDGQ010000369.1:0-19429 GCF_036522015.1 Binatus sp. (SeqCode)
ATTCCGGACTTGGCTGCTTTGCCGCGGCCTACACTGAAGGAGAATCCCCACAGCCCTAGACCGGCCCCGCGCAGGTAGGGTGCGCCCTGTACGGTGACTCGTTCGGCGCCGAAGAATTCCAGGCCACGGGAAAAGCGCTTGGAACTGGTTAGAGAACGCCAGCTCTGCGAGCGAGGTTTGACTTCTTTTTCCACGATGCCTGCGAGCTCGCGAGCAAACATGCTGGAAGGAAGAGCCGAGGCTTCACGGTAATCCGCAGATACGACGGTCCTGAGCTCGCCGATGCGCTCGTCGACCCGGTCTCCAAAGGATCTCGATGGCGACTGAATCGCTCTGAAGAGATGCGAGAGCTCGGCGGCCAGGAATTCCTTGCCTTCCGTTTCGATGTTCGGCCCAGGCGATTTCGAACCCCACATCGTTGATCTCCAAGTCCGGCGTCACCTCACGGACAAGCCGCGGTCGGCTTGTCCTGTGAGGCGCGCCCCCCTTTTGAGAAGCTGACCACTTCTCAGCGCCGTCGAGGCTGAGTAGTGCATCGTACGTGCCATAATACAGATTATAGTATCTTTTAACCAATCTGTATATGTTATAAAATCTACAGATAGGCGAAATATGTCTATCTGTAGCGCTCGGACGCAATTTGAGGCTTATGTCGAGGTGCTCTAAACGGCGCAATTCATGCTTTAATATCGAACTTCACGTCAGTTGCAGCTATAACACTGTTTTTGTACTATTAACAGTAGATTTTGTGTCATAGCTGCAAATTACGTGTCATAGCTGCTACTTTTAGCTGTCGAAACTGAGCGAGATGTTCGCTGATGCTGGCCGATGCTTACTCCTGGTGCGAGCTCGCGCCGGGATTTCAGAATGAAGAACCGTACCGATTGTAGGATTCTTGCTGTTGGTCCTGCGCCCGCGCATTACCTGCTGGCGCCGGGCCGTCGCCGGCTTTCCTAAGAAGCGAGGCGGCCGTTTGCAGGTTCGGCGGATTGCGTTGGCGCGATTTGGGCCGTTGCCGGTTGAGTTGCGGGCGTAATCTGACGGCCCTCGCGCCATGCGTTGTAACGCTCAAGGAATGCTTCCATGTAGGTGTAGAAGACGGGAGTTATGTAGAGCGTCAGGAACTGGGAGAAGAACAGGCCGCCGACCACAGCCACGCCAAGCGGACGACGCGAGGAGCCGCCGGCGCCGAGTCCGATCGCGATCGGCAAGGTGCCCATCAGCGCCGCCATCGTGGTCATCATGATCGGGCGAAAGCGGATGATGCAGCCCTCGAAAATTGCGTCGGCGGGCGACTTGCCTTCTGTGCGCTGCGCGTCGAGCGCGAAGTCGATCATCATGATGGCATTTTTCTTGACCAGGCCGACCAGCATGATGACGCCGACGAACGCGAACAGGTCGAGCTCCATGCCGAAAAGCCACAGCGTCAGCAGCGCGCCGAAACCGGCCGACGGCAGCCCGGAGAGAATCGTGATCGGATGGATGAAACTCTCGTAGAGCACGCCGAGCACCAGGTAGATGACGAGGATCGTCATCATCAGCAGCACGCCGAGTCCGGAGAGCGACGACTCGAAGGCCTGCGCAGTGCCCTGGAAGTCGGTGGTGATGCTGTCAGGCAAAGTTGCCGCGGCGATCTTATTGACCTCGGCCAGCGCTTTGCCCAGTGAAACGCCCGGCGCGACGTCGAACGAAATCGTCGCCGACGGCAACTGCCCGGAATGATTCACCTGCAGCGGCCCGAGCGATCGCGTGAACTTAACCAGCGTGTCGAGCGGCACCAGCGCTCCGTTGGATGATCGCACGTATAACAGCGACAGCGTGCCTGGCTCGGACTGGAACTCCGGCTCGACCTCCATGATGACCCAGTACTCGTCGTTGGGTGCATAGATAGTCGAGATCTGTCGCGAGCCGTACGCGTTGTCGAGCGCGTCCTCGATCGCGCCGGCGGAGATGCCGAGCGAGTGCGCCTTGTCACGATTGATGTCGATGCTGACCTGCGGATTTTCGACTTGCAGGTCGCTGTTGACGCCGCGCAAATCAGGCAGCTGGCGCAGTTTCGACTCGAGCATCGGCGCGTACTTATAGAGCGTCGCGGTATTCTGGCTCTGCAGCGTCATCTGATACATGCTGCGCGTGAATTGCGCGCCGATGCGGATCGGCGGCGGATTCTGCAGGAACACGCGCAGCCCGGGCACGCTGTTCAACACCGGCCGCCACTTCGTGATCAACTGATCGACGCTGAGCTTGCGCTCCGACGCCGGCTTCAGATGCAGAAATATGATTCCCGAATTGGTCGCGCCGCCCGGGCCGCCCGATCCGACGCTCACGAAGTAGCTGCGAATGTTGTCGTCGTCCTTGATCAGGCTGGTGGCGGCGAGCTGATGCTCGACCATCGAGTCGTAGGAAATTCCCTGCGCCGCGAGCGTGAAAATAATCAACTGGTCGGCGTCTTCCGACGGCAGGAAGCCCTTCGGGATCGCATAGAACATATAGATCGTGGCAAGCAGCAACGCGCCGGAAGAATACATCGTCGCGCGGCGATGACGCATCACCCAGGCAAGGCTGCGCTGATACCCGTCGAGCGTCCGATCGAACCAGCGCTCGGTGACCGCGTACAATTTGCCGTGGCGCTCGCTGCCCGGCGGGCGCAAAAAGCGCGAACACAGCATCGGTGTCAAAGTCAGCGACACGAAGCCCGACACCAGGATCGCCGCCCCGATCGTGACTGCGAACTCGTGCAGCAGGCGTCCCAGGATGCCGCCCATGAACAGCACCGGGATGAACACTGCCGCCAGCGAGCAGGTCATCGACAGGATGGTGAAGCCGATCTCCTTCGCGCCGTCGAGCGACGCGGTCATCACATCCTTGCCCATCTCCATGTGGCGCACGATGTTCTCGAGCATGACGATGGCGTCATCGACCACGAAACCGACCGCCAGGGTGATTGCCATCAGCGAAAGGTTGTCGAGCGAATAGTCCAGCACCCACATGACAGCGAAGGTGCCGATGATCGACATCGGCAGCGCGAGGCTTGGGATAATCGTCGCGGACAGGTTGCGCAGGAACAGGAAGATAACCATCACGACCAGGAAGATGGTGAGCAGCAGCGTGTACTGCACGTCGTTGACCGAGGCGCGAATCGTCTCCGCGTGGTCACCGAGAGTGTTGATATGGAGCGATGCGGGCACCTCGGCGCGGAATGCCGGGATCAGGCGCATCACGTTGTCGACGACTTCGACCGTGTTGGTGCCCGGCTGACGTTGCACCGCGAGCACCACCGCGCGCTCGCCGTTCGACCAGCCGGCGGTCTTGTCGTTCTGCACGCTGTCGAGCACGCGGCCGACGTCCTCGAGCCGCACCGGCGAGCCGTTTTGATAGGCGACGATTAGCGACCGGTACGCCGCGGCGTTGGTCAACTGACCCTTGGTATCGACGGTGAATGCCTGGTGCGCGCCATAGAGCGTTCCGGTCGGCAGATCGACGTTGGCGGCCTGAATGGCGGCCGAAACCTCATCGATGCCGATGCCGCGCGTGGCGAGCGCCTTGGGATCGAGCTGGATGCGTACCGCGTACTTCTGCGATCCGTATACCTGCACCTGCGCGACGCCGGAGACCATCGAAATGCGCTCGGCGAGGTACGTCTCGGCGTACTGATCGACCTGCGAAATCGGCATCGTGCTCGAGCTGAGTCCCAGGTACAGAATCGGCTGATCCGCCGGATTAACTTTGCGATACGACGGCGGACTCGGCATCCCCTGCGGCAGTTCGGCCTGGGTCTCGGCGATGGCGGCCTGCACGTCCTGCGCGCCGGCGTCGATGTTGCGCGTCAGGTTGAACTGCAGCGTGATGTTGGTCGCGCCCTGGATGTTCGAAGACGTCATCGAGTCCAGGCCGGCGATCGTCGAGAACTGTTTTTCCAGCGGCGTAGCGACCGAAGACGCCATCGTCTCGGGACTCGCGCCCGGCAACGAGGCGCTCACGACGATCGTCGGGAAATCAACGTTGGGCAGATCGTTGACCGGCAGATAGCGATACGCCATCAGGCCGAACAGCACGATCGCGAGCGAACTCAGCGTCGTCATGACCGGGCGGCGAATAAATGCTTCAGCGATATTCATGACGCTGCGCCGCTCTCGCTCAGGCCGCTCTTGATTGTGACCGTCGCCCCCGGAATCAGCCGGAGTTGCCCGTCGGTCACGACCGTTTCGCCGGGCTTGAGCCCGCTGGTCACGACGGTCTGGTTGTCGATCGACTCGCCGATGACGATCGGTCTGATCTCGGCTTTCATACTCGGCTGCACCACGAAAACGAACGAACCCTGCTGCCCGGTCTGCACGGCCTGCGACGGCACGAGGATCGCGCCCGGATGTTCGTGCAGCACGAGCGTGGTGTTGACGAACTCGCCCGGCCACAGCCGGCTGTCGGCGTTGGCGAACTGCCCCTTGAGATTTATCGTCCCGGTCTTCGCATCGACGCTGTTATCGACGAAGCTCAGCTCTCCCGACTCGAGTGGGCCTTGTTGCTCGGGCAGCGAGACTTGCACTGCCAGTTTGCGCTCCGCCATAAACTCGCGCACCGCCGGCAGCTTCTGCTCGGGAATCGCAAAATCAACGTACACCGGATACACCTGGTTGATGACGACCATCGCAGTGTCAGCGTCGGGCTTGACCAGGTTGCCGGCGTGCACCAGCAGGTCGCCCGTACGGCCGTCGATCGGCGCGCGAATCGCAGTGTACTCGAGATTCAATCGAGCGGTCTGCACCGCGGCCGCATCGGCTTCCATCGAGGCCGATAGCGCCGCGGCGGTCGCCTCAACCTGATCGTATTGCTGGCGCGATCCAATATTCTGCTTGAGCAGAGTCGCATAGCGATGCTCGTCGGCCGCCGCCTGCCGGTACTGCGCGCGATCCTTGGCGAGATTGGCCTGCGCCTGCTGGAGCGCCGCTTCGAACGGCCGCGGATCGATCGTGAACAGCAGGTCGCCCTGCTTGACGTCCTGTCCCTGGCGGAAATGGACCTCCATCACCTGCCCATTGATTTGCGATTTCACGTCCACCGTCGAGAAGGCCTCGACCCGGCCTATCGCACGGATCGTATCGGAGACCGTCTTCTGCACGACTTTAGCCGCAAGAATCGGTACCGCCTCGCGCTCGCCGAAACTGTCAGCCGGCCCGTGCGAGCATCCTGCCATCGCAATCAGAGCGATCGCCGGGACCAGTGCTTTCGCGCACCATTGCTTCAACGTGAGATTGCCTTTCGACTCCCGAACTGGATAACCGCGCCGCCGGTCCAGGGTTACGGCCCGCCAAAGTAGCGTCGAGCATATTATCAGGCCCGCACAAGCCGAGAAAATCTCGAAGATGAACCGAAACCGCGCCCCCAGTCAGTTTTTCTGTTCCCCTCTCCAGAAGGGAGAGGGTGAGGTTCCGCGCTAGCACCGAAGAGCGTGCGGCAGGATTAACGCACCGGCTCCGACGTCAGGGCCGGATGATGCGCCGGCAGCCGGCAAAAGCTGTCGCTCTCGACCTGAAGCGCGCGATTGAATCGCGCGCGCATGTTTTCGAGCGCGATAGTCGCGGTCAGATCGACGATTTGCTCCGTATTGAAATGCCGCTTGAGATCCTCAAAGACCTCGTCAGGAACGTCCACCGAGGCCAGCGTCATCTCCTCTGTGTAGCGCAGCGCGGTGCGCTCGGCCGGCGTGAACAGCGGATTCTCGGCATACTCCGAAAGTGCCGCGAGTTTCTCTTCGCTAAGTCCGACTCGGCTGCCACCGGCAGCGTTGATGTCTATTCAAAAGACGCAGCCGATCATCTGCGCTGCGCGCAGACAGACCATGCGCTTGAGTGCTTGCGGGGTGACTTTCGAGCTCTCAATCGACTGCTGGAAAATCGACATCGTGAAGGTGATGCCGGGCCGATATGCCCACGCCTTGAGAGGATTGAGAACCTTGCCGACTTGCCGCTTCATCATCCAGGTCAACGGCTTCAACAGCCAGCTAATCTGATTTTCTTCGAGCGGTTCGATACGCATTGGTATTAACTCCGGCTACGCGGACCGCGCTGCGGCCGTGCGGGTTTCGTCCGACTGACTATAGAGGATAGCGGTGATCGCTATTAGTAAGATCGCTGGAATGTAGATACCCAGTATCTCGGTCAAAAGATGCTCAGTCGAGAGTAATCCCGCGGCATGTGAGTACAGGTGCAGAGCGGAATGCATCACGCCTGCAACAGCTGCTACGGCGACGGCGATCGCGTTGCGACCAGGATTTATCGCCGCGAAAACCAGCCCCACTCCGACGGCAAGGAAAAACGTCCCGCCGTCCATTACGAGGTGCATATTATACGGTCCGGTCTCGGGCACGCCCGGCACCAGTTTGAAGAACCACGCAGACGGGAAGAAGAACATCTCGATTCCGTTGACGATGTCGAGCACAGCCATAATCCAGAGAACCGGAACGATCCAGCGTGGAATATTGGACTTCATAAGACTCCTTCGCCGGGCGCGCGTGCCGGAAAATGGGCCGGACGCACGTGCGAGTAAATTGATATCGAGAGCGAAACCGCGGCAACGACAACGACAATAACTTCCAGGATCGTCCTACCACTCGCCAAATCGAAATACCAAAGCACAAGAGCAATAGGTATCGAACCCATCACAGATTCCGTGATCGTCACTCCCATAGTAACCGCAAAACTAACCGCCCGAAATTTTATAGGCCAAGACATCTCAATTCACTCTTAAATAATCTTGTCCCCCTTCCCTCGAGGGAAGGGGTTAGGGGTTAGGTTCCTCGCCTCGAGCACAATACCCACTCGCCTCTCCACTCACCCATTCGGCAACTCGCCGCAAAGTGGAAATACCGACTCTACTTCGACCGGCCCGTTCACCCGCGCCTGGCACGCCAGCCGCGTCCGCGGGCTTACCGACAGATGCCAGCGTAGCGAAAACTTCTCGCTGCCGCGCATTGGAGTCAGATTGTCCTCGCCGGATTCCACCACGACGCGGCAGGTCGCGCACAACGTGCGCGCACCGCATACATGCATCAGGCGGACGCCATTCTTCATCGCGGCGCCGAGCAGAGTGCCGCCGCGGCGCACCTCGATTCTGCGGCCGTCGAACTCTATCGGCACAACGTCGGGCTTCGCCGCGACTTGCTTGAGGCGGGCGCTGAACGCGTTCCTGAGATCGCGATCGTCAACTCCGCGAGCTGGTTCGATCGCGGATTTCATTCTCGCCGCAAAATCAAATTCGTTCTTTTCAGTGTCCATTATTCTTCCTTCAGACTTTTTCGCAGACTCTTGCGGGCGCGCGCCAACCGCGATTCCACCGCGTGCTCGCCAAGCCGCAATATCCGCGCGATTTCCGCTACGCCGATCTCTTCGACGTACTTGAGCAGCAAAACTTCGCGGTACTCCGGCCGCAGCCCGGCCAGTGCGCGATTGAATTGCCGATTAGCGCCCGCGTCGTGCGAAGCTGGGGGTTCAGCTATTGGAGCCGTGCGCATCAATCGGGCGCGTCGCGCGTTGGTGCGAATAAGAGAGAGAACTTTGCGATGCGCGATCGCGCACGCAAAAGTGAACAGCGAACTGTCGCCGCGAAAAAACGGAAGCGCGTCGGCCAGCGCGATGAAGGTCTCCTGCAGGATGTCGTCGGCCTCGTCGGCCACGGCACCAAGAGAATTCGCGATGAACCGGCGGATGCGCGCCGCGTAGCGATCGAAGAACTCGTGTGCCGCAGCCTCGTCGCCCGCCCTGAGGCGCTCGACGAGCTCAGTCTCGGGACTCTGCGGAGGATCCGCCGCGCTCACGAGCGAAATTCTCTGCCCAGGCGTTTCCCCGCTCGACAGTTGCGCACCCACAGATTACAGATCCTTGCCCGTTCGAAAGGCTAACCTCATCGGTTAGTCGCTTCGAAGGAGCGAAATCCGTCGCCGCGAAGAAACCTGGGCGCTAGATGCTCAGATGGTAAAGTTCCGCGACGTTGTCATGCAGCACCAGGTTCTTCTCGTCCGCGGTCATCCCGACCGTGTGCCGGGAGATCACGTCCTGCGACCACGGCCACGTCGAGTCGCTATGCGGGAAGTCGCTGGCCCACATCAGGCGCTTGATGTTGCAAAGATTCCGGACCTGGAATGCCACGTAGTCGTCCTGGAATGTCGTGTACACGTTCTCGCGGAAATACTCACTCGGCATCTTCGTAAGCGTGCCGGCCGGTAGCCAGTAGCGATGGCGGTCGTATGCATGATCCATCCGATACATATAGTGCGGTACCCATCCGGCATCGGCCTCGACGCATACTACTTTCAACTTCGGATGGCGCTCGAAAACTCCGCCGAGCACGAACGTGCCGATGATGTCCTGGCATCCCCGGATGATCGACAGGAAGCTGTTCAACTTGGGCCCGCGCGTTTGGAAGTTGTCGCTGCTGCTGGTCAGGATGTGAAAGCTGAGCGGCATCTGGAGGTCGATCGCGGCCTCATAGAAAGGCGCATAGATAGGACTGTCGTAGTCCTCGAGCGCCGGGTTACCGGGCATCATGACGCCCTTGAGCCCGAGCTCCTTCATCTTGCGCAGATCCTCGATGCCTTCCTCGACCGAACGCATCGCGGTCTGCCCCGTGCCTATCAATCTGTCCGGATGCGCGGCGCAGTACTCGCCTATCCAGAGGTTGTAGGCGTCGAAGCAGGCCTTCTTGTAATCGAAGTCGCGATGGTTGCACAGCACCATGCCGACAGTTGGATAGATGACTTCGGCGGCGACGCCGTCGCGATCCTGGTCGGCCATGCGCGCATTGGGATCCCATCCACCCTTATGCATCTCTTCGAACTTGGCGCCGATCGTTCTCAGCTCGCTGGCATCCTTGCCCGCGGCTGCCGCCAGCGCGACGTTGATTGGACGCGGGAAGTCCTTGACGATGAACACATCGCCCAGCTTCTCGTCGTGAACCATGTGCGGCGCCGTATCCTTATACTTGCGATCGATTCGATCGATGTAAGTGTTGGGCGGCTCGGTGATATGTGAGTCGGCGGAAATGATTGGCTTCTGCATTGTATGCCCTCGATTGGCTTCGCGGCGGCGCGAAATCCTGACCGGGTTTTTTCGGTGATAACCGCTGAGATTTCTATTACTAGAGCATTGCGAGGTTTACAACGCGTCGATTCCATACCGATCGGTCCGGACCGCGACGAAACTGCGACGGACCCCGGTGCGATCGGCTTGGCGACCTCGAAGTCGCAGACGCGCAGGATCATGCAGGCGACGATCGTCCGCGAACTGTTCCTGCGCGAGTTCGCCGAAAACGCGCGGGAGATTCGCCGTAGAATCACGAGAGAACGAAGATCAAGTCGCGCCCGGCGGCTCATTGCCGGCGAGCTGCTTCGTCACGGCCTCGCCAGCCGGTAGCGCGAGTCCTAGGACGAGGTTCTCGCGGCCGGCAGTCGAGGCCTAGCCGGGCGTCGCGCAACCTATCTCAATAGAATTGCAATTCCTAGTAACTCCAGCAATTATAGTTGTTGGTTGTGCTACAACTCTAACTTGCGGGCATTGGGGACCTATCGGGAACCTAAAGGAGTACCTACTTGGAAATCGATAAAATTGTTGCCGACTTGAAGAAGGAACGAGACCGGCTTGTCAAGGCGATCGCGGCCTTGGTAGGCGTAGGATCGACGACCACCGGCAAGCGAAGAGGGCGCAAACCCGGTCGCAAGGCGACTACCACGACCAGAAAGCGGCGCGGCGGCATCAGTAAAGCAGGAAGGAAGCGGCTTTCGGAGCTGATGAAGAAGCGATGGGCCGAACGCAGAAAGAAAGGAATGACGAAACTCGGCAAGTAGCGGAACGGCTGCTTCGAGAGCCGTCTCAAGCGTGCGGTTGATTCATGACCGTTGCGTCCGCACAATCTTCAGATGGCGAATTCAGTACAGCACGCGTTCGATATTGCGGCGGAGGACTATGACCGCACGCGGCGTCGCCTGGTGCCGGGGTTCGATGACTTCTACCGGGCGGCGATCGATCTAATCCGATTCCCGCGCGAGAGCCCGCTCAAGGTTCTCGATCTAGGCGCCGGCACGGGCCTGATGGCGGCGTTCATTGCGTACAGTTTCCCGAATGCGCGGATCACGATGGTGGACATCTCGAACGAGATGCTCGAGCGCGCGCGTGCGCGTTTCGAACTGGCTGGCGAGCGCTTTCGTTTCGAGGTCTCCGACTACGGCGTCGATCGGATCCACGAAAAGTACGACGCGGTGGTGTCCGCGCTGTCGATACATCACCTGAGCGACGAACAGAAGCGCTCGCTGTTCGACCGAATCTACGGCGCACTCAACGACGGCGGAGTATTCGTCAACGCCGAGCAGTTTCGCTGTTCGACTCCGGAGCGGCATCAGTTCCACCACGAGCGATGGGTCACGCGGGTGCGCGAATTGGGCGTGGACGATCGCGACCTTGCGGCGGCGATGGAACGAATGAAGTTCGACCGCGCAGCGACCCTCGAGGATCAGCTGGAATGGCTGCGTGCGGCAGGGTTCCGCGAGATCGATTGCGCCTACAAGAACCTGATCTTCGCGGTTTACTCCGGCATCAAGTAGCGTCGCTCAGCATCCGAATCGCATGGCTGGCGGCCGCCAGGAATGCCGGGTCAGGTTTGAGCGCGTGCTCGCGCAGACAAACCTCGGTGAATTTGATCGCATGCTCGTCGCCGCATTCGATCGCTCGCTCGATCAGCTCATCCTGATTCCCGACCTTCACCTCATCCGGATGCGACAGGTCTGCGTGTGTGCCGAAAGTCGCGTACATGGCGGCGGCCGTTTGCCACGCGTATGCGAGCGCGGCGCGCGCAGTCTTATCGCCGAGGAACGGGAGAATAGGTCGCAGCGCGGACGGGCCAGTAACGGCATGGACGAAAGCGATAGTTGTGTAGGTGTCGTGGGCATTGGCAAGAAAGACGCGCGCAAAGGTGGCAGTAAGATCGGAGAGGAATGCGGACGGGTCGCCGGTAGTATCGACTGCGTCGAGCGTACCGTTGAAAGGCGGAAAGGAATCTAGCCGCGCGAGCGCGTCGGTAAAGGCGCCGAAGTTGCCGCGGCGAATCTCAGGCGGAGTCATCTGCACGCAAGCGATCGCATCTGACGGCTTCGCGCGAGCGCCGGTGTGACGAACAGCTGGAAGCGGCAGATAGTCGGCTGCCCAATAGGCTAGTCCGTCGGCCAACTCGCGGCGGCGCGCAGGGGTGTTCTCGAGAGCGAGCGTGCGAGTCGCATGCCCGGTGCGAATTACGCCGTGCGTCGCAGCCGCCATCAGGCCGGGCGCGAGCCGCGCCGCCCAGTCGTCCAGCACCGATTGCCAGGGACGCTCTTCGAACTCGTTGCGGAAGAACTCGAACCAATCCTCGGTCCGGCGCAGGTCGCCGCGCGCGGCGCGCCAGTTGTCATTCGTAAGGCGGGCGACTCGCGTATGACGCGGCACGAGCCAGTGTCGGTAACCCTCGAACCATGGCATCACGGCGTCGGCGCGTCCCATCGCGCACATCGCTTCGATTGCCATCGGCGCGTGATTCGAGAAACCGTTGCTCAGGTTGGGGCCCATCGGCGCCATGATTTCGAGCGTCTCATCTAGAGCGGTGTAGTCGACGGGATTCATATGTTTCGCCTTACTATTGTTCGTCGAAGACGTGCTCGCCGCGATTCAAGCGCAGCGCGATCTGATAGGTCTGCGCCTGCGCGCGGACAGTTGGAGAGTGCGCGGCCAGGTAGCGCGTCGTCGCGATCAGCACGTGCGCGGCGGCAGGAGTTCCTTTCAGGATCGAGTACTGACGGACGGCGGCTTCGATGTCCTGGATCGCGTGGAAGTCGCGATCCTCGCGCAACAGCGCGTTGCCGAGCGTCGCGAGCAGCGGGTCGGCATCTGCGCCCGCGCCGAGGTAGGACGCGACCAGAGCGCCAGCTTGATTCATTTGCTGTTGCCGATCGAGCAGAGCCGGCAACTCGGCGAGCCGACCCGCCGCGCTTGTTCCGTTGCCGTTCGGCTCGGGAAGCTTCGCGGCCGGCACGTTGAGAAATCGATCGAGATATACGGTCATCGCCGCGTCGAAGATTCCGCGCACCAACTCGGGCGAGTCCACCCGGCGCACTGACTGATGCACGGCGTTGGCAAACGTAAAGCTGTGATGAGCGGTATCCCAATCGCCGAATTCGTTGCTGGTCGGGAAGTGCGCTATCCGAAGCGAGGCAGCATACGCGACAGCGCCGGCGAGGTGCGCGGGCGCGCATCCTTCTCGTAGCGCAGCGAGCATCGCCTCCACGATAGTTTGAGGATCGTCGCCGAGAATCACCGGCACTAGAGCATCGCGACCGCTCCACGAGCGGCTGGACCGCTCGCCTTGGGCGAGAGCGTCCGAAATGCTCTCGAAGGCGGTTTCAAGAATCGCGACGAGGTCGATCGGGTTGCGCCACGAGTTGGATTCTTCCATTCGGTCGCCGGTTGCGTAGCCGCGCGCGAGGCCGGCGAGCACCGGTTCTGCCAGGTCCCAGCCCGCATGATCGAGCGCCTCGAACGCCTTGTTGGTGAAATCGAGCGTGTGGCCGCCTCCGAGATAGCGATGGTCGGTTGCCGCGGCGAACATCATGTCGGCGACCTCGCGCGGCGTGGACCCGGTGCGCACGGCTGACACGATGCATCGCTCGGCGCCTTCGGTATCGCGGACCTCGACGAATCTGCGCAGCCATCGCTTGATCTCTGCGAGGCTCGCGCCGCTGCCCGGAAGTGGACGCATCTCGAAGCGCGGCGGATGACCGTCGGAATCGTTGGCAACCGCACACAGCCCGTGGAACATCGCACGCGCGCGATCTTCGGCGCGCAGATGCGGGAGCAAGTTCATCATGCAGGTGAGAGTGGTCAGGCCCGCGCCCCATCCGTCGCGCCGGTAATGCGTTCCGAAGTCGAGTCCGATGCGAAACGGCTCGCGCGCGTCGCCGGTCTCGTCAAGCATCGCGATCACCGACTTGCCGATCACGAGCGAGATGTTGCGCTCGATACCGTCGCGCAGGCGCTCGACGCGATGCCGGTGTGAGTCGCCGCGCGGCGCGAGATCGATCAAGATGTCGCCGCCTTCGAGCTTGACCGGAAACGCGCGCACGTCGTCGGCCCACGGATCGAATGCGCCGCCGCTGTGCAGGTCGAACCGCGCATGATGCCAGTGGCAAGTGAGGATGCAGTCTTTCACGGTGCCGCGGTCGAGCGGAAAGCCCATGTGAGGACATCGATTGTCCACCGCGAAGATTCCCTCGGGCGTGTGGAACAGCGCGATCACATGGCCGTCTAGGGTGACCGTCATGCGGCCTCCCTCGGGAAGATCAGCGAGCGATGCGGCGCGAACGAAAGTGCGATTAGCGGCTTCGACCGATTGCGTATTCATCGATGCGTTCCTCCCCGCGTGGATGATTAGTAAAGTACTCGCTTTACATACTAAGTCAAGCGGTAACTTGACTAATGTTTCACGGTCGGTAACATTCCACTCATGAAGCATGATGCACGTGCAGAGGAGGGCGTTCTCTTTCAGCTCAAGACTCGTGGACCGCAGACTGCGGCGCAGGTTGCGCGACGCCTCAGCGTCACCGCGATGGCTGTGCGCCAGCATCTCTATCGCCTCAAGCTGGAAGGCCTGGTCGAATTTACCGATGAACGGCGCAAGGTTGGACGGCCGGCGCGGGTGTGGCGATTGACCAGCGGCGCGGCCGAGCGCTTTCCCGATACGCACGGCGACCTGACCGTCGAGATCATCGGCGCGGTGCGCGCGGCGTTCGGCGAGGCGGGGATGGACAAGCTGCTGCGGGAGAGGACGCGCCGCCAGATTGAGGAGTACCGCGCGCGGCTTCGCCCCGCTGGGACTTCGGTTGCGAAGCGCGCGCAAGCGTTGGCGGAGATTCGGCGCGAGCAGGGATACATGGCCGAATGCTCGCGGATGTCCGACGGCTCGATGCTGTTGGCGGAGAATCATTGTCCCATCTGCGCGGCCGCATCGACCTGCCAGGGCTTATGCCGCGAAGAACTGTCGCTATTCCGCACCGTGCTTGGCGACAAGGCGCGGGTCGAGCGCACCGATCATATCCTGGCGGGCGCGCGCCGCTGCGCATATCGTATCACTGCCGCTGACAACTGAGTTCGGTCGCCGCGCCGGGCCCAGTATCTTTTCGCGCCGCTCGTTCGTCTTACAGTGCAGGAGACCTTGAAATGGCTCAGCCACCGATTTCCGATGAGACGGCCAAGTTGCTGCGCGAAGCCTGGTACAAATATCTCGACACGATCGAGTCGGCGCGCGCACCTTTGTATCGATACTGCCACCGCCTTACCGGCGGCATGTGGGACGCCGAGGACCTGCTGCAAGACACGCTGCTGAAGGGCTTTGGATCAATTGGCCGAGGCGAGGTTCTCTCAGAATCGGCGCAGGTGAGAGACCCGCGCTCATATCTCTTCCGTATCGCGACAAATCTCTGGGTCGACCAGGTTCGCCGTCGTGAATTCGATCCGCGCGAATCGGATCGGCCGAGCATTCCACCGGCCGCCGATCGTTCGATCGAGACCCGCGAAGCCGCTTCCGTCCTGATGAGCGTCGCGGCGCCGCAGGAGAGGGCTGCCGTCGTTCTGCGCGAGGTGTTTGAGTTCACTCTCGAAGAGATCGCGGCGATGCTCTCGACGACGGTGGGCGCGATCAAGTCCGCGCTCCATCGCGGACGTGCCAACCTGGAGAAGAAAAACGACATGACGCGAACCGCGTATCGCGCTCCGTCAAAGGAACTTATCGATCGTTTCGTAGTGGCGTTGAACGCTCGCGATATTGAAGGCGTCACGAAGTTGCTGCTCGACAATAGCACCCTCGACGTGTACGGCATCGGAAGCGAACGTGGAAAGGGAATGACTCATTACCGCGTCACCTTCGAGAATGCGAAAGGAATGCCGGGCCGCGCGGAGGCCAGATGCTTTGGCGGCGAGTGGCTGATTCTCGCATGGGCAGGTCAGCCTCCCAAAGAGGTGCTGATAAACGTCGAGCGCGTCGAGGAGGAACAGGGACACATCGCGCACATCCGCAGCTACTATTTCTGTCCCGAGGTGATAGCCGAAATCGCCGCCGAGATTGGCGCGAACGCGTGGGCCTCGCCCCACGGCCAGAACCAGCCTCCCGAGACACAAGCGAGGATTGCTGCCTCAACGATGCTGCCGTGGGTCACGCGCTAGAGTCAGGGCACTTCGAGGCTGAATGCGACCTTGAGATCTTCGCTCGCGAACGGGTAGACGTGGATCATCCAGCCGAAGATCTGCTTGTGAAAATTTCCGTCCGCCGCCTCGCAATCCGCCTGATTTGAAATCGTGCCAGTGAAGCCGAAGCGCGGATCGGCCAGGTACCCGACGCGCATGCGTGCGGCGTCACCTGCGCCGCCGCCGCGACCAAACTCCGTCGGAGCACGAGCAGCCGAGGTAATATCCGGACGAATCTTCGGTGTTACATTGCCGTTGAACACGTCGGCCTCGGTCACGCCCTTCGGGAGGCAAATGTTGGTATGTGCGTGCCAATGAGAAAGGCTCAGCGGGATCAACGCGTCGAGCTGCTCGGGAGTATCGGCGGCCGGCGCATCATACATCGCACCGACCAACTTGTATCCGCCGAAGGTTTTTTTCTCGTAGAGGAGAGAGCCGGGGCGCGCGAGATCGAAATCGCCCATGTACTCTGACGCCGTCGCCGTGCGATTGGCGAAGTGGTAAACGTCCTGCGGCACCGACTCCATGTAAGGCACGTAGCCGTCGGCGATCGCGGCTTTGTAGTCCTCGTATTTGGCGAGCTTCGCGCGCATCGTCGCAACGATCTGTTCGCCGCGCTGCGTGTCCGCCGGCGTCATCGCTCGCGTCTCGGTCATCGTCATGTGATCGCTCATCTTCATGTGCGCGCCCATCTGACCCATCGCGCCGGTGCCGCCGCTGTCGCTGCCCGAGTCCATATCGTCCATATCGTGGGCGACGGCGTAGGAGGCGAGAGTGGCGACAAATGTGACGGCGACGAACAGGTATATGTATCGCGTCTTCATGGAGCTTACCCCGCGGCTATCTCATACAATGATACTTCGCCGCGGAAAAATCGAGCAGCCTGGAATTGCGGCGAATCCCTGAACGAACGGTTTGTAGAAAAGTCGCTGTCTCGGCTAGGGTTGGGCGTTGGAGAACGACGCGCCCTTAAGTGCCAGCTACGGATTCATCGCAGGAGCCGACGCATCGTCGCGAGGTCACGGTCGAAGCCGTGGGCGATTCGCTAAACGCCGAAGTGAAGTACGGTGGCCTGCGATGGCGGCTGTCGGGAGAAGATGCGGCGGCGCCGGATCCGGTGTCGTCGTTTCTCGGCGCGCTCGGTGGATGTCTGCTGATGTCGCTCCGAGTGGCTGCGCGCGTGCGCAAAGTCGAGCTTGGCAGAACGTCGGTGCACGCGTGGGCCAACGAAAAAGGGCATTTGGAAGAAATTAAAGTAGAACTTCAAGTTGAATCCAGCAGCAGTGACGAGCAGCTTCGCCGATTGGTCGAAGTTGCCGAGCGCGGATGCCATATTCGGAACTTGATTCGCGAAGATATCGCGTTCGGACTGACGGTCACGAGGATCTGATGGCATGAGTCAAATAAATCTCTACCAGTACCCAATCTCGCCGTTTTCCGAGAAGGTGCGGCGCGTGCTCGCCTACAAGCAGCTCAAGTGGCATCCGATCGATTGCCATTACGAGGACAAGACCAACCTGCTCGCGGTGACCAAGGGCGCGTGGACGCGGGTGCCGGTGCTCGAATGGGACGGCGAGGTGGTTTACAACTCAGCCGACATCATCAAGTGGCTGGACCGCAAGGCGCCGGCGAATCGCGTGATCCCCGACGAGTCACGGCTGCTCATCGAGCTTATCGACAATTGGGCCGACAACACGTTCTTCATGTCGATTTTGTTTCTCACTATTCCTGATTTGCTCGATGGGGCCGGGGACGCGAAGCTGAAAGCGAATCGCGAGAAGCTGATCGGGATGACGACGGCGCAGATGCGCGAGCGTCACGCGGCGATGAAGGAGCAGCTCGCGGGTCATCTGCGGATGATCGACGATCAGCTCGCGGGCAAGGACTTTTTTCTGGGCAAGAGCTTCACGATGGCGGACGCCTCAGTCTACCATCCGCTGTTTTTTCTTGCGCTCAATCCGTCGAATTTCTCGATGGTGCAAGATTTCAAAAATGTCAGCCGATGGCACGAAAGGATTCGCGACATCGCGTAAGAGGAGATTCCAATGGCGCGCAAATTATCAGTCGGAGTCAATTGGCAGGGGAAGCCCGATTTCAAGAAGACGATCGAACATGCAAAAATCGCGGACGCGGCCGGGATTCACTCGATCTGGGTGGCCGAAGCCTGGGGCCGCGACGCGTTCACGCTGCTGACGCTGCTCGCGGAGCATACCAGCAAGATCCAGCTCGCGACCTCGATCGTGAATATATACTCGCGCACGCCGGCCGCGCTCGCGCAGCATTTCGGCACGCTGGACGAGCTCAGCAACGGCCGCATGATCATCGGTTTGGGCACCAGCGGTCCGCAGGTAATCGAACATTTTCACGGCGTCCAGTTCAACCCGCCGCTGACGCGGCTGAAAGAGTACGTCGATATTATCAACATGATAGTGGCGCAGACCCCGCTCAACTACGAAGGCAAGCTGTTCAAGCTGCAGCGCGGCTTCACGATGCGCTTCGAGACTCCGCGCAAGCACATCCCGATCTGGATCGCGTCGCTCAACAAGAAGAGCGTCGAGTTCACGGCGAAGAAAACTGACGGATGGCTGCCGGTGATGATCCCGATCAACTCGCTCAAGAAGGCGATCGCGGATTTTCGCGAGATCGCCAGCGCCGCCGGACGCAATCCGCGCGACGTGGCGGTGAAAGCCCCCGGACACGTGACCGTCACCGCCAATGTCGATCGCGCAGTCGCGGGACACGCGGCCAACGTCGCGTTCTATGCCGCGCGCATGGGGACTTTCTATTCCGAGCAACTCACGCGCTTCGGCTTCGGCGACGACGTGCAAAAGGTCAAGCAGGCGTGGGATGCGGGCGGATCGAAGGCGGGCACCGCGGCGCTCTCGCCCAAGCTGCTGGCAGAGTTGGGTTATATCGGCGGCATCGAGGGGGCAGTCGAGCGGCTGAAGGCGCAGGACGAAGCGGGCGTCGATCTGCATCCGGTAGATATCGATGCGAGCACGCCGGCCGAATTCGAGAAAACCGTCGCGCGCCTGCTCTAACAATCGGAGAGAATTTGCCGATTCGCCGGCAAAGGCGCTATATCCGAAATCGATCGCGAAATTGACCAGGAGGCTCAGGCAGAAATGAAAGCAGCAGTATTCGAGGCGACTAAAAAACCGCTCGTCGTCAAAACGCTTCCCGATCCCGAATGTGCACCGACCAGCGCGATCGTGCGCGTCGAGGCCAACGGCATCTGCCGTTCCGACTGGCATGCGTGGTCGGGCGACTGGACCTGGATGGGACTGTCAGCGCAGCCCGGCGCGGTCCTCGGGCATGAGTTCACCGGCGTCGTCGAGGAAGTGGGCAAGGACGTGCGCAACTTCAAGAAGGGCGCACGCGTCGTGGTGCCGTTCAGCCAGGGCGACGGAACTTGCGAGTACTGCCGCAACGGGCAATCCAACGTGTGTCTCACTCCGCTGCTTCCGGGATTTTCATATCACGGCGGATTCGGCCACCTGGTCGCGGTGCCGTTCGCGGACATGAACCTCGTCACGCTCCCGCCGAGCATCGACTTCGTCGAGGCGGCCTCGATGGGCTGCCGCTTCATGACGTCGTTTCACGGCGTCGTCGATCGCGCGCAAGTGAAGCCGGGTGAATGGGTCGTGGTTCACGGATGCGGCGGAATCGGATTGTCAGCGATCAACATCGCAGCCGCTATGGGAGCCAACGTCATCGGTGTCGATCTCGACTCGGCCAAGCTCGAGCTCGCCAAGGGCATGGGCGCGGCGCACGTGATCAATGCGAAGAAGACCGATCTGATCTCCGCGATTTTCGATCTGACAGGCAGCGGCGCGCATGTATCCGTCGATGCGCTCGGGGTCTCGGCCACTTGCCGCAACTCGATCATGAGCCTGCGCAAGCAGGGACGTCATCTGCAGATTGGGCTGACGACCGCGGCGGAGCAGGGCGAGATTCCGGTGCCGATCGATCGGATCGTCACGATGGAGTTGCAGTTGATCGGATCGCTCGGGATGCAGGCGTCGCACTATCCGGCGATGCTGCAAATGGTCGAAGCGAAGAAGGTCACGCCCAAGGCAATGGTGACCGGCACGTGCGGCCTGGACGGCATAAATAAGATTTTCAACGAGATGAACACGTTCCAGAATGTCGGCGTCACGGTAATCAACAAGTACAAC